>JBNLEI010000159.1:0-21929 GCA_050304855.1 Methylococcaceae bacterium
TATCTAAAATTACGTGAGTTTGCTGAGGTATTTGTGCCGGAAATTGTCCCGGTAATTGAACACTATTCCGGAGAGAGGCCTGTTTTTGACATTTATAACGTCGAAGACGAAATTACCAAGGCCCTGGAAAGAAAGGTAAAACTGAAATCGGGCGGACACTTGGTGTTCGATCAGACCGAAGCGATGACAACGGTGGACGTCAATACCGGCGGATATGTCGGTGGCAAAAATCTGGAAGAAACTATTTTTAAGACCAATTTGGAAGCGGCTCAGACGATCTCCAGACAATTGAGATTACGTAATCTGGGTGGGATCATTATTATCGATTTTATCGATATGCAAAGCGATGAGCATAAAAGGCAAGTGCTAAACGCGTTGCAACGAAATCTTGATAAAGATCATGCTAAAACCAAAATCACCGAGGTGTCGACTTTGGGGTTGGTTGAAATGACCCGTAAACGGACTCGGGAAAGTCTGGAACATATCCTCTGTGAGCCCTGTAAGGCTTGCGGAGGTCGTGGAGTGTTAAAAACCGCCGAAACCATTTGTCTGGAGATTTTTCGGGAGATCATTCGCGAAGTCAGGCAATACAACGTTCAGCAGATCCTGGTCCTGGCTTCCAATGACGTGGTGGAAAGGCTTTTGGATGAAGAAGCGGATATGCTGGCCGAATTGGAATCTTTCTTGCGGGTTTCCATCAAGTTCAGGGCCGAAACACAATATAATCAGGAACAATACGACGTCGTCTTGCTATAAGAGACTAAACATCAGTGATTCATCATGTGACGCGTGCAACGCGGCTTCTTATCTTCTGGTCGTTAATTGCGGGTGCTGTAGGTTTAACTTTCCTACGGGTTTTCCTTGCCGGGGTGGAGAGCTACAAAACCGAGCTCGAGCAGAAATTCCACGAAATGACGGGTATTCAACTACGTATTAGTGCTTTGAGTGCAGGTACCCGTGGCATCAACCCGGAAATTATTCTCCACGATATCGATATTCTGTCGGTTGATGAGAAAGGAGAGCCTGCGGTAACGCTGAGAGAAGTTCGTTTGGGTGTCGATGTCCTCCAATTTTTATTCAGTGGCGACGTTTTGTCTTCGAGTCGGTTATCTTTAGTCGGAGCGAAGGTATCTGTTATTCGTCAGGAAGACGGTAGCCTGACTATCAAAGGGCTTAATGCCGGAAGTAACAAACAACCCTTATGGCTGGTTCGGGGGGGGAAGTACGAGATACTGCAGAGTGAAATCAGTTGGCAGGACCGGCAACGTCTTGGCGAAGCGGTTACTTTTAATAATTTTGACCTGTTGATTAAAAATAATAACGGTCATCATGAAATTCATTTGCTGAGCGATCTACCCGACCAATATGGCGAATCGATAAGGGTTTCAGCCGATTTCGACGGGAATATTCTCGATGGCGAACAGATTAACGGCCGACTTTACTTGGAAGGCTACAATATCCAGTTTCCTGCTTGGTTATCCGGTCATTTGCCGGAAGGTATTAGATTAAACAGCGGTACCGGAACCTTCCAATCATGGAGTAACTGGCGGCACTCGCGTGCCAATCGAGTAGACGTTGTTGTTCACGGCAAAGATTTTCAAGGAGAGCGCGAAAGCGTTAAATCGCTGAAATTGGACAAACTGGACGGCTTCATCAGTTGGGAGTCGTCCGACAGCGCCTGGCGTATAGGAGTTGTTGATTTGGTCGTAGCAGCAGGAGAGCATCACTGGCCCGCAGCCGCATTTTTCTTAGGCAAAACGGCGGCTGGCAACTTTTCAGCTTGGATTCCCAGACTGGATTTGCAGGAAGTGAGTTATGCCGCCCGATTTATTCCAAATGAGGAGCAATTAAAAGAATTGCCGAAAAATCTCGAATTATCCGGTACGCTGCAGGATTTTGCTGTCTATGCGAGCGATGATTTGCAGCAGATTGCAGTTAACGGTTTGTTTGCGGATATTTCTCTGGATTCGGTTGACGGGATCGTGAAGTTTCAGGGGTTGAGTGGACAGATTTTGGGAAGCAGGCATCAAGGATCGTTGTATCTTGCCAGCGAGTCTGGTGGCCGTATCGCTTTCCCTGCTGTGTTTCGAAATGGTATCGATTTTAACCGAATAGCCGGTAAAGTCAGTTGGCAACAGGATTTAAACGATTGGTCGTTTTATTCGGAATACTTGGCTATTGCCAATGCTGATTTTAATACGTATTCCAAGTTTACCTTCTCTATTCCTCACGAAGATCGTTCTGCTTTCATGGATTTACAGATGTCCTTCGAAGGTGTTAGTGACGTTACACGAGTTCCCAATTACTTGCCGGCAAAGATTATGGGAAAGGATGCGGTTGAATGGTTGGATCGCGCGTTTATTGCCGGGCATGTGAGCAATGGCGGTTTGTTGTTGTCCGGCAATCTGAAACAGTTCCCGTTTACCGATGGGGATGGAAAATTCGAAGTGATGTTCGGCGTAGACAACGGCGTGCTCAGCTACCATCCTGAATGGCCGCATTTAACTGATTTGAAAGCCGGTGTACATTTTTTCTCGGACAGCCTGGAAGTTGATGTCGAACGCGCCGAATCGGAAAATGTAACGCTCAAGCAGGCGACGGTCAAAATTCCGAAACTCAGCGAGAGCGAATTATTATTGGCTCAGGGAATTGTGACCGGTCGTATTAGCGACGGCCTGAAGTTCATGCAAAAAACTCCGTTGCATTCGACGGTGGAAGGATTGTTAGCGAATACCGAGGTTCAAGGTACGACAGACGTCGAGCTGGATTTGGAAATTCCGTTGATTGAGGGCGGACAAGAAAAAGTGGACGGAGTGGCGCATGTTAAAAATGCCGGGTTGAAAGTGACACCGGTCGATATGCAAATCAGTCAACTGAGCGGCGATTTACTTTTTACTGAGAGCGGATTGTTTTGCGAGCGGTTGGACGGTCACATGCTGGGATATTCTGTTCGAGGCGATATTGTCACCGATAAAGGTTCAACTCGTATTCGGGTTTTGGGTAAAACCGATCTGCCTCATCTACAACAGCAGTTCGCATTTTTGCAAAATAATTTTGTCGTTGGCGAACTGGCTTACACGGCGATTCTTGAATTGCCTATAGCAGAACATATCGCGCCGACGCTAAAAATAAGCAGCGATTTATCCGGTGTGGCAGTAGATTTGCCGGTTCCGATAAAAAAATCGGCGGATCAAACTAAGTTGTTGCTTATCACCATGCATTTGCCTGAAGGTGACGGATTACCGCTTACGATCCATTATGGCGATGAATTGCATTTGGCTTTGGAAGTCGATAAAAAAACCGAGAATGTTTATTCGGGACAGATTCTATTAGGTAAGGGTGCAACCGTTGCGAGTACGAGTCCCGGCTTAGCGTTGGATATCGCGCAGGCGCAATTTGATTTCTCGGATTGGTACGCCATCGCCTCGGAGAAAAATGCCCGACAATCCGGCAAATTACCGCCGTTCAATCAGATTGATTTCAATATCGGTCAGGCATTCTGGAGCGGGCGTTCGTTAGGAAAAATGGAATTGGCCATGAAACGTATCGACCGATATTGGCAAGGAAATTTAAACAGCCCGCTGGCTAAGGGAGCTGTCCGTATTCCCGCCGATTCAATTGCCGAGCAAAAAATTGCTTTGCAAATGGCATCCATCGACCTGAGCGGACTCAGCGAGTTAGATATTCCTGTGACCGTGACGAATGGCGAACAACTCCCTCTGGTCGACATATTCAGTGAGCAGTTATTTTGGCAGGGAGTCGACTTAGGTCGTCTGGAATTGGAGACGATAAGAAAACCTAGCGGTATACATTTCAATCGAATCAATCTGCAGGGGCGTGATAGTCGAATAGAATTAACCGGGGATTGGCGACGCACCGAAAACGCCGAAACGACGCAGGTGCAAGGGCACCTGAGTAGCCAGGATTTCGGTCGCTTTTTGGGACGCTTGGGTTATAACGACGACTTGAAAGAAACCGATGCCGATATCGATTTTTCAGGTGGTTGGAGCGGTTCGCCGACTCAATTTTCAGTGGCTGCGTTTGAAGGGAAATTACATTTGTTGTTGAAAGGCGGACGTATTTCCAGTATCGAACCTGGCTTCGGTCGTTTGCTGGGGTTGATAGCGATGGAACAATGGGTTAAGCGTTTTACCCTCGATTTTACGGATATTTATAAAAAAGGCTTGGCGTTCAATACGATCAGAGGAAATTTGTCGATCGATAAAGGTAAAGCGCTCACCAATGATTTATTGATCGATGCGATTTCAGCCAGAGTCAAAATTACCGGCGAGGCTGATTTATTGACTAAAACGCTTAACCACAATGTGTTGGTCGTACCTAAAAGTTCGGATGCGGTACCTATTGCTGGTACAATTGTGGGTGGCATAGCTTCCATCGTCACTCGGGTGCTGACCGATGATTACAAGGAAGGCTATTTTTTTGGGTCCGAATACAAGGTTGAAGGCCCGTGGGGTAATGTAGAGATTACACCATTACATGATCGCGACGGACTGTTAAAAAAAACATGGACCGAGCTGACCGATTTTCCCTGGCTGCAACCGGGCGCTAATTAGCTCTTCAGCAAAGCTGAGTTACCGTGATATACGCATAACGATTAGAGGAAGAATTTACACATGACAATATGTGCCGCCATACAAATGGCCTCGAGCCCTAATATTAGTTCCAACCTGCTGCAGGCGGAAAAATTGATTGGCGAAGCGGCAAAAGCCGGTGCCAAGTTGATCGCTTTACCAGAGAACTTCGCTATTATGGGCGTTAATGAGTTCGATAAAGTAAAAGTGCGGGAACAAGATGGTATAGGGCAAATTCAGGAGTTTTTGTCGTCCGTCGCGAAGAAATATTCTGTATGGTTGGTTGGCGGAACCATTCCCTTGGCTGCCGACCACGAAAATAAAGTCAGAGCCGCTTGCTTGGTTTATAACGAGAAGGGTGAAAGAGTCGGTCGTTACGATAAGGTTCATCTGTTTGACGTCAGTGTTCCTGATACCGATGAAGTCTATCGAGAGTCTGATTCGATCGAGCCGGGGGAGTCGCCGTTGGTGCTTGATACACCGTTTGGTCGTATGGGAATTGCTGTCTGTTACGATTTGCGCTTTCCTGAGTTTTTTAGGGCGATGGCTAAGGAAGGATTGGATATCTTGGTGGTTCCTGCGGCTTTTACCGCGGAGACTGGCGCCGCTCACTGGGAAGTGCTGTTGCGTGCACGGGCGATTGAAAACCTTTGTTATGTGATTGCACCTAATCAGGGCGGGTTTCACTTAAATGGTCGCAAAACTTTCGGGCATAGTATGATTATTGATCCGTGGGGCGTATTGCTGGATTGTTATAAAACCGGCAGCGGTTTCGTGAGTGCCGATATCGATTTGGAGCGATTGGAGAAAACTCGTCAATCCTTCCCGGTTTTGAAACATCGTCGATATTTTTGTGCTTGAGTATGGTGAAGCACGCTATTTTTTTTGCGATATCGATAGCGCTTATGACGGCCTGTTCGGAAGCTAATCAAAAATACCGGGATACTACTGAGCTGGAGACTCCACCGAGGCTGGCTATTGTCGAACAACGGGGAAGTTCGGTCTCAGAGAGTCGCCAGACTGTTAAGGACAGTTTGGCTGATGCCATTTTCCTTGATGATGCGGACAATCCGACGGTATTGACCATCAAAAAACTGTTCGATCGCTCTTGGGATGTGGTCGGTCGCGCATTGGAACTGAAGAAAATTGAGATTACCGACAAAAATCGTGAGCAAGGCGTTTATTTTGTCAAATACGATCCTACCGATGATTCCGGCAGTACAATCTTCGGTAACGTGAAGGTCTTTATCTTTGAAGATACTTATGAAGAAGCAGAGTACAAATTGCATGTCGCCTGGTATGAAACGGCTACCGAAGTGCGAGCGGAAATGATAAATAAGACGGATGATGCTTCTTATGAGGACGGCGAAGCGCCGAAAGACGGTTCGGCCAAGTTGATCAAAGCGCTATACGATGTGATCAAGGAAAAAATGGCTGATTGAATCCAAACAAACGTTATCGAACGACTTTCTTTTCGATATTCAAAAGAGCGAAAAAATTCATGGCATTATTAAATCAGGTTACCCAGTCAATCCTGACCCCGTACGGCATGAAGGCCGGTGATATTGATGTGGTTATGGCTAAGTTACTTAGCGTTCCTGTAGATGCTGCCGATATCTATTTTCAAGCCACACATTTTGAATCCTGGTTGTTGGAAGGCGGGATTATCAAAGAGGGCAGCCATAGTATCGATCATGGCGCTGGCGTCAGGGTTGTGAGTGGCGATAAAACCGGTTTCGCATACAGCGATCGCATCGAATTACCGATCTTATTGGAAGCAGCCAACAATGTAAAAGCCATAGTCAGGCAGGGGCAAGACAAGCGGACGAAGGTTACCGCCGTCAGCCAATGGCCTCAATTGTACGCCACCTCGAACCCTTTGAATTCTTTGCCCGACCAGGAAAAAATAGATTTATTGAAACGGGTGGACGAGTATACCCGGCAGCTTGATTCGCGCGTTGAAGAAGTGATCGTCAGTTTGGCCGGCGTTTACGAGAATGTGTTGATTGCCGATCAGGACGGTTCCCTAGCTGCCGATATCCGGCCATTGGTCAGGTTGAATGTGACTGTCATCATGGCGGCAGATGGACGTCGCGAACGCGGGAGCATGGGTGGCGGTGCGAGATCCGATTACGGTTATTTTCTCGATCAGGATGTTGCTTTGGACTATGCCCGGGAAGCGGTGAGACAGGCTCAGGTCAATCTGGAAGCCGGCGATGCGCCGGCCGGAAGTATGACCGTTGTATTGGGTCCCGGATGGCCCGGCATTTTACTGCATGAAGCGATAGGCCATGGTCTGGAAGGCGATTTTAATCGCAAAGGCACTTCGGCTTTTAGCGGCAAAATCGGTGAACGGGTTGCCTCGGATTTCTGCACAGTCGTCGATGATGGAACGTTGTCGGGACGCCGAGGTTCCCTGAGTATAGACGACGAGGGAACGCCTAGCGAAAATACGGTACTGATTGAAAAAGGCATCTTGAAAGGTTATATGCAGGATAAACTCAATGCTCGGTTGATGGGCGCGCGAGCAACCGGAAACGGTCGGCGCGAATCTTATGCTCATTTACCCATGCCGCGCATGACCAATACCTATATGTTACCGGGTCCCCATAATCCGGAAGAAATTGTCGCTTCGGTCAAAAAGGGCCTTTATGCTAAAAATTTTGGCGGCGGTCAGGTTGATATAACCTCGGGTAAATTCGTTTTTTCCGCCAGCGAAGCTTATCTGATCGAAGACGGCAAAATCACCTGCCCGGTCAAGGGGGCAACCTTAATTGGCAACGGTCCTGATGTATTGACACGAGTTTCCATGGTCGGCAGCGATCTGGAGTTGGATAGCGGAGTCGGAACTTGCGGTAAGGATGGCCAGAGCGTTCCCGTCGGTGTCGGACAGCCTACTCTGAAAATAGACGGCTTGACGGTCGGCGGAACCAGCGTTTAAAAGAAAGGAGCGCAAAATAGTGCACAACCAGGAAGCAATTGATCGTTTAAAAAATGTCGTGCAGGATTTGCTGGACGAGGCGGCAAAACAGGGGGCTAGTGCCGCGGAAGCTGGCTTGAGCGAAGATAACGGGTTGTCGGTTACCGCTCGGTTAGGAGAAGTCGAAACTGTCGAATATCATTGTGATCAAGGTTTGGCGATAACGGTTTATTTTGGCCAGAGGAAAGGTTCGGCCAGCACGAATGACCTATCCTCTGCGGCTTTGACAGAAACGGTCAAGGCTGCCTGCAGCATTGCTCGTTATGCCAGCGAAGATCCTTACGCAGGTTTGCCGGATAAACAATTGCTCGCTACCGAATTTCCCGACCTGGAACTCAATCATCCCTGGCAACTTAATGCCGAGAAGGCAATTGAGCTGGCTGTTGAATGCGAAAATGCGGCACGCAATTATGATTCGGAGATTAGTAATTCCGAAGGTGCTTCGGTAAGCAGTCATCAGGGGACCCGAGTATTAGGCAATTCGTTAGGTTTCCTGCACGGTTATCAATCCAGCCGTCATTCCGTTAGCTGCTCTGTGCTAGCGGGGAAAGACGATTCAATGCAGCGCGATTATTGGTACACGGTTGCCAGAGATCCGCGGCAGTTGGAACCGGTTGACGTTGTTGGCAAAAAGGCGGCGCAGAGAACAGTTAGGCGATTGGGTGGTCGTAGTTTGACGACCCGGCAGTGCCCGGTTTTGTATTCGGCAGAGATTGCTTCCGGCTTGGTCGGTTCGTTGATCGGTGCGATTAGCGGCGGCAATTTATATCGAAAATCTTCTTTTTTGCTAGATAAATTGGGCGAACGGATTTTGCCGCATTTTGTTCATATCAACGAACAGCCTTGGCTGAAAGGGGCATTAGGGAGTGCGTGTTACGATGCTGAAGGTGTGGCGACTCGCCCGCGCGATATAATTGCCGAAGGGGTTTTGCAGTCTTATGTTTTAAGTTGCTATTCGGCACGCAAACTCGGCATGCAAAGTACAGGCAATGCAGGCGGGGTGCATAATTTGACTGTGGAACCGGGTAACGGCGATTTTGCCGAAATGTTAAGACAAATGGATAAGGGATTGTTGGTCACTGAGTTGATGGGGCAGGGAGTCAATATGGTGACCGGGGATTATTCGCGCGGCGCTTCCGGATTCTGGGTGGAAAACGGCGACATTCAATACCCGGTCGAAGAGATTACCGTTGCCGGTAATCTGAAGGATATGTTTAAAAATATTGTTGCTATCGGCAATGATGTCGACTATCGCGGTAATATTCGAACCGGTTCGATATTAATTGAACAAATGTCGATTGCGGGTGAATAAAACTTTTATTCAATCTTTGTTTTCAAAGTAGTCCGCGACAATTTCGTTGGCATCGAGTTCTCCACTCAATTTTGTTCAAAGCTTTGTAAAATGTCTTCCAGCAATTGCGGGCCCTTATATATCAGGCCACTATAGATTTGGACCAGGCTGGCACCGGCTTTCAATTTTTCCTGAGCGTCAGCGGCGGATAAAATGCCGCCGGCGGCAATGATCGGTAGTTTACCTTTTAGCTCCGCATTCAGTCTCTTGACCACTGCCGTGGAGCTGTCTTTTACCGGAGCTCCGCTAAGGCCGCCGGCTTCTCCGGCATAAGGATGTCCTTGGATTTTGTCCCGGGCTATGGTCGTGTTGGTCGCAATGACGCCGTCGACGTCGAATTCCATCAGCAGGCCGGCAATATGGATAATCTCATCGGCTGTTAAATCCGGTGCGATTTTAACGACCAGCGGGACATATTTGTCGTATTGCTGTTTTAGTTTCAACTGTTCCTCTTTCAACGCCGATAGCAGATTCTTGATTTCGTCTCCCTGTTGCAACTGGCGCAAATTTTTTGTGTTGGGCGAGGAAATATTAATCGCGATATAGCTGGCATAGGGATAACTTTTGCGCAAACCGATCAAGTAGTCATCGACTGCATTTTCAATCGAGGTATCGAAATTCTTGCCGATATTGATACCTAGTATTCCCTGATACCGGCATTTTTCGGCTCTAATCAATAAATGGTCGATCCCTAGATTATTAAACCCCATTCGGTTGATGATGGCTTGATGTTCCGGAAGTCTGAACAAGCGCGGCTTGGGGTTTCCGGGTTGCGGTCTCGGTGTGACGGTCCCGATCTCGATAAAGCCGAAACCTAAAGCGGCCAACGCATCAATATAATCGCCGTTCTTATCGAGCCCGGCAGCCAAACCGACTCGGTTTTTAAAGTGCAATCCCATCACGTTGACCGGTTGGTCGTGAGAGTTTGCCGAGATTAATGCGCTCAGTTTTGTGCGGTGAGCCAGATTCAGTAATTGAAGCGTGACATGGTGGGCGGTTTCAGGGTCCATCGAAAACAATAATGGGCGAATGGCTGAATAGAAGTTCATATGGATTTAACGGCTAATTCGATAAGGTTCGGGGTTAATGATCGGTATCCGGTTTAAGATTAGGTCGGTCAATAAAATGGCGGAAGCCGGTCCCATGGCCAGTCCATTTCGGAAATGGCCGGCATTGATATAGAGGTTATCGATTTCAGGATGCCGGTCGATAAACGGAACGCCGTTTTTCGAACCGGGCCTGAGTCCGGCCCAATGAGCAACCACCGGAAAGTCTCTGAGCTTAGGGAGCAGGTGGGTGGCAAATTGATAGAGCTGGTCTCTAGCCTGTTCCGAAGTGCGTTTGTCGAAGCCGACATGTTCAACGGTACTGCCAACCAGGATGTTTCCGTCACGACGGGGGATTAAGTAACTATCGCCGTCCAAAATCATGTGAGGTAGCGTGTCCGGTTGTGCGGCGATAAGCAGCATTTGTCCTTTTACCGGGTCAACGGCGACAGTCTGCTGCAGTTCCGGTAGAAGATTGCCGAGTAAGATTCTGGTCCAGGCTCCTGCAGCGACAATCAATTGGCCGGTTTTGATTGAATGCAGGGATGTTTTTACCTGCGTGACTCGGTGGTTGTTGAGTTGAATATCGGTAATTTCACTGTTTTCGAAGAAATATACACCGGCTTGCGTCAAAAAAGATTTCAGTGATTTTAACAGGCGGGGATTTCGGGCTTGGGCGATTTCAGGGAGCCATAACGGATTGTCTGGCTTTGTTTGTATCGGCGTGAAAAAATCACTGCCAGCGCGATCGAAGCCAATATGATTTCGTTCGCACCAGCGAATTGCCGATTCGATATCGGGGTTTTTAGTGATTAACAAGCCGCAATCGTACCATTCCGGATCAATACCTGTCGCTTCGAGCAGTTCGCTGGAAAGTTGGGGGTAGTTCGTAAGACTAACAAGAACAAGATCGGTAATGGCTTGCGCTTGTCGCCAAGGGTAAAGAGGTAACAGGATTCCGCCTCCAGCCCAGGAAGACTCCCGTCCGGATTGCGATTTATCGAGAACGGTGATTTTGAGGCCGGTCGACAATAGCTCTTTGGCTGTTAGTAAACCATTAATGCCAGCACCGATAATTGTGATATCAGATGTGTGGTTCATTCACAAAAGTGGTTTGTATCCGAATTGTTTTCGGTTTGGATTTGATGATGTAAAGGTCAAAAAAATTTGTGTGGTTAAGGTAACACGAACGCGAGTCGGAAAATAGTGTGATGTAGACACGGGTGTGGTGAAAATGACAAAAATGTTGTTGTTTTTTTTTAACAAATTATTGAATTAGTTTACCTATGTTCTATATCTTGTTGATAAATAATGATTAGGAAAAATAAAAAAAATACTGGCAAAACTTGTAAGGAATCAGATTAGCTGCTATTATTGCCACCGTGAATAAAATCTGTGTTGTATTACAGCAAATACAGTTTGATAACAACAACCTCTTGAGGGGGAATCAATGACTCATAAAAAAACTAACTTGGCGCTGGGCGTAGCTGCAGCGACATTAACAATGGCCGGTGCGATGGTTTCTCCGCAAGCGGCTGCTCATTCAAAAGCTGAGCGCGTGGCGGATGCAACAGCGAAGAAAACTGAAGCTCTGGAAATGCAAGTAAAGCAAATGGCAGCCATGATGGAAGCCATGCAGGTTGAATTGAGCCGCGTTAAAGCCGTTTCTGCCGACGCAACTTCTGTTAACAGCGCAAAAGTTCAAGAACTGGATCAATGGATGGCTTCGGTTAAGAATGCACCGGTTCAAGTCGCTACTAAAGATCATACGTTCTCTGTTCGTGGCGGTTGGTATCACTTCAACGACAACAGGGGCTCTACTGTAGATTCTTTCGGTGCGGGTACCGGTGTTGGAAACGATATCTTAACCAGTGAAGTCGATAAAGACGCTTTCTACTATGGTGGCGCCATCGATTTCAATATGAACAACGATCTGTTTGGTTTAATGGATGACACTTCATTCGGAATCGAATTGGGTATTGAATATACCGAAATTGGGGACAGAAAAGAAAGTGGTTTAACTCGCGCAATTACCACATTGGACTCAGTTACAAATGGTGGCAGCCCTGTTTCTGCCGGAAATCTGCAGCAGTCTGTAACTGTGAACATGCTGAGAATTAACGCATCGCCAAAAATCAAATTCATGCACGGTAGTAAATTCCGTCCATGGTTGATCCCTGTTGGTTTGGATATCAACATCATCAGCCCGCCATCTGATGCGGTAACCGTATTGAATACCGGTATGCAGTTCGGCGCCGGTGCGGAATACGAATTGTTGGATGGCATCGTGATTGGCGCTGATGGTCGTTATCACCATTCTTTCGATGATGTCGACGGCGTTGACACCGACGGCTTCACATTGGGTGGTTCAGTCGGCTTCAAGTTCTAAGTTTAAATACTTAAGAGAATCCGTGTAAGAGAGGGGAGGCGTTATAGCCTCCCCTTTTTTTTGGCTAAAATTATTATCAACAAAAGGTGCGTTTAAATTTTTACCGGGTGGGCATGAAATATTTATATCCAGAAATTGAGCCGTTCAACACTTTTTTTCTCCAGACTGGCAGTCCCCATCAGGTTTATGTCGAAGAATGCGGCAATCCCCAAGGTTTTCCGGTAATATTTTTGCACGGTGGCCCTTGTTCCGGTTGTCGTCCCGATCATCGGCGTTTCTTTAATCCTGATCGCTACCGCATTATATTGCTGGATCAGCGGGGGTGCGGCCGATCGCTGCCGTTCGGAGAATTGCGGGAGAATACGACGCAGGACTTGATCGACGATATGGAGCGTATCCGCCGGACATTAAAGATCAAGCGATGGCTGTTGTTCGGTGGGTCTTGGGGTGGGACGCTGGCACTGTTGTATGCTCAACAGCACGCGGAACAGGTTGCCGGTTTGGTGATTCGCGGCGTGTTTTTGGCGCGGCAAAAAGATTTGGATTGGTTTGTCAAAGACGGTGCCGGAAGGGTTTATCCGGAGCGGTGGCATAATCTGGTCAACAGCGTTCCCGAGTCAGCACGTCATGACTTATTGGTCGGATTGCACGATACGGTATTCGGTGCCGACGAAGTTGCAATAAGGCGTATGACGAGAGCTTGGATGGTTTGGGGCGGACAGACTGCCCTGGGGAGCGATTATCGAAGCGAAGCCGAGCCTGAGCATATTACCGAGAAAATGGTGGATCAGGTGCGGATGGAAATGCACTATGCAAAAAATCGCTATTTTATCGATGAGAATCAAATTTTGGATAATTGTAAAAAATTATGGAATATTCCCACAATGATTGTGCATGGCAGGAACGATCTGGTTTGCCCGATGGAATCGGGTTTTAGTCTGGCGAACGCCTTGCCTAATGCGAAATTTACCGTGTTGCCGAATGCCGGGCATGTCGCTCATGGCGAAGAAATGGTCGACGCGTTGGTGTCTGTGACCGACGATATGCTGGAATGCTTGGAATGACTACCGATCCAAAAACAAGAAAAGCGAATAAGAAGCGACTAGTTGTTGCCATGACCGGCGCGACAGGGGCCATTTACGGTGTCAGAATCTTGCAGGTTTTGCGCCAACAGGATGATTGGGAGGCCCATTTAGTTATCTCCAACGCCGGCCTTGTTAATTTGAAGTTCGAGCTGGGGATGGAGCGATCCGCTTTGTATCAATTGGCCGATAGGACGTATGGAATCAATGATATCGCTTCTTGCATTGCTAGCGGTTCATTTAAGACCGAAGGCGTCATTGTGGCGCCATGTTCGATGAAAACCTTGGCTGCGATTGCGCACGGTTTCGGCGACAACCTGATTTCAAGAGCGGCAGACGTGGCTCTGAAAGAACGGCGTAAGGTGGTATTAATGCCGCGGGAAACGCCGCTAAATTTGGCGCATATCCGTAATATGGCAAACGTGACTGAAATGGGCGCAATCGTTTACCCGCCGATGCCGGCCTTTTACAATAAGTCGGATTCGGTGGGTGCGATGGTAGACGAAGGTGTCGGACGAATCCTGGATATGTATGGAATCGATAGCGGCCTATTTAAGGAATGGAATGGGCTATAAAAGATATATTGACGGTTAGAATCGTCGCGAATTTCGGCTATTGCGGAATAGCAGCGGTTTTTCGTCGGTTGCTAAGGCGGCATCTCTAGCCGAGTCAATCGCTTCCTGAATGACATGATGCTCAGGTGATTTGCTGCAAACCGGATCGGTATTGTACATATCGCCGGTCATTAGATAAGCTTGGCAGCGACAGCCGCCATAGTCTTTTTCCTTTTCGTCGCAACTGCGGCAAGGTTCTTTCATCCAATCGTAACCGCGGAAGAAATTGAACGCTGTCGAATCGTTCCAGATTTCTTCGATGCTGAAGTCTTTAACGTTGGGGCAATCGAGGTCGGGTAATTCGCGTGCTGAATGGCAGGGAAGAGCGACGCCGTCCGGAGCGATGGTGAGGAATGTCGTACCCCAGCCGTTCATGCAGGCTTTGGGACGGTCCTCGTAATAGTCCGGTATGACGTAATAAATTTTCATTTTACCTGCGACTTTCTGTTTGAAAGCTTGCGCGATTTGCTCGGCTTCCTCAAACTGTTCTTTGGTTGGCAGCAATAAATCGCGGTTCGCATGAGCCCAGCCGTAATATTGGGTATTGGCCAGTTCCAGATAGTCAGCTCCCAGTTTTTCCGCCATCTCTAGAATCTGCGGCATTTGGTGGATGTTTTCACGATGAATTACGACGCACAGTACCATCGGATAGCCATGCTTTTTTACCAGGCGTGCGACTTCTTGTTTATGTTGGTATGACTCGGTCCCAGCGAGATGGTCGTTCAATTCCTGAGTGCTGGCTTGAATGCTAACCTGAATATGATCGAGACCGGCTTGTTTGAGCTGGATGATTTTGTCTTCGGTCAGGCCATAGCCGGAGGTAATCAGATTGGAATAATAACCGAGTTCCCGCGCGTGTTTAACCAATTCAGGAAGGTCTTGGCGAGTCAGCGGTTCGCCGCCGGAAAAGCCTAATTGTACGGCCCCCATTTTCCGCGCTTGAGTTAAAACCCGTTTCCAGTCTTCAGTTTCGAGTTCATCCGGGTATTTGGCATAGTCCAGCGGATTGGAGCAATAAGGGCATTGTAGCGGGCACTTATAGCTGAGTTCCGCCAGCAACCAACGCGGCGGAGTGATTTTAAGGTTGTTGGATCCAGCCATTGTTTAAGGCGATATTGAGAAAATTAGTGATATCGTCAGTGAGACCCGAAGTGGCAAATTTTTGTTCCAGTTCGGCAACGATCTGCGTGAGATTGCGTGAACCATCACATAGCTTGAGAATTTCCGCCGAACTTTGATTAAGTTCGACCATGCCTTCCGGATAAAGGATGACATCTTTTTGCTGAGCTTCTTCCCATTGGAGGCGGTGAAGTGGCGAGAAGCTGATCGGTTGGTCGGAATCTAAGGTCATTATTTTAAATAAAGGCTGTTTGAACGAGGATGATAGCGGTTTTGCCCGGAAGGGTTTGGTGTCCCGGGCGCTTGTTTCGCTAAATCGCTATTATTCCTTTCCAATATTGAAATAAGGCGGCATGTCATTGATATAAGCCATATACATGGCGTCAGCCATCGTCCAAAGTACGTTTAGCTTAAATTTCAGAATTTCGAGCATACGCTCTTGCTGTTCACGGGTTTTGTACCAGTCCAATGTCAATTGCAATCCGTGTTCCACATCGCGTCGGGCCTCGGTTAGGCGTTTGCGGAAGTAGGTATAGCCTTCCTGCTCCACCCAGGGGTAAACTTCCGGCCAATTATCCAGTCGCTGCTGATGGATTTTAGGTGCAAACAATTCGGTCAGTGAAGAGCTGGCTGCTTCATGCCATTCGGCGCGGCGGGCGAAGTTGACATAAGCGTCGACGGCAAAGCGTACACCGGGTAATACGTGTTGTAACGAAGTGATTTCTTCGCGAGTCAGGCCGACGGCGATACCAAGTTGAACCCAAGCTTCGATGCCGCCGGGATCGCCGGGGTGGCCGTCATGGTCGAGAATGCGTTGTACCCAGATGGAGCGAGTCTCCCGGTCAGGGCAATTGGCCATGATATTGGCGTCCTTGATCGGAATCATAATCTGATAATAAAAGCGATTGGCAACCCAGCCTTGTAATTGGGCTTTATTGAGCTTGCCGTCATTCATCAAAGTATGCATCGGATGATGAATATGATAATACTTTTCCATGCCGCGCAGCTTGGCTTCGAATTCTTCGCGGCTCCAGGGGGTGTTGTCGCAACAGCTCATGATGATCCTTTATAAGTCAATTTCTAAACCGTCGTAAGCGACTTCAATGCCGACGGCATTCAGTGTCTTACGTTCTTCGGAATCTTCGTCCAGAATCGGGTTGGTGTTATTGATATGAATCAAAATTTTGCGGGTATTTTCCACTTGATTCAAGACTTCGATCATGCCACCAGGACCGGATTGCGGCAGATGGCCGATTTCGCGGGCTCTTTTGTGGCTGATGTGCTGCGTAACCATTTCGTCGTCGGTCCAGAAAGTGCCGTCCACCATCAGGCAGTCGGCCTCCTGCATGGCTGACATCACATGCGGTTCAATTTCACCGAGGCCAGGCGAATAGTATAGTTTTTTGCCGGTTGAAATCTGCTCGACGATAACTCCGACGTTATCACCTTCGTGCGGATCGTGGCGATGCGGCGAATAAGGCGGAGCCTTGCTTTTCAGCGCATGGGTATAAAAGCGCAGATCGTCGATGCCGGGGATTAAGAAACTGCTGCCGTCGCAAGGGATCGGATGGTGATTAATGGTACAGTAGTCCTTTAGCATCGTGAACAGTGGGAAACCGGTGGTCAGATCCTGTTTCACCATGTCGGTACAGTAAACGTCCAACGGCTTGCCTTCGCGTAGCATCAGCATACCGGTGGTATGGTCAATCTGGCTGTCGATCAACATGATCGCTTTGATGCCGGTATCGCGTACTCCTTCTTTAGGTTGGATGGCGGGAAATGCCTCCAATTGTGCACGAATGTCGGGCGAAGTATTAAACAATAGCCAATTTCTGTTGTCACTGCTGACCGCAATAGATGATTGGGTGCGGGCTTTTCCATTTATTTCTTTGTGGCGCAAGCGATGGCAATTATGGCAATTGCAGTTCCACTGCGGAAAACCGCCGCCGGCTCCTGAACCGAGAACTCTGATCTTCATGATGGGTTGTCTGGTTGGAAAATTAAAACAAGGGCTGAATGATACGGGATTACAATTGATCAGGCAAAAAAAAGGGGCTCGACAGCCCCTTTTTCTTGATTAAAACCGTAAACGATTAACGGTTGTAGATATACATGGTGACTTCAAAACCGAAACGCAAGTCAGTGTAAGCAGGTGTTTCCCATTTCATAATTAAATACCTCCAGAAGTTTTTCTAATTGTACGCTAGCTTGATCAAGTAAGCTGCTTCAGAGTATACGATGAAGTTTTTTTTTTGGCAACAGTGATCGTAAATAGAAAATAAAAAGTTATGAAAGTGTTTGATTTTAGGCTTGTCCCTTATTAAATAGAGGGTTATATTTATGCTTGTAGCACATATAACCGGTCTCTGACCAGTAGGTCTTATAATTACAATAATATTTGGAGGGTGTTGTTATGGGGGGCGTAATAGAGCTTGTTTTCTTCATGTTGGTCATTGCTATCGTCGCATTTGCACCGCTGGGATACTTTATATACATGTATACCGCTAAAAACGGCGAGCCATTTGGCGATACCGAGCCGCACGGAGACAGTGAATCGGCTGTATCCGACATGGTTGACAAAGTCGTCGGTATAATTAAAGAAAAAATGGGACAAAGATAGTTGACCAATCAAAAAGCCGGTATTACCCGGCTTTTTGATAAGCCGTTTAGCGGGACGGTTGTGGGGTAATCATTTACCTGATTAACATAATGTGTCGTCGAACAGTTTTTGTGCCGAAGCGAACATGTTTCTGTAATTCAGGTTATTATGCATTTGTAGTTGGCTCGATGAAGTAATAGCCGTTTCCCTGTTATTGGTTTCGTTGCCAGAATTAACAGGGTTCCAAGCCGCGGCCGTACTGTAGGTGATAGCGCTGTAATTTGCTGAGTTGGAGGCTAGTTTTGTAAGTTTGCCTGGATGATGAACGGACTGTCCGGCAATTGTTTTAAGAATGGCTTGAACACAGACTTTTGCTTGTGCATTCGCCATACGGCCTGATTTCGGTTGGTTTATCCCGACGGAATCGCCAATCACAAAAATGCCGGGGTGGTTTTTGAGTTCATGGCTGATAGGATCAACGTTGGCCCAGCGGCCGCTGGCGTCGTTGGCAAAACCAAGATCGGAAACAATTTTTCCGGCTTTCTGAGGCGGGATGATATTCATTACATCGGCATTGAATACACCCTTATTGGTGTTAATACACAGGTTGTCAGAATCGACGAAGTCGATTTCAACATTCGGAATATATTCAATGGTATTCCGATAGATTTCAGTGAAGGCGCTGGAAAACATTGATTCCTCGGACGTAATTTTGTTGTTCATGTCCAGTACGATCACTTTGCCGCCTCCGTTACGTTTCATCATATCGGCTACAATACACGCTCGTTCATAAGGCGCGTGCGGACATCGATATGGGGTTCGGGGTATCGTCATGACGAAGGAGCCGCCAATCGGCATCCGATCCAATTGTTGCCTGAGCAGCGCGGTTTGTTTGTGGTCGGCTGTCCAAGCGTGGGGTGTTTTCCAGTGATTCAAGCCGGGCATTTCATCAAATGCGATGCCCGGCGCCAAGATGACGAAATCGCATTGTATCTGAATCGGGCTCCCTGCTAGTGAGACAAAAAAATTGCTGTTATCACTGTTGCCGCTTACTTGGTTGACGGTTCCTTGAATAAATTCGATACCGTATTTTTGCACGAGAATATCGTGATTGAATGTGATGTCATTCATATTTAACCGTCCGTTAACGACTAAATTACTCATGACACAGGAAACATGGCTGGGTTTGTTATCAATCAGGATGACATCAATTTGATTTCCACTCCATAGACGCAGATATTTGGCTGCTGTTGAGCCGGCAAAGCCTCCTCCCACAACAACTATGCGCGGTTTTGCGATACCGCTTGCCGCCTTTACCAATGCCGGGGTGGCTGCTGCCGCTGCGGAAAGACCTAATAATCTGATAAAGTTTCTGCGGTTAATTTTTTTCATATTGTATGCTTGGTCGAAAATCGCTGCTGCTTTTAATTTCTTTGAAATTCGGATATTGCAATTCCTTTTAAGGCAAATGAGTTGCTCGCCATCCCTTCTAAGAATCTCTTATATATCGATCGTGATATTGCTAAAAATGGCTAGGGTAGTTCTAACAAAAAAGCCTTAAAGCAAAATTAAACGCCTAATGAAAAATAATCGAAAGCTGCAAAAGATACGGAATAAGCTCTTAGTTGACATGGAGCGATTTGAATTTTTTTGGGGTAGGTCTATGCTTACAGGTGGACTTATTTATTGTATTGAGAGATGACTGCTAATACGACTTTCTTACCCAGCTACGATCCTTGTCCGGAATACAACGCAGAAATTCTGCGTCAAAGCGTTCCGATGATGATGAAACACAGAGTCTCGGCGCACCCGATTAATTATGCCATTTGGTACGAATATGTTGCCGGCAATAACGGCAAGCTTAACGAGTCTGTTGATGAGTTGATAAAGAACAACAAGAAATTCGACGACGAAACCAGTTTGAATCTTTACAAAGATTATATTTGCAATGCTTCGGTCGAGTCGTTTGAAAAGATTAACTTTAACCTTCAGGCGCTGGTCGACAATATGGTCAATACCGTCCACGACTCAAGTGTTCAAGTTTCCTCGGTCGGTGAGCACGTTAAAGCCGGGTCGTTGAGATTGGAGAATATTGATAATTTAGGCGATGTGAAAACCGTTCTTTCCGGTATTGTTGCGGAAACTCAGCAGCTATTGGCCATTAGTAATCAGTTAAACGTAAAGCTTAACGAAGCTAATGATGAAATGGAAAAGCTACGCGACGAGTTGACCCGAGTCAGAAAAATGGCAGTGACAGACGGTTTGACTGGGCTGTTAAATCGACGGGCTTTTGATGATGTGTTGCAGGAATTGGTCTCTCATGCGGTCGAACTTTCTCAATGCTCTCATTGTTTGCTGGTACTGGATTTGGATCATTTTAAAAAAATCAACGATAGCTATGGACACTTGGTTGGGGACAAAGTATTACGCTATACCGCCGGGCTATTGCGAAAAAATGTTTACCAGCATCATCATATCGCTCGCTATGGCGGAGAGGAATTAGCGGTGGTTATGCCTGAGACCGAGTTGGAAACAGCATTGGAAATAGCCGAGCAAATCCGGGATACTTTGTCGAAAAGCCAGTTAAAACAAAAAGATACAGGTCTGTCGATCGGTAAGGTCACAGTGTCCATCGGAGTTGCGGTTTTTAAAGCGGATGACGATATCGAAAGTTTTGTCGGTCGCGCTGATAACGCTTTGTACAGAGCTAAAGAAAAAGGGCGAAACCGAGTCGTTTATTTGGAAGGCTGATGTTCACCGCAAGTTGGGCAGTAAGGATTTCTTTTCAGTTTCATCGAATTCCATTCCATCGTCAAGCCATCCACCAGTAGCAGCCTTCCACACAATGTTTCGCCGGTGTTGATGACTACTTTCATGGCCTCCAATGCCTGGATACAGCCTATAATCCCGGTTATTGGCGCGACTACCCCGTTTGTGGCGCAATTTTGCAATTCTTCACCCTCGCTATTGTAAAGACAGTTGTAACAGGGGCTGTTGTTTGCCCCCGGCGTAAATACCGTCACTTGGCCTTCAAAACGGATGGCGGCACCTGAAACCAGTGGTGTTTTATGGTCGACGCAAGCCCTATTAATGGCGAATCGAGTGGTGAAGTTATCGCTGCAATCCAGTACGACATCCGCCTTGGCCACTTCCTCATCCAACCTTTGACCCTCCAATCGCTCGCCATAAGCGATGATTTTAGTATCCGGATTCAATTTTTTCAGTGTATTCCGGGTTGAAATTACTTTCTCAGTCCCTATATCGTCAGTGAAGTGAGCAATCTGTCTTTGCAGATTCGATAAATCAACCCGGTCATCATCGTAAAGTGTGATTTGACCGATACCAGCCGCTGCCAAATAGATCGACGCCGGCGAGCCTAGGCCGCCCGCGCCTATAATGAGGATTTTAGCCTCGAGCAGTTTTTGCTGTCCGGCTATATCGATTTGCGGCAGCATGATTTGTCGGCTATAGCGGAGCAGCTGTTGGTCGTTCATATCGGTTGTCATGAAATGGTAATCGGCAAATGATGCCAAAGAACTTGACAGAGTGCAAAAGCTGGCTATTATTAGCACTCATTACTAGCGAGTGCTAATAATTTATTAAACCTTTATTTTTTGATTGTTAGGAGACATTGATGAAAATACGTCCGTTACACGACAGAGTCATCGTAAAGCGTGTTGCAGAAGAGACAAAAACTGCGGGTGGCATTGTGTTGCCAGGTTCGGCCGCAGAGAAGCCCAGCGAAGGCGAAGTTTTAGCGGTAGGTAATGGCAAACCGTTAGATAACGGCCAGGTTCGCGCAATGGAAGTGAAAGTCGGAGACAAAGTGTTATTCGGCAAATATTCCGGCACCGAAGTTAAGGTGGACGGAGAAGAAGTCATCGTCATGCGTGAAGAAGACATCATGGGCATTTTGTCTTAAACCTAAATCAATTCTAACCATTTAAAACTATTCAGGAAATAAAATGGCAGCAAAAGAAGTTAAATTTGGCGGCGACGCCCGTGCATTAATGGCGGCAGGTGTTAACATCCTGGCGAACGCGGTAAAAGTAACATTGGGTCCTAAAGGCCGTAATGCGGTTTTGGACAAAAGTTTCGGCGCTCCGACTATCACTAAGGATGGCGTGTCGGTTGCTAAAGAAATCGAATTGAAAGAC
>JBNLEI010000160.1:0-15952 GCA_050304855.1 Methylococcaceae bacterium
AATCGAGCTTAAAGCGATAGGTTTTTCATTACTCATATCACTCCCCACTATGCGGACTTGAACAAAGTCTATGCTTTTTAATTGCAGAGACAATGACAATTAACACGCATTTTCGGACAAAATTATTCTGGTTAAGAAACCTTTGATTAAGTCAGACTGGTTTTGGCGAAATTTAGGCCATAACCGAGCATCGCATCGACTCCGAAACAGCAAATGCAAGCATCGTAAACTTATGAGGAGGGTGAAGAGACGCTCCAAGCGTGGGAGAATCCTGAATGAAATGGCTAAAGTGACGTTGTGGACACGACTATTGAAACTCATTGAGCCGCATTATCCGAAGGCGGAAAGAGATTTTCGCTTGAAATATCTTCGGTTTATTTAAGAATAGCCTTTTTCGAATGTCCGTTTACTTGTATTTCACGGCCAGCTTTCGGCTAGTCCGACCGTCTGCAAATGGCCGGAAAAACTCGAGAGTTAGCTTTGTTTAATTTGGCTAACGAGAGCAAATTACGCGGCTGTGATTTAGTAAAACTTCGAGTATGTGATGTTTCCCAAGGCAACCATGTGTCGAAGCGGGCACCTATTATGCAACAGAAAACCCATCGTCCCGTTCAATTCGAAATCACCGAACACACCAGAAACTCACTCGAAACCTGGATTAGCGAAGTAAAACTCAAAGCTGATCAATACTTGTTTCCAAGTCGGATTCATCTATCGCCTCATCTGTCTACCCGACAATATGCTAGGGTTGTTGAACAATGGGTAGCGTCAATTGGGCTCGACCCAGCGGAATATGGAACATACAGTTTGCGACGAACAAAAGCTACGCTTATCTATCGAAAAACGAAAAATTTACGAGCTGTCCGGCTATTACTTGGCCATACCAAACTTGAAAGTACTGTTCGATATCTCGGCATCGAAGTTAAAGACGCTCTCGAAATATCGGATTAAACTGAAATTTAGGATAAAGAATGTAAACTGCGGCTGTTTTTTAGCGGTCGCAGTCCGACCGTAAGCAGCCTATCGCTTCATGTGATTTAATGACTGCAAGCTCATCATTACCGGCCATTAATACTGTTCACCGTTGAATCGATTCAGCTGGCCTTGCTCTCCGGTGTTAATCTTTCACGCACATCCCGTAACGCATCAAGGGTTGCACTCATGATAATTTCTTGGTCCCGGTAGCCCATTTCCTCACCCAGGGGAGAGAACACAGACAGCGACTGGTGACGGCATTTCTCAAGATGCCGATTGTATCTAGCGATGAGTGAGTCCAGTCGGTTTAGGTCTAAGGATCGCCCAGCTTTATGTGGATTGAATTGACGAATCTCGTCGTTGCTTACGCGACGGCCGAACATCAGATACATGTCGTTTTCTAACGATACCCGAGTGAGGTCGATAAGGGCTAGGCGGTGGTTGTTTATAAACCCTGCCAAGTTGAAGAACAGGCTCACCGCCATAATGGTGTAAACCCAATTGCTTGGCGGCATGATGTCAACCAGCCAGGGTATGTGTTCGTCGGCAAATTCTGCACCCTGGTTATCGAAGAAACCACGAGCCGATTCCGAAAGTGTGAGATTAGTTGGTATCTGTGCGCTCCGGTTGCGGTCAATGAATCTTGGGTAGGCCCGAGCTACCAGGGACATCAGCCCGATGATATCGGAATGAGTGGCGCAGCCGTTGCTGATGAGAAGAGTGTCAAGACGCAGTAGCGGTTTTTCCTCGGGTGGCAGAACCTTCACCGGGTCGTACTGGCCCGCCACCAGAGTACCGTAATTCATGAACGGGAAACGTCGAGCCAGGGCTTCGGTCTGCTCCAGACCGACAATTTGAAGGCCCTGGTTTTTCACTGCTGTTTGGATCAGTTCCGCATCCTCTTCCATGACAAAAAAAGCCAGGTCCAGCTTTCCGGCAGCGGCTAGCTCGGTCTGTCGTTTCAAAGGATAGTGCTCTAAAGTGATGTTAAGCGAAGCCAAATCCTTACCTCTAAACAGACGCTCCGCAAGAAAGGCGGTGCCGCTATGCTCAGGACCGACGCTAATTCGAATATTCTGCATGTCTTTGAGTTTTCGGATGCTGTCCGCATTACGGCCCAGCAACATGAGAGCTTCCTCGCGCCCGACACGTCCGATCAGTTCAAGGCTTGGATAGTTGCTCCAATCAAAACCGTCCTGCACTAAACCAAACTGTACCTCGCAGGACTCTTTGGCAGCGACTAACCGTTGAAGGTTGTCCAGCGACCCATTGCTGGCGACGTTCCGGATACGCCCTTCAGTCTGCGTGGCGGCACCAGCAAGTCGCTTGACCGTTGCATAGTATTGCCCTTCAGTTGATCCTGAGAGTATCACAACGTTCAGGTAGGAAAGGTCGGTACTTAGGTCCAGACCTCGGAAAAACAAAGCTCCCAACGCTATGGCTATAGTGAGCACCGAGGCCCGTAACGCGAAGCGGCCCCATAGCATGATTTTGTGTCGGAAGACCAAGTCGGCCGTCTTTTCCAAACGCTTAGCAGTTTTTTTGACATCGGATGGCATGGCCATAGTTATTTATTGAGTCATGCTGATGCCAAAAGAATAAGAAGTTCAATAACATTTTGCAAATTATAACTGATGTTACGCTATGCCCAATCGTTGACTGTAGATAAAAGTTATCCCCTTTTGATAATATCTATTGGTCCCACCAACAACTGGGGAAAGAATAATGAAACTGGCTATACTCTCTCGCTCTTTAAAAGCATATAGTACCCGTCGGTTGAAAGAAGCTGCGTTGGACAGGGGAATAAATGTCAAGGTATTGGATACCTTGAAGTTTGCAATCGACTTAAAACGCGGTGCACCTGATTTATACTTCCGGGGAAAACAACTCAGTGAGTATGACGCCGTTTTACCTAGGGTTGGGGCTTCGATCACTTACTATGGGACAGCGGTCGTCAGGCAATTTCAGGAAATGGACGTTTTTTGTGCAAATACCGCTCACGGAATTGCCAATTCGCGCGACAAATTACGCAGTCTTCAAATACTTGCTCGCCATCATATTGGTATACCTGAAACCACTTTTGTTCGCGACAAACAGGATGTGTTGCCCGCAATCGAACGAGTTGGGGGCGCTCCGGTCATTATCAAACTCATTGAAGGGACACAAGGCATAGGCGTTTTACTTGCAGATACAGTAAAAGCGGCCGAGTCTATCATTGAATTGCTGCAAAGTCAGAAACAAAATGTTTTGATTCAAAAATTTGTAGCCGAAAGCCGAGGCAAAGACATTCGTGCTTTGGTTGTGGGCGATCGAGTGGTCGCGGCAATGAGACGTGTTGCCCAAGGCCAGGAATTTAGAAGTAATGTTCACCGCGGAGGTATAGCAGAACCCACCGACCTTCCGGAGGATTATGTGGAAGCGGCTATTCGATCAGCACAAATTCTGGGGTTACGCGTAGCGGGTGTTGATATGTTGGAGAGCGCTACTGGCCCACAAATTATGGAAGTAAATTCGTCTCCCGGTTTGGAAGGCATTGAAAGTTGCACTCAGCTAGATGTTGCTGGCGCCATCATCGACACTATATAGCCGCACAAGTTGAATTTCCGGAAATTGATATTCGACAAAGGCTTACGGTCAGTAAAGGATACGGGGTCAACGAGATCTATGTTCCGGAAGGTTCCGAATATGTGGGAATGAAAATATCCGATATAGATTTATCGGAGAAAGATCTCAATGTGTTGACCCTTTATAGAGGAAATAAAGCAATACCCAATCCAAGGGTGGATCGAGTCATGGAACCGGGCGATAAGTTGTTGTGTTTCGGTAAGCTGGAATCTATGCGGGGAATGGTTCCTGTTCGCGCCAGACGGAAGCGTCGGCCAAAAGTTTTGGAGCTTCCGGATACCGAAGTGACCAATCCTGAGTCTTCCAAGCATGACTAGAGTCCTTGGATGCCGGGAATGGGTTTCTCTTTCTGATCTAGGAATAGAAAAGATCAAGGCAAAAATCGATACAGGTGCGAGAGCTTCAGCTATACATGTTTTCGACGTCAGTTTGGACGAAACAGGTGGCATCAAAATTGTGCGTTTTAAAATTCATCCAAAACAAAAGGATTAAAAAACTGTCATTGAATGTAAGGTCCCGCTACTAGATATACGAGAGGTCCGTGACTCTGGAGGGCATAGCGAATTGCGTTATGTTATAGAGACCAAAATAGCTATAGGTTCAGCGACTCACATGGCTGAAGTTACGCTGATAAATCGGGACTCAATGGGTTCAGAATGCTAATCGGACGAACAACCATAAGTGGATATTATCTAGTAGATCCCGGGCAGTCTTTTTTAATGAAAAACGTTCAAAATTGATTCCTTGTTCAGTTCAAGCTGACCTTCTCACTAAAGATGCTATCCCTTTAGGGAGAAGGTCATCGGCCTTATCGAAGCTTTTGATACGTACATTTCTAGGCATACCAGTCGCGTTCTTGTTAATTTGCAATTCGCAATCTTAGACATAGTGGTAGGTTTGGTGTTGCTTTTTAGCATAGGTGATTCAGCCGATGTGTTGAGTCAACTCTTAGCGGTTTTTCTGATGGTGAAAGGCGCGTTTCGTTTCGTGGGTGCTAACCTTGGTAAATTCGTTCATGCAGGATCAACTATTGTTGGCGGCGCTGTTTCTTTTTTTATGGTTTTTTTTATATGGTTGCAATGGCCTTTAGGTCCGTCGTTTATGCTATTGTCTTAGTTTGGAAATCGTATTGCGCGGCTGGGCTTTGGCTCGGTTTGCATCGTAGTTGAGTAATATCGATGAGGCGCGGCCCAAAGGATAGTCGCTCGAAAATCTTTTATTTTTCGATAATACTTATCAAAAGATAAAGGCGTCGCACTCAGAATCAAAGGAATCCAACAGTGATTAAACTTGTAAATCCTCTATTATTTTTTCTTTTGCTGCTATGGACGATGGCCCCGAATTATGCTTCGGCCGATGCTGCCGGACCATCCCCAATAACTACGGTGAATCCTAATATCTCGTTGGAGGAATTAGACATTATTGCTGCTCCGTTATTAGTGGAGGAATTAAAAATTGAAGCGGATGGGTGGTTAAAGTTGATCAAGGCCTCCGCGCAGAATGTCGCAAAAACCAAAGTTCGTATTAGACATTTAAAAACAAAACAAACCCAAGCAGAAGAAAAGGCGAACAAACTACAGCTAGATTCATCGCACTCAGCGGCCATTGAAGCACAACAAAAACGAGCCATAGCCAGTGCCGAGAAGTTTAAAGAAGAAAAAACTCTTGCTATGGATGAACTGACCAAGCTCCGTAACGAACGTACTGACTTAATCGATAGATTGGTTGTCATTCTGGATCGGATCAATCAGAAAATAGGTTTGGATGATAAAGGCCAAGAGAAAGAAGAAGTGCTGGTTTATCGCCGTTATATTAATGCTGTGGGCGGTATTAAAATGTACACCAGTGATTTCGCTAGCGGTTTTACCAGCATCAAAGGTTGGTTATTGTCCGAGCAAGGTGGAAAACGATGGGCCATTAACTTCGCCAAATTCGTCGTCATCATCATCGTCTTCTGGATATTAGGGAAAATTTTAGGGCGATTGACACAAAAAGGCCTGAAGTTTTCCGGCAAGAATTCGATATTACTGAGCGAGTTCTTAGTCGGAATGACTTCTCGAGTCGTGTTTTTGGTGGGAATATTGGTGGCGCTATCCGCCTTGGAGATAAACCTTGGACCGTTGCTTGCTTTTATCGGCGCCGCTGGTTTTGTGGTAGCCTTCGCTTTGCAAAATACGCTGAGTAACTTTGCCAGCGGCATCATGATTATGTTGTATCGGCCGTTTGACGTAGATGATGTGGTTGAGGTAGCCGGTATCAGCGGTAAGGTTGTTTCATTAAATCTTGTAACGACAACGATCACCACGTTCGATAACAAACATATGGTGGTTCCCAATAACGATATCTGGGGGAACATCATTACCAATGCTACCATTAGCAAAGAAAGGCGGGTCGATATGGTATTCGGTATCGGCTATCAGGATGATATTCACCATGCCCTGCAAGTTTTGGAAGACATCGTCTCTTCCCATTCTTTGATTTTGAAAAATCCTGCTCCGGTGATTCAGCTCCATGAATTGGCAGACTCATCCGTCAACTTTATTTGTCGACCCTGGGTTAAAACAGGTGACTATTGGACCGTCTACTGGGATGTCACCCGTAGTGTTAAAGAACGATTCGATGCCGAAGGCTTAACAATTCCTTTTCCGCAAAGGGATGTTCATGTTTATCAGGAACTAAAAAGTATGCCCCATGATGTTTTTGGCACTTCTGGTGAAGATTCTGAATAATGAGATACAAGGGTAGTAATCATAGTTTAATAGCGAACTT
The DNA here is from genome assembly GCA_050304855.1 of Methylococcaceae bacterium. Classification (GTDB taxonomy): domain Bacteria; phylum Pseudomonadota; class Gammaproteobacteria; order Methylococcales; family Methylomonadaceae; genus Methylomarinum. The sequence continues at coordinate 6,370 of JBNLEI010000160.1, forward strand.
AACCACCGATTTCCGTATCAATATTGTTCGCTTTCAGGTGATTACTTGCTATTTGTGTAACGATATTGATAGACCGTTTTTGGCCGAAACCCGATGCAGAGCAAATTGTACGATTAGGGTCCGACCAATTTGAATTTTGGTCTTTTTAGGCTTGAGCTAATACAGAATAGGATTGTTTTTTCGGATAGATAGGTTGTCGCAATTAGGTTTCGCACAAAGGGATGTCGTCCGCGGGATCGTTGGTCGGCGAACCCATTCTTAATCGGTGGCCGTCAGGGTCTTCTACGTTCATTTCACGAACGCCCCAAGGAAAATTCGTAGGCTTTTGCCTAATGACCGCTCCGCGTAATTGGTACTCCCGGTAAAGCGTGTCGACATCGTCGACAAAAACCGACAGCCACATGCCGGCTTGTCCTTGGGTTTCTTGACATAGAAAGAAGGAGACTTGGTCCCGCGCGTCACAGCGGCGAACGAAACGGGATTTCCCCACTCCCAGTCCTTTTTGAAACCCAGCACATTTACGTAATAGTCGATACTTGCGGCAATGTTCCGGACGCTGAGTATCGGAGTCACGCATTCGAATGATGTTTTTCGTGTCGGTTCGTTATTTTGATTAGACAATTGGATTCTCCTGACTGGGTGTACCGTGAGCGGTGATGCCGACAATATCGCCACGAAAAGAAGTTATCCGCCGGACAAGGGCGAAACCGCCAATAAGCGAATCCCCGGTCGCTGGCGAAAACCGATCAAAGGCATGATGTTTTGCGCCAATAGCGCGTTGGCTTGAGACTCGTTCAGTAAAGTTTCCGCAGCCGGCTGTAAAACCGGCTCACCGTCTTGAGTAAAGGTGAATGTCGGCGTGTCGTCGAAATAGAAATGTTCGTCTCGGGGTGACTCCTGTGTTTTCATTAGCACTCGAGCGCATAAAAATGCGGGATTTCCCCACAGTAGTTCATTGGTTTGAGGTGCGTCGGCGCATTCTTCAAAGTCGAAACTATCGATCGGTTCTCGTTTGCTGCCGTAAGGCAATCTCAGTAAATAACGCGGATAAGACAGTATCGCGTTGCCAGAATCGATGCCGGTTAGGTATTTTGTCCATTGTGCCAAATGATCCGGTTTGTCAGAGACCGCCTCGGCAACCAGGGAAGTGTCGGCACCGGATAAAAAGCATCCTGCACAGGATTTCGCCAATTTTGCAAAAAAATGCAGTAAATTGTGGTCTTCCGCACTGCCGGTAAAATAATGATCGCCGATCAACAATACATCCTGCTTGTTTTCTCCACTCCGTATATGGTCGATTAATCGTTGTTCAAAATCGGAGCGGTTCTGCGCGAGTTCGTTCGTAATTTCATCCTGATCGATATCGACTAGAAAGAAACATTGTTCATCTCCCGTTTCTTCGTTGACGAGCGCTTCGGTTGCCCGCCAGAGGGCTTCCATGCGTTGAAAATCGGGTTGATGCAATAGGGTGCCGACAAACCGGCCGAGCATTGTGTCGATGATGTTCAGCATCACCTGTTGTTGGGGGGCGCTGTCCTTTTTAATGTAGGGCGAAACAAGCCGGTCGATCAGTTGGTCGGCGGAACTTGACGGCTCTTTCGCTTGGGTCGGTTTGTCGCCGAGTAGACGTTCAAGCAGGTCTTCCTGGCTTTCGTCGGTTCGAGCCGTTTCTGTGGCGGGGGCTGCCGGCATATTCGATTGGCAATAGGCCTGTATTTTAGCGGCTGCCTGTTCGGCGGTGTCAGGGTTATCGAGATCGCGTTTTAACTGCTGCAAATCGGCCAGAATCGGCACTTTTTTAAACCATGCGTCGGGGTGGAAAGCCTCCATGTCGGTGAATCGGAGTGTTAATCCCGAATCGAATTCGAGCGTCGGCATGATCTGTCCCACGACTTGATCGAAGTTGTCGCAATCGATTTTCCTGATTTTGCGCTGTTGCCATGGAATGTCGGAATGGCCGGAGAAATTCCCGAGGATATAAATCCGGAAGCCGTTGATTCCGGGATTTTTGTGTGCGTCGTTTCGGGTGGGGAAACCTAGTGTGAAATCGATTCTGCCTGACATCTTTACCTCCCTCGCGTTTAAGATAATATAAACGGCTGTCCCGATATACAGCCGTTATTGTTTCGGCCCGGTCGAAACTTTATTGTAGTAATATCGCTGCGGTGATTATCGCCGCACTGGTAAAGATAGCCCATAGGGTGCTGTTGTGGTTGTTTTCCACTTGGCGACGCAGCTGCTCGATTTCGTGCTTATTGGCTTCCAGTTGTTGTCTGCTTTTACCGGCGCTGTCCAATGCCTGAAAAACCAGAGTAGGCAGCTCCGGAAAGTGTTCGGCGATTTCCGGGAATTGATCCATCGCTTTTTTGAGCTTGGCTTTGGGTCCCAGCCTTTCTTTGAACCAGTTTTCCAGAAATGGCTTGGCGGTTTGCCAAAGATCCAGTTCAGGATACAATTGTCGCCCCAGTCCTTCGATATTCAGTAGGGTTTTTTGCAGCAGAACCAGTTGCGGTTGCACTACCATATTGTAGCGTCGGGCGGTTTGAAATAGGCGCAGCAACAGCAAGCCGAAAGAAATGTCCTTCAACGGTTTGGCGAAAATCGGTTCGCAAACGCTACGGATGGCCGATTCAAATTCTTCTACCCGCGTGGAACTGGGAACCCATCCGGACTCGATGTGCATTTGCGCGACCCGGCGATAATCGCGGTTAAAGAAAGCCAGAAAATTTTCTGCGAGATAACGTTGATCGGAAGACGATAAGGTGCCGACGATGCCGAAATCGACTGCCAGATATTTGGCCGGTAGGTCGACGAAGATATTGCCCGGATGCATGTCGGCATGGAAAAAGTTGTCTCGGAATACCTGAGTGAAGAAAATTTCGACGCCGCGTTCGGCCAGCAGTTTGAAATCGGCTTGCCCTGCGCGCAACTGTTCGATCTCCCCGACCGGAATGCCGTAAATTCGTTCCATGACCATGACCTTTTCACGCGTCAGTTCCCAATGTACTTCGGGCACGTAGAGGGCTTCCGATTTTTCGAAATTGCGGCGTATTTTGGTGGCATTGGAAGCTTCCCTGATCAGATCCAGCTCGTCGAGTATGGTTTTCTCGAATTCGGCAACTACTTCAACCGGCCGCAGTCGTTTGGCGTCGTCCCAGAAACGTTCGGCGAGCCGGGCCAATTCGTACAACAATCCGACATCGGAATGAATGCGCTGTTCAATGTCGGGTCGCAGCACCTTGACGATGACTTTTTCGCCCGATTTTAAAGTGGCGGTGTGGACTTGCGCGACCGAGGCGGATGCCAATGGAGCGGGATTGAAGTCCGTAAAAGCTTGATCGATGGTCAGGCCGAGTTGTTGCTCGATGATTTGACGGGCCGTATCGTTTGAGAAAGGCGGTACTCTGTCCTGCAATTTGACTAGTTCGTCCGCGATGTCTTCCGGCAGCAGGTCTTTACGGGTGGACAGAGCCTGACCGAATTTGACGTATATCGGTCCGAGGTCTTCCAGCGTACGACGGATTCTGACGCCCCGCGGTTGTTTAGGTTTTCTGAGCCAGTAATTGGGAGAGAACAATGCCAGAAAACGCACGGGGCGAAATAAATGCGTTTTCAGAATCAATTCGTCCAGGCCATGAAGCATCATGACCCAGTTGATATGAATCAAGCGCATTAATACTTTGGGGCGAATCACGTTGTTACCTTCTTATTATTTGAGTGATCGGGCGTGAATAAATGAAATTGGACAAAGGTTATTGCATCAGGCTTCGGCATCCCGTTCGTTCATCATGGCATGGACCCGTTCGAACTTCGCCAATAGCCGGTCGTAATCGGAACGCAGTTCATCGACTTGGTGAAAAAAAATCTCCGCTTCCGCTTTGGCTGGTAAATCACGGGTTTCCTCTTGCAAAAATTCTTCCGTGTTAAGACGAAATGTTTCCAGCGTTTGCTGGCTCCATTGCCGTCCTGAGCGAAATAGATTGCCAATCTGATGGGCGATGATATCGCCCGTTACATGTGACAGTTGTTCTTCCGGGTCGATTTCGAGCTGTTCGAACAGTTGTTGAAATTTCCGGCCAGTGTGGGTATCGCCTTCAATGCGGACTTCGCCGCTGAAAACCGAACGCATTGATGAGGCATTCAAACCCATTAGGCCCAGTGCTGTCAGCGTTCCGCTGACACGGGTGTCGATCTCACCTTGATAGGATTCGAGGATCTGAATATCGTGAGCGGTCGGACACAAAAACAAGGATTCATTAAAAGGTTCTATGTTGATCGCGATGACTTTGCCGGCCAATGGCGCCAGCAGCAATGGAGCATCTTCGTCCAATGCCAGATATCGGTTTAGAGCCGTTTCCAGAATGCCGGTCAGTATCGGTTTGATGAGCATGTATCTGTGTCCTCAGCTTAACGGTGCGAGTTAATAGAAAGCGGAGATTGGCCTTGAAGAGTTCCGGGGCTAAAACGCATATTCTCGTCCGTTGCCGTAGCCCCTATGTATTCCGGATCGTTATTATGGATTCACAGTTTATAGCCGCGATGAACCGCAACGATCCCTTGCGTCATGTTGAAATATTCGCAACGCTCCAGGCCGGCGTTTTCCATCATCTTTTTTAACTCTTCCTGTTTCGGGTGCATGCGGATCGATTCCGCCAGATAACGGTAGCTATCTTCGTCTTTGGCGACAATAGAGCCAATTTTCGGCAACAATTTGAAAGAGTAGAAATCGTAGACTTTTTCGGTGATTTTATCGGTTGGATGGGAGAACTCCAGAACGATCACTCGACCGCCGGGTTTCAAGACCCGATGCATGGATCGTAAGGCGGCGTCCTTATCGGTTACATTGCGGAGTCCGAAACCGATGCATACGCAATCGAAAGTATTGTCGGCAAACGGCAGACATTCGGCGTTGACTTGTGCGTAACGGATGTTACCGGTCAGACCCCGATCTATCAGCCGGTTGCGGCCGTTGCGCAACATTTCCGCATTGATGTCGGCTAGTACGACCTGACCATTTTTCCCGACCCGTTTTTCGAATAAAGTTGTTAGATCCCCGGTGCCGCCGGCCAGGTCAAGAACTTGATCTCCGTTTCTGACATTCGCTAGTTGTACCGCGATTCTTTTCCAGATTCTATGGATGCCAAGCGACATCAGGTCGTTCATCAGATCGTATTTATCGGCGACCGAATCGAAGACGCCGCGAACCATACGCACCTTATCTTCGGTGCGGACCTGTTTAAACCCAAAATGTGTTGTGTTTTCGTTTGTCATGTTGTTGTTCCGCCTTTATTGAGGCTCTTGCCGAGGTTGCCCGGCACTGTCTAATGCATGGAGATAGGCCGGCCACAGGGTGTCGTATTCCGACCCTAACTTGTACAGCAAATCCCAAGTGTAAATACCGCTATTATGACCATCACTGAAAGTCGGGGCAATGGCATAATTGCCGACAGGGCGGATGGCGGTGATTGTGACCTGTTCTTTGCCGACCTGCAATACCTCTTGCCCGGCACCGTGACCGACAACCTCGGCGGATTGGCTATATACCCGAAGGTATTCACAAGGCAGTTTAAAGGTCGCTCCGTCGTCAAAAGTAACTTCCAGCACGGCGGATTTTTGGTGCAATTTGATTTCAGTCGGCGTTCTACCGGACTCTTGTATTGTTAGACGCATGGTGTTGGATAACGATTAAGCGCTAAAAGCGATAGTTTTTTCGGCCAAACATCTATGGGTTGGCCTGTTCTGTTTTGGTGCAAGCATCAATTACGATTAGCTGCTTGCACCGTTTTGATTTCTGGCCCGTATATATAGCCAGGCCGATCCTGATTAAAGGATATAGCGGCTTAAATCCTCATCTTCCGCAAATTCCGTTAAATGCGTATCAACATAGGTAGCATCGATGGTGATCGACTTTTCCAGTAAATCGGGTGCATTGAAGGAAATGTCCTCAAGCAGTTTTTCCAGAATGGTATGCAATCGCCTCGCTCCGATGTTTTCGGTGGTTTCATTGACTTGCCAACCCAATTCGGCAATGCGTTTGATGCCGTCCTCGCTGAAGCCGAGTTCGACGCCTTCGGTTTTCAGCAAGGCTTGGTATTGCTCTGTCAAAGAAGCATCCGGTTCCGTTAAGATGCGCACGAAGTCTTCGGCCGATAAGGCATCCAGTTCGACGCGGATCGGAAAACGGCCCTGTAATTCGGGGATCAAGTCCGACGGTTTGGTCAGATGAAAGGCGCCGGAGGCGATGAACAAAATATGGTCCGTTTTGATCGTGCCGTATTTGGTGCTGACGGTGCTGCCTTCCACTAGCGGCAGCAAGTCTCGCTGCACACCTTCGCGGGAAACTTCACCGCCGCCACCCCCGAGATCCGAGCGTTTGCAGATTTTGTCGATTTCGTCCAGAAACACGATGCCGTGCTGCTCCACCGATTCCACCGCGGACAATTTGATATCGTCTTCGTTGACCAGCTTGGCGGCTTCTTCTTCCTGCAAAACTTTCAGCGCATCTTTGATTTTCATCTTGCGGGTTTTGGTTTTGCCGGTATTCAGATTCTGAAACATGTTTTGTAACTGGCTTGTCATTTCCTCCATGCCGGGAGGAGCCATGATTTCGACTCCGACCGAAGGCGCCAGCAGGTCAATTTCGATTTCCTTTTCGTTCAGATCGCCTTCACGTAGTTTCTTGCGCATTTTTTGCCGGGTGGATTGCTCCGTTTCCGATAGCATACCGCCGCTGGCGGAAGGCAAGAGAATGTCGAGTACTTTGTCTTCGGCGGCGTCGGTCGCTCGGTTTTGAACTTTCTCCATAGCCGACATACGTGTCATTTTAACGGCAGTATCGACCAGATCACGGATGATCGACTCAACATCGCGTCCGACATAGCCCACTTCGGTGAATTTGGTGGCCTCGATTTTGATGAACGGCGCATTGGCAAGCCGCGCCAAGCGGCGGGCGATCTCAGTTTTACCGACACCGGTCGGGCCGATCATCAGAATGTTTTTCGGTGTGATCTCTTCGCGTAAGGCTTGAGAGACCTGGCTGCGTCGCCAGCGGTTGCGTAAAGCAATGGCGACGGAGCGTTTGGCGCTAGCTTGGCCGATGATATGCTTGTCCAGTTCGCTGACGATTTCTTTAGGGGTCATTTCGCTCATTTAGTTACTCTTGCGGTTCGGCGTCTAACTCTTCGATGGTCAAATTATGGTTGGTGTAGATACAAATGTCGGCGGCGATGGTTAACGCTTTTTCCACGATTTCGCGGGCGCTCAGGTCGGTGTTTTCCAGCAAGGCCCGCGCAGCCGATTGTGCGAAGGAGCCGCCGGAGCCGATCGCCATTAGGTCGTATTCCGGCTCGATCACATCGCCGGTACCGGAAATGATCAACGATGTTTTGGCATCGGCAATTGTCAGCAAAGCTTCCAATTTGCGTAAAGCCCGGTCGGTGCGCCAGTCTTTCGCCATTTCCACAGCGGCTCGGGTTAAGTTGCCGCGATGTTTTTCAAGCTTGCCTTCAAAATGCTCGAACAGGGTAAACGCATCGGCTGTCGCCCCGGCAAAACCGGCGATGACTTTGTCATGATAGAGCCTGCGCACCTTACGGGCATTGCCTTTCATCACGGTATTGCCCATGGTGACCTGGCCGTCACCACCGATGACGACTTTATCGCCGCGGCGAACAGAAAGTATGGTAGTGCCTCTTAAATTCACAACTATTCCACTCAATTAAATATCTAAACTGATAAATTCTACATTGTATTAACCGATATAGGGGAAAAGATTGAATTTTTAAAGGTGAGGCGGGCATTATTTTTCAGGGCTCAGCCGACGGAGCAGACATAACGTCGATATCGGTTGTTAGGGTATGGAAATGATGGATTTGCGCTACAATCACAAAACGTGGTCAGTTGTCGTTCAGATAAAACTGTTAGCGTTATTGTCGTCAATTCAATCGTACAAAGGTGGATTATGGAAGCACTGGATCAAATTTCAGCAACGCTGGCATTAACAATGGGATTGGCCTGGGCCAGCGGCATCAATCTTTACGCCACACTGTTCACGTTGGGCTATCTTGCCAATACCGGAAATATCGATTTGCCGCCGGATCTGCAAATAGTTGCCAATCCGGCTGTCATGGGCGCCGCCGGTTTGATGTATTGCGTGGAGTTTTTTGCCGATAAGATTCCTGGCGTCGATACCGGGTGGGACACACTGCACACTTTTATCCGCATTCCCGCTGGGGCAATGCTGGCAGCAGGGGCGGTCGGCGATATGAGTCCCGCAGTTGAGTTGACGGCGGCCATTTTGGGAGGCGGGATGGCGGCCGGTTCGCATGCTACGAAAGCCGGTTCGCGAGTTTTGATTAATACCTCTCCTGAGCCCTTTACCAATTGGACGGCTTCAATCGGCGAAGACATCGCTGTGATTGGCGGCGTGTGGGCCGCATTGAACCATCCCTTCGTATTTCTGGTGGCGCTGGCATTATTTATCGGATTGATGATTTGGTTATTGCCGAAAATATGGCGCGGCATCAAAAAAGTTTTTGGCTTTATAATCAATTTGTTCGCCAGAAAAGCCGATACCCCGGAAGGGTGAGGCATTATTAGAGTCAATGTTTTTGCTTGACTCTAAAACGATTAGTTAGTTTAATAGCGGGTCTTTGAGGCGCCCAGGTAGCTCAGTCGGTAGAGCAGGGGACTGAAAATCCCCGTGTCGGTGGTTCGATTCCGCCCCTGGGCACCACCTCAAACAATCAACGCATCTCCATGCCCAGGTAGCTCAGTCGGTAGAGCAGGGGACTGAAAATCCCCGTGTCGGTGGTTCGATTCCGCCCCTGGGCACCACGCAATCACTTCTTACCGTACAAATCCCGCTATTCCGGTTTATCGAGTATTTCCCCACAAGGTAATTTAATACGCGGTCGTTGAATTTGGGACATTCAATCGTATTTGGCAATCGACTATGGAGGTTCCGCAAGCGGCCATTTACCGTGAATGAAGTCGACTTGGCAAATTTGTTAGAGTGTAAGCCGAAAGACTATCGTCAAAACCATGTAACAGCAGATCAATGTCGTTTAGGAAGTTATAGCGGAACATTGGGGTTGGCAAAATTTATCAATGAGCAAAACAGTTCTGAGCACCTCGACTAACGGATGAACGAAAGTGAATGGTTGTTCCAGATGATGTGGTTATCGATTTTGAAACCATTCGTCGATGGGGAAGCAACAAAAATGGGACACTCCAATTCGAGTGGTTTAGGAAGGTTCCACTTCACAGAGGATTCAAGTAAGTTTGACTCTGCAGACGATCGATTCAGTTCTTAAGCGAACAGTCGTTTAAGGTTCCGGTTTACGTAAAAGTATTGGTTGAAGTCTGTTTTTTGGCGTTATAATCAATAGCGTAAAATGAATAAAGACTTTTGTTTTTGTGTTTTTACATATTTATAAACGACGGAGTGCGCATGTTAATAAAAAAAATAAAAGCGCTTCTTTTATCCGGGGGTTGTGGCAAAACTGCTTTCTTTCTGCTTATTTCAGGAATGGTCGCGGGAGTGGTTTTGTGGGAATTCTTTTTGTACAGTTTGGAAGTAACC
>JBNLEI010000161.1:0-5130 GCA_050304855.1 Methylococcaceae bacterium
GCCTTGTTGACATCGATCAAGCGACCGTCGTGATCGAGAATGAAGATACCGTCGAGCACACTGTTAAATAGACCGCGATAACTTTCTTCCGATTCGCGCAAACGCTCCTCGGCTTGTTTGCGTTCGGAGATATCGCGCGAAATGCCGAAAACGCCCCGGATTTCGCCGTCGATGACCAGCGACCCCTTGGTAGTCAAGTAAGACTGGATTTCGCTGCCGATCAAAACCGGCTCTTCGAAGGTCTCGGTCAACGGACGATCCAGAAAGCGCCGATCATCGCCACGGTATTTTTTGGCGAGTTCTTCAGGGAACAATTCCAGATCCGTCGCCCCGATAATCTGATCCCGGGTTTTGTCGACCATTCGTATTACCGCTTGGTTGACAAGCAGATAACGACCTTCCCGGTCCTTGACGAAAATGAAATCGGACGACCCTTCAACCAAGGCATTTAAAATCGCGTGCAGGCGATTCCTTTCCTGCTCTTGTTCGTGCAGTTCGGTGATGTCCTGCACCGTGCCGATGGAACGAACCGCACCGCCATCTTCGTCATAAACCGTTTCGGCTCGAACCTTGACGTATTTAATTCGGTCGTCGTCAAGCTTGAGGCGGTGGATGCTGCTATAAGGCTGACGGTGCGTAATCGACTCCCGATAGGAACACTCGACCCATACCCGGTCTTCGGGGTGCACGATCTCCATGCATTGCTCGAAAGTCACCTCGCCGTGTTCCGGGTCGAGGCCGAAAATTCGGTAAACTTCGTCCGACCACCACAACGCATCGTCCTGCAGATTCAACTCCCAACTGCCAATATGCGCCGTTTGTTGGGCCTCTCGCAGGCGTGATTCACTGAGCCGCGCGGAACCGAGCGATCGCTTGTGTTCTCGCAGCAAGGCATGCAGTTTACCCGTTTCGACCGAAATCCGCCCGGACAAGGGCCTGATCGCTAGTGCCAGCAGAATACCGCCTGCCGACGTCAACGTCATAACGAACAGCGCGAGGCCGAAAGCATGGAGGCGCGCGTCGGCAAAAAAGCTTTCGCATTGGTCGGCAAACAAAAAAAACCAACCCGAATTGCCGATACGGCGATGGGCGACAATCAGTTCCTCACCGTCCCCAAAGTCGATAAGGTTGCGGCCCTCATCAGACGCTGCCAGAAAATCTCTGATTTGATCTTTTGCCCGATTAAAAAAATCGGACGTTTTGGATTCAAATCCCGGCAAGTAATTCATTTCTCCGGAATCGATACTGGCGATTCTGATTTGACCGCGCCCCCGATAACGATGAAAAAATCCTTGCAGAATATCGTCCAGACGTTCGCTGTCGAATGTAACCAAATCGATACCGACTTTTACGCCTTCGCGGTTAATGATCGGCGCACTGAGTACCAACCTCCGGCGTCCTGAAAAGTCCAGCGGAACCCCGAGTTGAATCCCGTCATCCCGATAGTTTTCGGGCCAAAGAGCAAAGGGTATGCTCTCGCCGACCTGGATCAGACTATTTCCTTCCGCATCCACGCGCATGATGCCGGTCATATCGGAAGCGAGACGCATCGCATCGGCCAATTTCGGACGGCTGAAATCCGCCAGGCGTTTTCGGTCGATCAGCCCGGCATTGTATTTTTCCAATTCCTGTCGAATCCGCGTGCGGCTGGTTATTTGGTAAGTGATATTTTTCAGCCGCGTCAATTCAGAATCCAACGCGGCCGTTTGCAGTTCCACGTTGAACATCAATTCGGTTTCGAGTTGCCCGGTTTCGGTACGGTAGGAAAGGAAGGTGAAAAACGTCCCCAACATCAGGCCAATAGCAATCAATCCGGTCACGACCAGGATATGCAAATGGCGATGTATTCGCCTGGACTGCGAAAAGTCGAGTTCTGTATCGGGAGAGGTCTTATTGGACACGAGGCTATGTCACCGGAATTCTTGAGATGAGTCCAAAATCATTGCTCACTCGCATCAAAGGATACTTCAGACGCCTTGTCCGGACGACCGCAAGGGCCGACCGACATGTATTAACTATACGTCAAAATTCCGTTTATTGGGATTCAATTTAAGCCAAACCGGCCCATGTATGTACTAACCGGGATAACAAGACTTCTCTTCCTCGTAAGGAAAAACAGATTAACCGGAAAATGCAAAATCATCTTGATGATATCGGGATCAGTTTGCTTTAAGGAAGCGCTGAATAAATCCATCCTGGATTTCTCGGTGCCCGGCAAATAATAATCGGTTTATCATTTACCTGACAAATCAAGCGCTTCCCGAGGTCGATTTTGGATATGCGTTCATGCACCTTGGAAAAGCTAATGTAATGTGCGGAGAAATGAACGTTGCTGTGAGATTGTGGAGTGCTGCGGGTATACGCCAAATCGAGCTTATTTTTAGGCCCAAATGCTTCTTTAGGAGGGCGTTCAAAATTCTGTGTCAGTATAGACGGCTAGATATCCAGCACGTGTTCTAACCGGCCCTCAAAATAAATCGAAAGCTGTGACAGGGTCAAGTTCCAATTTTGAAGCGGCATCGTCCATTTCTTCGAGATATTTTGGATTCCCGCATAAAGTAGTTTTAATAAGCTGTTTTCATTGGGAAATGCGCCCTTGGTTTTAGTTAGTTTTCTAAATTGACGATGAACGGCCTCAATGGCATTAGTCGTATAGATAACCCGACGGATATCAGCCGGATATTTAAAATACACGGACAAATTTTCCCATTTATTGCGCCAGGAATTAATCACAATGGGATATTGATCGCCCCAGCGTTTCTCCAATTCATCCAAGGCATCTTCGGCAGCCTGTTTGCTGACAGCACGGTAAACGGGCTTTAAATCCGCCATGAAGGCTTTTTGATTTTTGGACGCCACATACTTCATGGAATTGCGAATTTGGTGAATCACGCAAAGCTGAACGTCTGTTTTTGGAAAAATACTGTTGATAGCTTCAGGAAAACCTTTCAGGCCATCGACTGAGGCAATTAAAATATCTTCAATGCCACGATTTTGCAGATCCGTTAAAACAGATAACCAGAAATTAGCGCCTTCGTTTTCAGACAAATACAGGCCGAGCAATTGTTTTTGGCCTTCCGTATCCACCCCCAGTATTGTATAGACCGCTTTGCTTTCGTAACGTCCATCCTGCTTAATCTTATAGTGGATGGCGTCCAGCCAGATAAAGGGGTAAAGGCGATCCAGCGGTCTCTGCTGCCATTGCTTAAGCTCCGGTATCAGTTTATCGGTCACCGTACTGATCGTGGCATGAGAGAAGTCCAAGCCATACAGATCGGCAATGTGAGAGGCAATGTCTCGGTAGCTGTTCCCCAGGGCAAACAAAGAAAGTATTTTGCTTTCAATCTCGTCATTGAGAAAGGTTTGGTTTTTCTTGACCAGTTGCGGTTCGAAATTACCCGCCCGATCACGCGGGGTGTTTAACTCAAAACTACCGGTTGTTGTTTTAACGGTCTTCTTGCTTGAGCCGTTACGCCGATTAGGCTGCTCATCATTTTCCAGATGCTCATCCAGTTCCGCTTGCAAAGCAGCTTCAGTGAGCTGTTTGATTAAAGGCGTCAGTAACCCATCTTTGCCTGTTAAGCTCTGCCCATTCTTCAGTGCCTCTACGGCTTTATCGAAATCAAATTGTTTAGACATGTATCATTCCTCTTTAATAACATTTTAAAGAAATGACACAGAATTTCTAACACTCCCGGGAATATAGTGGTGTTACCGCTCACTGCCTTGTTCTTGGCGGACGAACCGGGTCAAAAGGGATTGTGCGCCTACGGTGCCAAATCCATAGAATTGATCGAAATGCCGTCAAACGCAAACCCGATGCGGCAAGTCGTCACTCAAATGCCGTTCTGGTTACTGGCACTCAGTTTTGCAATCTGCGGGTTGACCACGTCGGGATTATTTCAAACCCATCTTATACCGCACGGTATCGAGCATGGATTTACCGACATGACGATGGCCGTATCACTGGGTTTGATGGGGGCGACCGATATTGTCGGCACGCTTTTGTCCGGCTGGCTATGCGATCGATATAATCACCGCAAGCTGCTTGCTTTTTATTATGCGCTCCGCGGAGTATCGCTGATCGGATTGCCGTATGTCGAGTCTACCGAACAATTGATGCTGTTTTCAATCGTGTACGGTTTGAATTGGCTTTCCACCGTACCGGTCACTTCCACTTTAACCGCCGATGTGTTCGGCAAGCGTAACGTAGGTGTCGTGTTTGGTTGGATTTGCTGTGCACATCAAGTCGGCGCGGCGCTAGCAGCCTATTCCGCAGGTTATCTTCATGAGGTATTCGGAGATTACCGTTTGGCTTTTATCAGTTCCGGCGCGTTCGCATTATTTGCGACGCTGATTGTTACACGAATTCGTGACTGATTCGATCAAACGGTTTGCTCGTCGTACTGGCGGCAGATCAGATGTCGGCTTTCGAGATAAATCCCCTACCACCTAACCATGGAACATAAACACTGTTCCCATCTTAACATTTTAGAATGCCCCTAAACGAATTACATCAGGCACAGCCTTTAAAAAATCGTCCGTTGCTTTTGCGTCGACCTGAGACATTCAATTCCCAAAGAAAATAAGCCCAACCCTGTTCCCGCAAAATCAATATCGGCACGCCTGAAACATCGTAATGAAGTTCGCTCTCGATATTACGCTAGTGTTATCTTCCGTTTCCAGAAAAATTTCCCATGCTCATGGTGGCTGTGGAATAGATATAAACAACCATTCCGATAACTAACAACAAAGCTATTATCAGCGCGATTTTCTTAAGTTCTTCAAGATTTTTCATTGTCTTAACCCTCGCAAGAAGAATCATTGGAACTGTATAAATATACCTGTTTTCGACATCGCCACCAATAAAAAAACCGGCTCGGTGACCAGTTTTCTAATCAGCTACTGAGGGGTATCGTTCATTTTTCAAGCAATTAATATTCGTTATCCGCCACGTCTTTTTTGCTCTCCCATTCGGCCGAAAAACTTGTCTTATTCAACTTCCCAAATTCATCAAATTTCGCCCTTATGGTATCGCTTTTTTCCTCTATGATCTCAACGTTGATCTTGTCTTCAAAAACGCGTAGCCGGGCCGCTTTTTCGGTCACGTTGTTTTTTAGTTCGTGCATG
>JBNLEI010000162.1:0-3803 GCA_050304855.1 Methylococcaceae bacterium
AAACCGGAGCAGGAAGACCACTCGCGTGTGCCCATCGCATTGCATTGGCCGGTAATCGATAAACTGGTACCGCCCGGCTTGCCGATGTTGCCGGTAATCAGGTTCAGATTGTTGATACCGACCACCCCGTCCGAGCCGTGCGTACTCTGATTGATACCCATGGTCCAGATACTCATTGCCCGGTTCGCTTTGGCATATAATCTTGCCACCGTGCGGATGGTGTCCTCGTCGATGCCGCAAATTTTGGAGGCGGAGGTCGGATCGTATTTTTGCACCTCTTTTTCCAACTGTTCGAAACCATTAGTATTGGCTTCGATATATTCCCGATCTTCCAATCCCTCGGATAGAATCACATGCATCATCGCGTTCTGCAGCACTACGTCGGTACCTGGCGTAATCGCCAGATGAAAATCGGCGTTTTGCGCCAGCATCGTCACGCGAGGGTCCACGACGATCAACGGAAAATTGCGTTTCTCCTGCGCTTCTTTCATACGCCAGTAAATAATGGGATGCTGCTCGGGCAGATTGGAACCCCAGGCCATCAGACAATCGGTATGTTCGAAATCCTCGTAACAACCGGGCGGTCCGTCGGAACCGAAGGAACGTTTATAGCCGGACACCGCAGACGCCATGCACAAAGTCGTGTTGCCGTCGTAATTGTTGGTACCGATGACGCCACGGGTCAGCTTACCCAGAGTATAGAATTCTTCGGTTAGCAATTGCCCTGTGGAAACAATGGCGAACGCATCTCGGCCGTAGCTCGATTGGATACGTTTTATCTCGGACGCCATTTTATCTAGGGCCGCATCCCACTCCACAACATCGTATCCGGTATGAATGGAATCTCGCGACAACGGTTTCTCGCCGCGACCTTCGGCCTCGAAAATCTCGTGCTCGAAAATTCCTTTTACACACAACTTACCCCGATTGACATCCGCGCCGCCGACACCCCGGTTAGCAACCGGCTTACCGTCTTTGTTAGTGCCGATTTCGATAGCACAGCCGGTGGAACAGTATCCGCACGTGGAATAAGTCCATTTGACGACTTCCTTATCCGCAATGGTAATTGGATTTTTTTTGTTACGTCCGAATAGCATAAAACTCTTTATTTCATCAATTAGCCGACACATGCTGATGCCAATGAACTGAGATAGTCATTCGCCGAAGCTCTGTCGACATAGCGTTCAACAAAAAAAGGCGCCAACCCGAAATTCGGGTCGAGCGCCTTTGCTCAAGTCTGAAAACCTAATGGGAGCGACGCCATTAACTAACGTCATTTCAGTAACTGCAACATGCATGCCACAAATCAGGCGGCCTATCTTGTTGTTTTATATATACCTATAAAACCAAGCAAAAGAGTCAACTTTT
The DNA here is from genome assembly GCA_050304855.1 of Methylococcaceae bacterium. GTDB lineage: Bacteria > Pseudomonadota > Gammaproteobacteria > Methylococcales > Methylomonadaceae > Methylomarinum. Next base: position 1,369 of record JBNLEI010000162.1, read on the forward strand.
TACGCGCCCTGGATTTCACATTTTTGGTGCACTTGCGTCAATTTTGGTGCAACTTGGACGCCAACAATGACGCCATGGAGATGACGTTTTTCGCCATTTCCCCGATCGTCAAGCTTCGTTCCATCGCCAATCTTCGTAACGCGTGATACGCCTCATCCTCTGAAAACCCCTGGCTCTTGATCAAGATGCCTTTCGCCTTATCGATATCCTTACGTTCTTCCAACTTGGTTTTGGTTTTAGCCAATTCTTGCTTTAATGCCTGCTGTTCCTTGAAGCGGGCGATAGCGATATCGACAATAACTCTAATACGCTTGGCTTCAAAACCATCGACAATATAAGCGCTGACGCCGGCTTTAATCACCTTGTTGATGGCTTCGCTACCTTGGTCCTCCGCAAACATGATGACAGGAACGGCATAGCTTTGATTGACCTCCACAATGGTCTGCAACACTTCCTGCGTAGGGGTATACAGATTCAGAATCACAATATCCGGCTGTAAGGATTTAACCACGGCAGCCAAATCCAGGCCTTGCAAACTGACCGACGCTACCTCGTATCCGCATTGGCGCAAGGTCTGTTCCAACAGCAGATCGCCTTGCAACTCGTCGGCAATGAGTACATTCAGCATCGTCATGGATCAATCCAGTTCAATCACCGCAAGCGAACCATCAGGCATCACCTGCGTAATAAAACTTCTCGGCTCTTCCAAATAGAAGATGGCGCCAAGCAAGAGCAATGCACATAAGGCGAGAACCATAAAAAAAATGGCACCCGGAACAAAACTTAAAATGGTCAGGAATAGAATCGCTCCGGCATTGCCGTAAGCACCGACAATACCCGCCACATGACCAGTCATCGCCCGCTTCACCAACGGAACCATAGCGAAAATCGCACCTTCCGCAGCCTGCATAAAAATCGAACACAGCAATGTGACGCCAATCGCTAACCCGATCGGCCACTGCGGTGAAATCTGCGCCATCATAAAGAAACTCACCGCCAGACCACCGCTAAAAATAATCAATGAAAATTTACGCCCCATCAAATCGCTTAACCATCCGCCGGCAGGACGTGCAACCAAATTCAAAAAGATGAAACTGGAAGCCAGCACACCGGCATCCACCAGACTGATGTTGTGGGTAACACTAAAGGTATCGTAGAAAAAAATCGGCAGCATCGAAACTACTGCGAGCTTGGAACCGAAAGTGATCAGATAAGCCAAACCGAGTATCGCCACCTGTTTGAATTTGTAGCGGTAAACTTCGGCAATCGGCCGACTCAGCCGATCGGCATTCAGATCGACCATTTTATAAGCGTGAAACAGAAATAAGCTCCAGATGATTAGATTGATACAGATCACCCAGAAACCCGACAACAAGGGCAATTCCGGTTTCGATAGCTTCCAGGTCAACAATGACATGGCGGCATATAGCGGAAGCATCGCAACAATATAGAGAAACAAATCTCGGACACTGGAAACTTCCATGATTGCCGAAGAGCTTTGCTTCAATCCGCCCTGGCCTTCCGGTAAATCCTCTACCGAGAAAAAATACACCAACGAAAATACCAGTGCCAGAAATCCGGTTATCGCAACGGCGTATCGCCAACCATTGTCGTCGCCGAAATACAAAGCCAACGCCGGCAATACCATCGCGGCCAGCGCCGACCCGAAATTGCCCCAACCGGCATAGATGCCTTCGGCCGTTCCCAATTGCCGAGACGGAAACCAGTCTCCAATGATTCTGATTCCGACGACGAAACCGGCGCCGATAAAGCCGAGCAGAAATCTGGCCCAGGCCAGCTGTTCAAAGCTTTCCGCCATAGCGAACATAAAGCATGGAACACTGCAAACCGCCAGCAGAATACTGTAACTGATCCGAGCGCCGAAACGATCCACGGCTAAACCGGTTAACATACGCGCCGGAATCGTCAGGGCGACATTCAACAACAAAACGATATTGACTTCCTGTTCACTCAGGCCAATATCCCGTTTTATCATCAACATCAAAGGCGCGTGATTAAACCAGACGATAAAACTGATCAGAAAAGCCATCCAGTTCAAGTGCAAAATCTTCATTCTGCCTTTCATACTGAACAGGTTGAATTGAAAAATCGGCATATCCTATTCCAAAGCTCGCTAAATTTTATTTCATAAAGCAGAATCCGTACCAATCGTAGAATACATTCCGAAGGACTTTAAAAGACGAGAAATCAGCTCGATATTATTGAATCGGACGACGCTCGATATTGCTTTAACGGGTAAACCAATACAATAACAACACATTGGTTAACAACAACAGCAAGCACAAACCTTTCCAAAAAGCCACAGGATTACGCTCCAGTAATGGCAACATTTCAGCGCTTTGCAGAAACTTTGGATTGGGGTTGGCCAAATCGTAGAGAAATTCCGAGAGCGCTTCGTAACGAAGCTGAGGCGC
>JBNLEI010000163.1:0-3902 GCA_050304855.1 Methylococcaceae bacterium
TCTCCCCAGGAGGTCGAGGAAGTCTTTTACCACCACCCCGCCGTATTCGAAGTCGGCGTCATCGGTGTGCCCGATGCGTTCGAAGGAGAAACACTTCATGCCTTCATCGCCCTCAAACCCGACGCCACCGACATCGGGGCCGATGAGCTATTAGCCTTCGCCAATGAGCATATCGCCGACTACAAATTGCCCGAAACCATTACTTTTATCGACTCATTACCCAAAGGTTCGACAGGCAAGATCGATCGTAAGCTGCTCCAACAATACAGGCGCAGCAGATAGTATCTTCAAAGGAGGATTGTCTTGTCGTCAAGCGCGTAAATCATGTTAAAAAACGAATTTTCAATCGACTACAAAAAATCGTTGTTGCACCGACTAAATCCCGAATAAGTCTTCGATTCTATCGAAAGCACAATTGATCATGTCGTCCGAAACACAATACGCCATTCTGACGTGATGTTCTCCGGAAGGCCCAAAAGCACTGCCCGGTGTAACGGTAACCTTGGCTTCGTATAACAATCGCTGCGAGAACTCATAGGAGTCTTGATGATGGACCACAATTTTTGGGAAAACGTAATACGCCCCTTCCGGCTTGTTGTATGTAAAAACATGAGGCACCGCATCGAGTCGTTCGCAGATCAGTTTCCGTCGATCGGCAAGCGACTTTTCGAATTCAGTCAGATGCAATGGTTTACCGCGCAAGGCCACGATACCAGCAGCCTGAGAAATCCTGGGGGTGCAAATCATGTTTAGGTCGTGGACTTTAACAACCTCTTTTTTAAGCGCTTCCGGCAATATCATATAACCGAGGCGCCAACCGCTCATCGCATAAGATTTGGAAAAGGTGAAACAATAGACGATGTAGTCTGTTAATTCCTTTTCGGAAGCCAGATTGAAATATTTACTGCGCTGATCATAGGTGAAATGACTATACGGGTCGTCGATCAGAATCATCAGGCCATGTTGTTTGGCGATTTGGCCTATTACAAGCAGTTCGCTTTTACTGAAAATTTTTCCGGTCGGATTGGATGGCGACACAATCACGAGCGCCTTGGTTTTATTGGTGATCAAACCCGATAAAGTCGCTAAGTTCGGACTCCATCCGTCTTCTTCATTTAACGGCAAATAAAAAGGTTTGCCGCCGCATTGTTTAACTTGCTGGATATGAGAAGCGAAACAAGGATCGGTCAAAATGATTTCGTCGCCTGGATTGATCAAGACGCGGAAAATCGTGCTGAGACCCTGCATGTTTCCGGCCGTGATCATGACATTACGGTCCGGATCGACCGGGACGGCTGTTTCCTGTTCATGCTTTTCAGCCACCAGCCGGCGCAATTCAGGCAGACCGTCCGGCAAGGCGTATTTACCGATATCGACATCCTGCTGTAAGCCTTCGATAACGCCCTGCCTGATGTATTCCGGCGTTCGAAATGAAGGCAAGCCCCAAGCCAGGGAGGCGGCATCTTTTACCCTGGCACTTAACATCGCCATTTCTTTGATTGCAGAAATTTTGATTCCGGCGGTATTTTCAGAAACCAGGTTATCCAATCGAGTAAATTTGTTCATAGCCTTCATTTTCCGCGTTAAACAATACAATGAAGCTGTAGAGGTCAGTCATCTGCAAAATCGATAATCTACAAATTTCGGGTCATTATCGCTCAATGGAAGCTTCTAATGTTAGCTTCGAACTGATGCTGCGTAAAAAACTACTTAATGAATAACATTCAGATTGGGCCAACTATTTATTTCGCGATGCTTTGCAGGTTTTCATCACTTAGTCAAGGCTCCGTTTCCAAGATTTTCAGCGATTGACATCAACTTTCTGCGAGATTTCGGCGTCGGAAACTTCATCCTTGAAATGAAGCGTATCGTAGCGATACTCCAAAGGGTTGTGGGTAACAATGCCGTGAGGAATATCGCCGGAAGTTTCAATTTCCGTCGAATCCCCCGGCATTGCCTATCGGATAGGTAAAGGTGATTTAAGTGAAGAAAATCGACCGACTAATCGGACAAATTCGCCTCCGATGACAGCTATACTTGGATGCGTATCAAATGCTGACTTCACTGAACTTTTTCGACGTCGGCCAGGGTCCAGGTTTTTTCAAATAACGATTTTTCAGGTCCGTACAAGCGAAATATCAAGAAAAAGTCCTCGCCGGTCGAAATCCAGTTGGATTCGTGGCCTGCCGGGGCGGCAGGCGCGAAGTATATGTCGACGCTGCCGTCCTCCTCGTTTTGCTGCATTTGATCGAGTTTTTGCGACGACAAACCGACCCGCTCGACGTTCTCTACAAATCCTTTCGAAGCCATGCTGTAAACGATCACCGACCAGAAATCTTTTGCCGGGGTATCTTTGGGAACGGTCAGCTTATAGGTATTTTGGCCGTTCAGCCGATTGCCGTCCTTGTCGTTAGTCGCGAACAGATAATACGAACCGCCACCCAACTCTTTTGGTAAATAAGTCAGAAAAAAGTAGAACAGGCCCCGTTCATCGTACATCAGCCTGTCGGCTTCGACGAACGGAAAACCGATGGCTGCCTGCTCCTTGCTCAGATTCATAGCACTCCATTGACGGCCCGGCCAAAACGGCTTTAATGCCTTGTTCGGTCGGGCAAAGCCATCTTGCAAGTAACTGAATGCCCGTTCCGCACCTTCCTGCAAGGCCCGCTTGGTTTCTTCGTCGGGAGAGAAAGATTGTCCTTTGCGGATACCCAGGTCGGCCAACATTGCCATCATGACTTTGTCGCGTTCCAGGACCGGTTCGCGCTGTACAACGGCGTCAAGCTCGGTGAAAAAGGTCAGATCATAAGTCGGAAGAGTATTCCATTTTTTTGGATAAGCATCGATGAAGTTCACTTTCGGCGGATTTTCAGCCTGGGTTAATGAGTAGACTTTCAGCGTTTGCGCATAAGCCGACTGTTCTTCGGCCGTTCCGCCGTTTTTGGCTACTGGGCGAAACGCGAAATGGACGCCATAGGTGGCTGGTCTATAAACGAGGTAACCCGATTCCGGGGTTTTACCCTCATAACCCGGAGGTAGAAACAGGTATTTGCCGCCTTTGCCTTTGTCGTCGCCCGGCGGACCGACATCGGCCACCGGCGTTTGCCAGGCATCGACGAACGTACCGAAGAAACTGACCTTTTGCCCGGCAGGGGGAACCTCGACTACCAGAGGACCGTCTTTCGTCGATAGAGCGCCAACGATATAAGGCGTCACGTCGTTGGCGGTCAGAAAACCGTGGCGCGATTCCATGGGCTTGGAGAAATAGGCGATGTCGCCGAACTTACCTCCGAGATCGTTCTGAATACTTGATTCGATGTCGTAAAGGCTAACCGCGGGCAGGCCCCAGATGAGCGCTTCGCTGGCGCGCTGCACTTTCATCTCGTAACTTATTGACGGCTGACCCTCTTCGGCTAATGCATTCGCGCCCGGCAACAAAAGGGTTATCAATAAGATCTGTACGGATAAATTAATGAAAGAGGTCAGTTTCATTTTGTTCTCCTCTCAAGTAGGAAACGCCGAATAAATTCAGCCTGGTTTTGCCAGTGCTAGGCCGAAAAAAACGCGAGCGAGTTGCCTCGCAATATCGATTTCTCGCCGCGACTAAATCGCGATCATACATCCCCGCACTTCCGGAAAAGCTGAACTCTATGGCTTTCCCTCAGAAATTCCAGTTGGTTCTCAGCGTGAACGTCCAGCTGTCGTCGGGCTCCCCGATGGTGGTGCCGAGGCGGGGAAACGTTATGCCGGACAAGGCCGAACTGACATACTGGATATCCCCGGTGACATGCAGCCACGGCGCGACGGCCACGTTGTAAAACGCCTCGAAACCGGCTTCGTCGTTGATGCCCAGTCTGTTGACGACCGGCTCGTTGCTGGCGCCCAGGGCGTAGCCGCCAATG
>JBNLEI010000164.1:0-3987 GCA_050304855.1 Methylococcaceae bacterium
GGTGCAGGAAACCAAGACCTTATCCGTCAAAGTGCCGGCCGGAGTGGATACCGGCGATCGCATTCGTTTAGCGGGGGAAGGCGAAGCCGGAGTTAACGGCGGTCCTGCCGGCGATTTGTATGTGCAGGTCCAGGTCAAAGATCATCCTATTTTTACTCGCGATGGAGCTAATCTTTATTGCGAAGTGCCGATAAATTTTCCGACCGCTTGTCTGGGCGGCGAATTGGAAGTGCCAACGTTGGACGGCAAAGTCAAATTGAAAATCCCGGCGGAAACACAGACCGGTAAATTATTCAGATTGCGTGGCAAAGGTGTTAAACCGGTTCGAGGCGGTTCGGTCGGCGACTTGCTGTGCCGAGTACAAATAGAAACGCCGGTGAAATTGACCAAGGAGCAAAAGGAGTTGGTGGAAAAGTTACGTGACTCATTGACCGGCGGCGGCAAGCAGCATAGTCCGCAAGAACATTCATGGACTGATGGCGTGAAAAGTTTTTTTGATAAATTGACAGGATAATTATGGTTCGTATTGCGGTGGTCGGGGCTTCCGGCAGAATGGGATTGAGTTTAATCAAAGCGGCCGTATTCTCGGAACATACGGAACTGGCTGCCGCGGTTTCTCGTCCTGAAAGTGCGGCCATCGGGTGCGACGCCGGAGAATTGGCCGGCATTGCTAATGCGGGTGTGAAAGTGGTTGAAGACCTAGCCGCCGTTAGCGATCAATTTGACGTATTGATAGACTTCACTCGCCCTGAAGCTTCTTTGGAATATATTGAAATCTGCCGTCAGGCCGGTAAGAAAGTAGTGATCGGCACAACCGGCTATTCTGATGCTCAAAAAGACGAAATTAAACGGGCGGCGGCGGAAATTCCTATTGTTTTGGCACCGAATATGAGTGTCGGGGTGAATTTATCCTTAAAACTATTGGAAATGACCGCTAAAGTCATGGGCGACTACACCGATATCGAAGTTATAGAAGCGCATCATCGTCATAAAATCGATGCGCCCTCCGGCACGGCGTTAAGGATGGGCGAAGTGGTGGCCCAGGCGTTGGGACGCGATCTGAAAGATTGCGCAATATATGGCAGGGAAGGCAATACGGGTGAGCGCGATCGTCGGACTATCGGCTTTTCGACTATTCGTGCAGGCGATATTGTCGGAGAACATACGGTCATGTTTGCCGATGAAGGCGAACGCGTGGAAATCACTCACAAAGCGACGAGTCGGATGACTTTCGCCAATGGCGCGGTCCGTGCGGCACTCTGGTTGGCTGATAAGCAAACCGGTCTGTATGATATGCAGGATGTTTTAGGATTGAACAATTGAAAGCGGTGAATTTTTTCGGGTTATAGGCAATTGGGCTGATATCCTATAACTAACTGTCTTGAGCATAGACGGTATTGCCTGCCGAACTACAATCGCGGAAACTGTAAATTGTTAATGAATTTCCGGCAATAATTTCGTAAAATTGACCTTATTTTTGTCCGAAACAACGGGATCAGTCTAACAGGCTTATCCCGTTTTGCACATTTTAAGGTGACTAATCTTGAACAAACCTGCATTGCTGGTATTGGAGGACGGCACGGTATTCAACGGCGTGTCGATTGGTGCGGACGGTTGTTCCGTAGGGGAAGTGGTTTTTAATACTTCGCTGACCGGGTATCAGGAGATTCTGAGCGATCCTTCCTATGCCCGACAAATTGTGACACTGACATATCCGCATATCGGAAATGTCGGGACGAATAGCGACGATAACGAGTCAAGAGCTGTCTTTGCAAGCGGGTTGGTTATTCGGGATTTACCGATGTTGGCCAGTAGTTGGCGATCCGAAACAAATCTCTCGGAATATTTGAAAAGTAATAAGGTTGTTGCCATAGCCGATATCGATACACGCAAATTGACCCGAATCCTGCGTGATAAAGGTGCCCAACGAGGATGTGTGATGGCTGGAGACACGGTTGATGTCAGAATGGCTCAACAAGCGATCGAAGGCTTTCCCGGCCTGAAAGGAATGGATTTGGCCAAAGAGGTTACTACTAAGGAATCTTACCTCTGGACGGAAAACATTTGGCGGTTAGGCACCGGGCATTCCGCTGCGGAAAATTTGAATAAACATGTCGTGGCGTACGATTTCGGCGTTAAACGCAATATTCTAAGATTGCTTGCTAATCGCGGTTGTAGGATTACTGTGGTGCCGGCAATGACACCGGCTGAAGATGTTTTGGCAATGAATCCAGACGGCGTGTTTTTATCTAATGGTCCTGGCGATCCTGAACCTTGTACTTACGCAATAGAGGCGATTAAAGCCATTCTGGACAAACGCATACCAATATTCGGCATTTGTTTGGGACATCAACTGTTGGCGTTGGCTAGTGGCGCCAAAACCGAAAAAATGAAATTCGGTCATCATGGTGCCAACCACCCGGTACAGCAAAAAGCCACTGGTCGTGTCATGATTAGTAGTCAGAATCATGGTTTCGCTGTGGACGAAAGTTCTTTACCGGCCAATGTCAAAGCGACCTACCATTCGCTATTCGACGGCAGTTTACAGGGTATTGAACGCACCGATTGTCCGGCCATGAGTTTTCAGGGGCATCCTGAAGCGAGCCCTGGGCCGCACGATGTGGAGTCTTTGTTCGACGATTTCATCGCTATGATGGATCAAGCCGCCCAATAATTCAGCAGAATAGAGCTAACTTAACCTATGCCAAAAAGAACTGACATAAAATCCATTTTATTATTGGGCGCCGGCCCTATTGTGATCGGCCAGGCTTGCGAATTCGACTATTCCGGTACTCAAGCCTGTAAAGCTCTGCGCGAAGAGGGCTATCGCGTCATTCTGGTGAACTCCAATCCGGCTACCATTATGACGGACCCGGATATGGCGGACGCCATTTATATTGAACCGATAGATTGGCAAACCGTTGAGAAAATCATCGAAAAAGAGCGGCCCGATGCCATTTTGCCGACTATGGGCGGTCAGACCGCGCTGAATTGCGCTCTGGATCTGGATGCCAACGGCGTACTGGAAAAATACGGTGTCGAAATGATTGGCGCCACCAAAGAAGCCATCAGAAAAGCGGAAGATCGCGATTTATTCAATCAGGCGATGCGCAAAATCGGCTATGAAGTCGCCAAATCGAGAGTGGCGCATTCCCTGGAAGAAGCTTTTGCGGCTCAAGAAGAGGTTGGCTATCCGACCGTCATTCGACCGTCTTTCACAATGGGCGGCAGTGGTGGCGGTATTGCCTATAACAAAGAAGAATTTATCGAAATCTGCGAGCGTGGATTGTACCTGTCTCCAACCAACGAATTGCTGATTGAAGAATCGGTGTTGGGCTGGAAGGAATTTGAGATGGAGGTGGTACGGGATTCGAAGGATAATTGCATCATTGTTTGTTCCATTGAAAATTTCGATCCGATGGGCGTCCACACCGGCGATTCGATTACGGTGGCGCCGGCGCAGACCTTAACCGATAAGGAATATCAAATACTACGGAATTTATCGATCGATGTGTTACGGGAAATCGGTGTCGACACCGGCGGCTCCAATGTACAGGTGGCGATTAATCCACAGGACGGACGTTTAGTTGTCATCGAGATGAATCCGCGGGTATCGCGTTCATCGGCATTGGCTTCCAAAGCGACCGGTTTCCCGATTGCCAAAGTGGCGGCTAAACTGGCAGTCGGCTATACCTTGGATGAACTGAAAAATGAAATTACCGGCGGCGCAACCCCAGCGTCTTTCGAGCCTACGATCGATTATGTAGTGACCAAAGTGCCGCGTTTTGCTTTTGAGAAATTTCCTCAGGCGGATGATCGGCTGACTACCCAAATGAAGTCGGTTGGCGAGGTTATGGCGATTGGACGTACTTTTCAAGAGTCGCTACAAAAGGCCTTACGGGGACTTGAGATCGGTGTCGACGGTTTGGATGAAATTGCCGACTTGGAAGAGGAAAATATTCAGGACACGATTCAACGTGAATTGCG
>JBNLEI010000165.1:0-19106 GCA_050304855.1 Methylococcaceae bacterium
AATTTGTCGTATAAAGTTTTACCAGCCATTATTTTATAATCTGTGTTTATTCATCATTCAAATAACCGGATCAGTCCTTTTCTTACGAAATGACTCGCCGGTTTTATTCATTCAAAGCGTGCTCAGTCCAAAATAGCGAAAACCTTGGCGGTAATGTCGCCGACCGTCCCGACACCGGCAATGGAGTCGAATTGAGCAGGTTGTGACGGATCGGAATAATACCCGACCAACGGTTTCGTCTGTTCATGGTAAACACTCAACCGTTTACGCACAGTTTCTTCTTTATCGTCGTCACGTTGGATCAACGGATCGCCGGTAACGTCGTCTATACCCTCCTGTTTCGGAGGATTGTAGAGAACATGATAAGTTCTCCCAGAGCCAGGATGAACACGTCTGCCGCTCATGCGTTTGATAATCTCTTCGTCATCGACAGCAATTTCTATGACATGATCAATTTCCACTCCCATTTTCTGCAAACCTTCCGCCTGCGCAATGGTGCGAGGGAAACCGTCCAACAGAAAACCGTTGGCACAATCCGACTGAGCAATGCGTTCTTTGATCAGTCCCAGAATGATATCGTCCGACACCAGCCCGCCGGCATCCATGACCTTTTTCGCTTCCAATCCCAATGGCGTGCCTTCGCGCACGGCTGCGCGCAGCATATCTCCGGTTGAAATCTGCGGAATCGCATATTTTTCAGTGATAAACTGAGCCTGTGTCCCCTTACCCGAACCAGGACTACCTAAAAGGATAATACGCATGTTAACTACTCCGGAAACATTGATTAAGGCGTCAAACGCCACGAAAAAACAAGTATCCGGGCGAAAACGACTTTCAAGCCGCCGCCCAACAAAACCGGTTATTCTATCCCAATTAAAGAATATATGCTTTATCTCTTGTCAAATTGCTTAAATTTCCTTATTCTTGATCGGCTAATTTAAACGAGGAGTATTTTCATGCGCGTTGAAGAATTAATGACTTCAAAAGTTTTTACAGTTGATCCGCACGACATGATCGACCGAGTATTTTTTTTGATTCATTACGAAAAAGTCCGTCATTTGCCCGTCGTTGAAAAAGGCAAAGTGGTTGGCATTGTATCCGACCGCGACATGTATAAAGCTTTAGGTCCTAAAAGTAATTCAAACGCCGTCGAACCAAACAGCGCCAATACCGAACTGCATGTCGTTCCGAAAAAAGTCATGAACATCATGCGCCGCGGTGTGTTGACCGTCGAACCTGATACTATGGCTTCAGAAGCCGCCGGCATCATGGCGGAACACAAGGTCGGAGCTCTGCCTGTCGTTAAAGACGGAAAACTGGTCGGAATCCTGTCGTCCACCGATATTCTCAGAGTTTTCTCTAAACTGGAGCATGCCAGGGAAGAAAGAGAAAAACGAATTGCTGAACGTTCCGGCGATGAATAAGTAATCTCTCTCGAGCAGCGAATAGGCCCCGGAAACGGGGCTTTTTTGTTTCGCCAAAAAATGAACAGTCAGACTGTCATCTCAAATACCCGTCGATGGATTAAAAATTTTATCATCGAATATAACATCTGTCCTTTTGCACGCCGTGAATATGAAAAGAACAGAATTCGATACAGTATTTCAGAAAGCAGCGATTGGGGTATTTGCCTAAACCAGTTGGCATCCGAGCTTGAACGTCTCGATTCGGACCCCGACATAGAAACGACATTGCTTATTTTCCCAAGTTCATTGCGCGAATTCGACGAATTCCTGGATTTTCTTGATCTCGCAGAGCAAGTGCTGGCAAAATGCGGCTACGAAGGCAGCTATCAGCTGGCCAGTTTTCATCCGCAATACTATTTTGCCGATAGCGATGCTGATGATCCCGCCAATTACACCAACCGCTCACCCTATCCAATGCTGCACATTATTCGGGAAGACAGTATTGAGCTGGCTCTCAACCATTATCCGGATCCGGAAAACATTCCGAAACGGAATATTGAGCTGACCCGACAAATGGGCCTACAGAAACTTAAAAACCTACTGGACCAATGCAATCAAATTAAAACCGATTACGAAGAATAGCATCGCCATTGCAAATCGGTTTATGAGACTATTGAATTAGCCAGAGTACGTAAATTGGCGATAATACAGCCAAAAACTTTACCAAGGTTTTTATACCTTATTGGGTAAACCAAACCAACGGGTTTTGATCATACCTGACAACTAGGAGATGCGAAACTTCCCTGCTTCGCTATCGAGACAGTTGATTTTATTTATAGTAATTAAACTGGTCGCCTTTCTTTTTCTTCGCTCTTCTTTCTTCTTCCTCTCTTTTTTTCTGAGCCAGTAACTCTTTCTGCTTTTCCGTTTCAGCTGCAACCATGGCATCATAATGACGTCTCAGCGTCGAATCGGTCGGACGAGGCGGCAAATCCAGCTTGATTTCCTCAACGTCTTTCAGGCCTCGCCGAGTTCTTTTGTCATTCTCTGCCTGCTCCACCAACTTGACTGCCACCGCTCCCAAAAACTCTTGAAACCATTGGGCATCTTTGACTCCAACCATATCGGGATCGTCCATCACTTCCTGTTCGTCAGGCAGGCTGCCGCACTCTCGAGCCAGCTCCAAAGCACCCAAACAAGCATCCTGGTCTCCGCGTAAAGCGTGTATACAGGCAAGATTGTACGCTGCACTGCCTTTTTGAATTTCTCCGGCTTTTTCGAAAAACTCCACTGCTTTATCGTAGAGCGGATCATCGACAGCAGCCATACTCACTCGCGCCAACTCCATATAAGCCACTCCGCCGTCAATTGCGGCTCCCAAATGACTCGGCGCCGCCAGCAAACAAAACGAAAATTTATTAATTGCATCCAGCAACAATTTTTTTGCACTCTCATCTTCCGCTTTGGACTTGGCCTCATGCAACAAGGCAAATCCCCAGTTATAAAGTGCTTCAGCCGTTTTCAACTCGCCGGCAACCACTTTAGCGAAACCTTGGTAGGCACTTTTATAGAGTTGTTCTGCCTTGCCGCCTTCACTTTTTCGAGCCTGCGCGACGTGATTGATAGCGGCTTTTAATGTTGCACTTTTTGATAATGGGGCAAATAGCGACATGGATTTCAGTTCCTCGTTAACAGGTAATAGTTATTGTTTTAAAATAACCCTAAATGGTACAACAGCATACAATATCAGAGAAAGCCCTAATGACCTCGGAATTAAACATCGAAAAGGAAAAAGTCAACCTGGAAACCTCGCGTATCCACTGGAAAGAACTGCAACGCTTTTTTGCCGCCGGCGTAGCTATTCAAATAGGACCCGACCTCGACTTGGTAGAAGTCGCTTACCAGTTTTCCAAAGATAACAAAACCATGGTGGAGCAATGGTTAAGTACACATGATGTCGGACCTGTCAGCGACCAACAAGCCACCGAATGGATTCAGAACGATCGCGAAGTTTGGGCCGTTGTGGTCAAACCCTGGATACTGGTTCAAGAAGTCTCCGGTTAATACCTAAGCCCCTTTTTTCGAGGCTTCTCTGTCAAACGAAAAATCAGAAGCGGCTTGCCGTTTCACCGACTCAACCGCCATTGTCTAAGAATCCTCCGCCATGTGTTCGTTTTTTAATTGAACGTAATGGCCGGCCGAATATTCAAGAAAGTTTTTCTCTTCGGTCGATAATGGCCGTGCTTGTTTTGCCGGTGTTCCTACATACAAATAACCGCTCTCCAGTTTCTTACCCGGCGGCACCAATGCACCGGCTCCCAACATCACGTAATCTTCCAATACAGCACCGTCCATAATAATCGCACCGATTCCTACCAGACAAAAATCGCCCACCGTACAAGCGTGAACCACAGCCTTATGCCCGATCGTCACCCCCTTTCCGATAGTTAACGGATAGCCCTGCGGGGAATAATCGCCGGCATGTGAAACATGAAGCACCGATCCGTCCTGAACATTGGTTTCCGCCCCAATACGAATGCTTTCGACATCGCCGCGAACCACTGCTGTCGGCCAAATCGACACATCATCATCTAAAGAAACATCTCCTATTACAATCGCACTATCGTCAATAAAAACTCGATTACCTAGCTGCGGTTTTTTACCCTTAAATTTTCTGATCGCCACAATCTCTCCAAAACTTAACTATAATTTTACATCAACTAGCACTATACCAAGATGGCTGTTAACAAAACACGGTTGATTATTCCGAACGACTCACTTTCCGTTTCCTCCGCAAAATTGGGCTAAAGAAGGCACTGAAGCGGGTCGAAAACCGAATAAGAAAAAATCCGAGTTTGCTTAACAAATCTTTTCTAGAAACATAAACGAAATATAAAGCGACGAGTTGCTCATGCTGGTTTTCAGCGCCATTTTCGCCGGCCTTGGCCTTATCATTATCATGTACGTCATCTTCGCCTATAACGGTTTGGTCAGTCTGAAACATCATACTGCCAAAGCTTGGGCCAATATCGACGTGTTGTTGAAACAACGCCACGACGAGCTGCCCAAACTGGTGGAAGTTTGCAAACAATACATGCAATTCGAGCAACACACGCTGGAAAAAATCATCCAGGCCCGCTCCGGCATCGCCGATGCTCGAGAACAGGGGGATATTAAGGCGCTAGGAACCGCCGAAACCCGCTTGCGTCAAGGACTATCCGGCCTGTTTGCGGTTGCCGAAGCTTATCCGGACTTAAAGGCCGATCGCTCTTTTCAACAGTTGCAACAGCGGATTGCTGAACTGGAAAACGATATCGCATTTCGACGCGAATTTTACAATGAATCGGCTAACAACAATAACATCCGTGTCGAACAATTCCCGGATCTGATCATCGCCAGGCTGTTCGGATTTAAAACTTTCGAATTGTTGGAGTTCAATGAGGAAGAAACACAAGACGTTGACGTCAAATCACTTTTCAATACATAAACCGAGGTCTCAACATGGCACTTATCGACGGCATTAAAAGACAACTCCGTTCCGTTATCGAATGGAAAAATCCCGCGCCCGACGCCTTATTGGTACAGTGGACAGAAAACGGCGATGAAATCAAAAACGCTTCCAAGCTGATTGTCGGCCCGGGACAAGGGTGCATTTTTGTCTACGAAGGCCAAGTACAATCGGTAATCGAAGAAGAGTGTCTGATCGATCTTAAAACCGCCAATGTCCCGTTCTGGACCACGATCAAAAAATTCATGCAATTTTTTGAAAGCGAACACAAGGTCGGCATCTACTTTTACCGTAAAAGTAAAATTCTCGATCAAAAATGGGGCACCACTTCACCCATCAAATACGAAGATCCCAAATACAAATTTCCCGTCGGCCTAAAAGCGTTTGGAAACTACAGTTACCGCATCCTCGATCCCAAAGCTTTCTTTGTCAACGTTGTCGGCAGCCACAATGCTTTCTATGCGGACGATTTCCGCCAAGTGATGTCGGCACGTATTATCCACCCGATATCCGATTATCTGGCCGAAAGTAAGTACAGCTATGCTGAAATCGACGCCAACCGCGAAGAAATCGCCCGCGGTATTTCGATCAAATTGTCGATCGCCTTTCGCAAGTTAGGCTTCGATATTACCGATTTTCGCATCGAAGGTACCGATTTCGATGAAGACACTATCAAACGCATCAACCGGATTGCCGACCTAACGGCCGAAGCTCAGGCTGCTCAAGCGGTAGGATTGGACTATGCGAAAGTCCAACATTTAGAAGCTATGCGTGAAGCAGCCCGAAACGAAAGCGGAGGTGCCGGAGTTGGCATGGGGCTGGGCGCCGGCATCGGTTTCGGACAAAGTCTAGCACAATCAATGGCCGATCAGTCTATCTCAAAGACCCCCTCAAATCCTGACGATCCGATGGCAAAACTGGCAAAATTAAAAGAAATGTTCGTTGCGGAACTCATTTCCGAGACCGAATACGCCGCAAAAAAACAGGAAATATTGGATCGTCTGTAACATGGCCCGTTGTAAAAGCTGTTCAGCGCCGTTAGCGGCTAATACTAATCTATGCCGTTACTGCGGCGTGCGTAATGATGTCGACCTACACGGCAAACATACTTATAGTATACACTCGCATCAATCCGAACGGATGTGCCCTGAATGCGGCGATACGATGCAAACTATCGATCTAAACCTGAACGGCCCGTTTTTGATCGAACGTTGCGATAAATGCTTCGGCCTATTTTTTGATCCGGGAGAAATCGAAATTCTGCTCGAAAGTTCGGTTTCCAACGTCTTCGATATTAACCATCAATTATTACGCAATATCAACAAAGAACGTTATCAAAACAAACAGATCAAATATGTCAAATGTCCCGTCTGTCAGGTTCTGATGAATCGGGTCAATTTTGGCCAGCGTAGCGGTGTGATCATCGACCAATGTAAAAAACACGGCGTCTGGTTGGAGAGCGGTGAAATCACTCATCTGATGGAATGGAAAAAAGCCGGAGGGCAAATTTTGCAACGTCAAGAAAAACATAAATCTCGACGTATCAATAATAAGGCTTCCAAAACCTCCGAGCGCTTCGCTCAGCATCCTTTAAGCGGTTACAGCGAAAATGAGGATTCTGACCTGATTGAATCTGTCGCTTCACTGGTTTTCAAATTATTCAAATGAACCTTGCCGCCTTGCATAATTCGAAGAGATCACTTTATAGCGGTAGTTGACAACCCTGATAGACAACCGAAAGAATAACCATACCGAGTTTAGATCATTACTCGTCCGTCGATAGCACCTCTATATGCTTCACTGAACTCTATCGAGGCCGACTGCTTCGGCTATTTTTCCCATACGCTCAATATGGTTGTTTTTTTTTAAAACACTTCTACCCTATTAAAACAACCTCTGTTTTATATTTTAAAAACCATCACGTTTTCGAGGCAGTCCATGACGGAAAAAAATTGCTTAATTGTCGACGACAGTCGTTTGTCCAGGATGATGTTAAAAAAGATTATTTCCGACTCACTACCTACCTGGAATTGCGTGGAAGCAGCGGACGGACAGGAAGCCGTAAATTTAGTGCAAAATCAACACTTCGAATATGTTTTTCTGGATTACAACATGCCTAACATGGATGGCGGAGAAGCGGCGAAAATCATCAGGCCGTTATTACCCGACGCCAGCATTGCATTTCTGACCGCCAATGTTCAAGAGGCCATTCGAAAAATGGCAAAAGAATTGGAAATCGACTTTATCCCGAAACCGATCACCGAAGAGAAAATTATTACTTATGTCAAATCAAGAACAACTAGTTGATGAATTTTTCATCGATGCCGTCGGCGAGGTATTGAATATCGGGATGGGAAGTGCCGCTTCGTCGCTAAGCGAAATGGTCAATGACGTTGTCACATTGAGCGTTCCCGGTGTTAAGCTTGTTCCCCGACCGGAAGCCGTCGATACGATAGGTCTGCAAACCGACTCCAAGGTAAGCGGCGTATACCAGCAGTTTGAGGGAGCCTTCAGTGGCCGTGCGTTACTCCTGTTTCCCGAGCAGCAAAGCCTGGAGTTGGTCAGGGCGGTCTTGCAACAAGATATTTCATTGGAAGATTTAAGCGAAATGGAACAGGAAGCCATGGCCGAAATCGGCAATGTCATTCTAAATGCCTGTATTTGCAGCATGGCTGATTTCTTCCAAAAAAAAATGGAAGGCGATATTCCCGAGTTTATTCATGGCGACCTCAACGAAGTCTTTTCAGCAGGAAAAGACCACGAAGGTCATACTAAAGCCTTGGTACTGCTATTGAACATGGACTTTTCAGTTAACCAAAAAAACATCAAAGGCTATGTTACTTTTCTGATGGATTTTGAGTCACTTGAGTTATTAAGAGGTCATGTATTCGAAGCGTTAGGAATGGAAAATTGAAATGAGCATACTCGACTTTGTTGATTCAAAAACAGCAAAGAAATCTGACAGCGATTTTATATGCAACCAGGTTTTTCAGGATAGCGAAGTCGGGCTGATTGTTCTGGACGATCAAAGCCGATTGGTTCAATGGAACCCCTGGATCAACCGCCACGCATCGATTAATTTCGAAAATTTCAAGGGTAAAGCATTCATCGAAATTTTTCCGGAACTCAAAGACAGTCGCATGGAAACGGCAATTAAACAGGCTATCGAAAAAGGCATGTCGTCATTCATGTCGCAAACGTTAAATCGGAAACCTTTACCCTTAAGGAACTTATTAGGCCGACCTATCGAACAACATATCTATATTAAACCGATCGTCTCTAGCGCCGGTTTACGTTTTTGCCTGATTCAAATTGCCGATGTCACCTCGGCAGTCATTCGTGAAAAACAATTGATAGAGCAGGCTCAAAAAAACAAAGACATTACTCAAAAGCTGGCCCAAGAAAAAGATCTTGCTCAAATCACGCTCAATGCGATTGCCGACGCCGTCATTACCACGGATAAAAACGGCTTGGTACTATCGATGAACCCAGTTGCAGAAATTCTAACTGGCACCCAATTGGAAAACGGGTTGAACCAGCCCATCGCCGAGGTCTTCGTCTTACAGGAAGATAGCGCAGATAATTTGCTATGTCCTGTCCGGAGATGCCTGCAAACCCATAACGTTATTTATGACGAAGAAGACCATACATTGCTAGCCCGCAACGGTTTGCAATATGCCATTAACGATTCAGTCGCCCCTATATTCGACGAAAATCATATGCTCTTGGGAACCGTCTTAGTTTTTCGCGATGTCACAAAAGCCCGAGCTTTGTCAGCCAAGTTGACCTGGCAGGCGCTGCATGATCCCTTGACGGGTTTATCCAACCGCCGCTCTTTCGAAGCGAATTTGCGCAAAATTCTGGAATTCTCCAAGACCGCCCCGGGAAAAAGCGTTAGCCATTTATTGTATCTCGATTTGGACCAATTTAAAGTGGTCAACGATACCTGTGGGCACGATGCTGGAGATGAGCTTCTAAAACAGATCTCCCGTATTTTCCGCGATCACCTGCGCAAAAGCGATATTTTAGCCCGACTGGGTGGTGACGAATTCGGCGTATTATTGGAAGGCTGCGGAAAAGAAGATTGCTTTCGAATCGCCAATGAAATCCGGAAGGCCATCCAGGATTTTCGTTTCGGCTGGAAGAATCAGTCCTTCAAAATCGGCGTCAGTATCGGCATATCCAGTATAACCGGGTATGAGGCCAAGGCTTCGGAAATTCTCAGCGCAGCCGATGCGGCTTGCTATGCAGCAAAGGAAAAAGGCAGAAACCGCGTGCATTTCCACGAATTGGATGAAACCGGGTCTTCCGTTCATCAACAGGAGATGCAATGGATCGCGAAAATCCAAGCCGCTTTGGATGAAAACCGATTCAAAATTTATGTGCAGAAAATTCAAAAAGTAGGTGGTGTCCAGCGGAACAACGATCATTACGAAATATTACTACGTATGATTGGTAAAGACGGAGAAATCATCCCTCCCGGTGCATTCCTGCCAGCCGCGGAGCGCTATGGATTGATGGCCAGCATCGATCGCTGGGTAGTCGATAACGTTGTTATCAAATTAGCCGAGTTACATCGCCGTTTCGGTTTGGAACAGTTACCGATATTTGCAATCAACCTGTCTGGCGCCTCCCTGGCTGATAATTCCTTACTGGAACACATCATGACCGAAATCGCCTCATTTTCGATACCACCCGAAAAACTGTGTTTTGAAGTCACCGAAACGGCAGCAATAGGCAATCTCAGCGAAGCGGTTACCTTTTTGTCAAAAATAAGGGAAAGTGGTTGCAAAATCGCATTGGACGATTTCGGCAGCGGATTGTCTTCTTTCGCTTACTTAAAGTCCTTACCGGTCGACTATCTGAAGATAGACGGACATTTCGTTAAAGATATCGTCAGTGATCCAATCGATAGAGTTTTTGTGGAATCCATCAATCAAATTGCCCATGTCATGGAATTGGAAACCATTGCCGAATTTGTTGAAAACAAGCAGATTGCCGACTTGCTGTCCTCCATTGGCGTCGATTTTATTCAAGGCTATGAAGTACACAAGCCCTGCCCATTTGAAGAAACTGCCTTATATATTCATTGAAATTGATCTTTGGCGTTCGCCCCCCCTCCTCATTTAAAAATTTCCTGCTGCATTACAAATTGATTTCTATTCCATCGAAGCAGAAACACTGTTATGAATAAAATCGCCCAGAAGCCTGAATTCTGCATCGTGGCTGCTATTTTTGCGCCAAACCAACCCAATTTCCCGATAGCCGTTTTCATCGACGCATTCAAGTTCAATTTGCGTTCCTATTAACGAAACCGACTTTTGTGCCATTTTGGGAATAAAAGTCACTCCCAAATCATCGTTAACCATATGCAGTAAAGTGTTAAGACTGGTACCGGAAAACTGATTGATTTTATCGGTGTGCAGCAGTTTACAGGCTAATAAGGCATGATCGCGTAAACAATGTCCGTCTTCCAGCAACAGAACACTATCCTCTTTGAGCTGATTAACCAGATTTTTTCCTTTATCCAGCCATTTCGTGTCCTTATGATGCGCCAATAAAAAACGGTCTTTGAACAACGGCATGATTTCGACATGCTTAAACTCATAAGGTAAAGCCACCAACATCAAATCGATATGACCTGCTGTCAACTGATCATAAAGCAGCGGGGTAATTTGCTCTTTCAAATAGAGCTTAAGCTCTGGAAATTCAGCTTTGATGGCTTTCAGCATAGCCGGCAAAGCATAAGGCGCAATCGTGGGTATGACACCCATCGTATATTTGCCGCACAACGGGCGCTGATAATCGAGCGGAATGTCGACCAGATTCTCAATCTCATGCAAACAAAGCCTGGCTTTCACCACTACTTGCTTACCCAGCGCGGTAATAGTTACCGATTTACTGGTCCTATCGACCAGACGAACCTGTAGTAACTCCTCTAAGTCTTTAATTGCGATACTGAAGCCGGATTGCGATATATTGCATGCTTGGGCGGCTTGACCAAAATGACGGTATTCATCCAAAGCCACCAGATAACGCAATTGTTTGACGGTAGGTAATTTCATACGGGTAATTATCTGAGTCAGTTTCTAACTCCGATAAAAATATCCAATTGAATTAATTAATTCAATCAATTTTACAAAACTAACTAGCAGGATTATAGTTCCCGTCAAAGGGATAAACCATCGTCTGCCTTGCCGGTTTGCCCTTCTAGCCATTTACGAACTTTTTGAGGAGGTTCACATGCGCTTTAAATTTTTGCTGACGCTCACTTTCGTTGCGTCGATCGCCGGTAACAACGCGATTGCGGGCGAAAATCCGCTACTCGGCTTACCTACCGTACCCGTTCCGGCCGATAACCCGCAATCTCCAGGCAAAATTGTGCTGGGGGAAAAATTGTTCAACGATAAACGCTTTTCAGTCGACGGCACGGTCAGCTGCGCCAATTGTCATAAACCTGAACTGGCATTTACCGATGGATTGCAGTTTTCCGTCGGTCATAGCGGCCTCACCGGTACCCGTAATGCCCCTACAGTGGTTAATGCGGCGTTTTACCGTTCCCAATTCTGGGACGGCCGAGAAACGGACCTGGAAGGTCAATCCAAACAGCCATTCATCAACCCCGTTGAAGGAGGACTAGCTGATCATGAACCGATCCTCGCTATAGTCCGTAGCGACAGTGAATACAAAAAAGCCTTCGCGAACATCTTCGGCATCAGCGCCGAAAAAATAACCATGGATCACGTCGCCAAAGCCATCGCCAGCTTCGAACGCGAACAAGTATCCGGTAACTCTCCCTTCGACCGCTATTATTTTCTCGGCGATCAATCGGCGATGAACGAAGCTCAAATCCGTGGTTTCCAACTGTTCATCGGCCAGGGTCGTTGCGTATCTTGCCACACCATAGAACAAGATCATGCCTTATTTACCGATAACCGTTTCCACAATATCGGAATCGGCATCAATGCCGTGCAAAACGAAGTACCCCGACTGGCGGGCGCGTTTTTGGAAGCCAAAGCTCAAGGCGGCGAAGTCGACGTTATGGTTTTGACCGATAAAAAAGCCTCCGAACTGGGTCGCTTTGCCGTCACTGATCAAATCACCGAGATCGGTGCGTTCAAAACACCGACGCTACGTAATATCGAACTGACCGCTCCCTA
The DNA here is from genome assembly GCA_050304855.1 of Methylococcaceae bacterium. GTDB lineage: Bacteria > Pseudomonadota > Gammaproteobacteria > Methylococcales > Methylomonadaceae > Methylomarinum. Next base: position 12,075 of record JBNLEI010000165.1, read on the forward strand.
TATGCACGACGGCAGCCTGAAAACCTTGAGGGACGTGATCGTCCATTACAATAATGGCGGAGTGACACCGGCTAACGCTCAAGTCAACGACTTTCTCAGCGGTGGCATCCGTCCTCTGAATTTGACCGATGCGCAAGTAGACGACTTGGTCGCTTTCATGAAAGCCCTAACCAGTCCCCAAATTGCCGAACAATCCACGAAAGCGCCCAAATAAGGAGACAAGACGATGAGCACAATCAACCGAAGCCGACGCAATTTTGTTAAAAATACCGGCGCACTGGCCCTGGGAAGCGCCTTGCCGATCAGTCTAGTCGAGCTAGCCTTCGCCGACACCAGCCAAAATTTCACCTTCGCCTATATTTCCGACGCCCATATCCAGCAAATCAAAGGCGCCCGCTTCGTCAGGAACTGGGATCGAGGCTTGATCCGCGCGGTGGCGGAAACCAATCTACTAGTACCCAAACCGGATTTCGTCATGTTTGGCGGTGATCTGGCGCAATTGGGCAAGCCGGCCGAACTGGACCACGGCGCCGAAATCATGTCGGCGCTGAAATATTCGGTCCGCTATGTGATGGGCGAACATGACTACTATCTAGACCTAGGTGCTTATTGGGAAAAACTATTTGGGCCGCAATATTACAGTTTTGACCATAAAGGCGTACATTTCATTATCTTGAATAGTATCAGAACCTATGACGAATGGACCTACAATCGCTGGCCCAGCAATGAGCAGCGCATGTTGGAAATGGCCGGCTTGGATAACCCAAACGGCTCCCCTTTCATGGTCGGTGAAGAACAACGAACCTGGCTGAAAAACGACTTGGCCAAAATCGCGAAAACCACGCCGGTCGTCGTCTTTTCCCATTCGCCGCTTCAAAAGATCTATAAAGGTTGGAATTTTTGGACTGAAGATGCCGAACAAATCCAAGCATTATTAAAACCGTTCAATAAAGTTTCGGTCATCTACGGTCATGTCCATCAAATCCAATACAACCAAATCGGCAATATCAGTTTCAATGCTGTTATGGCGACCGCCTGGCCCTGGCCATACCCGTCCGCCTACGCGCAGGCCGAGCAATATCTGCCAAAACTGACAGTACCAATGAACCGAGCCGACCCATTTTTCGAAAGGGATGCGACCGGCTGGCAATTTATCAACGTGGCAAACGGCAATGCCGATCTGCATTTTACGCTCTACAACAACCAAGACAGAACCGTACAGTTTAACCCAGCGAAGAACAAACCTCAGGATACGCGATATCAAGCCGAAGAAGCGCGTATTCCGCCGCAAATGCACTATTAATTTCAGCGAGGAAAAGACATGTCTTACATACCCTACAAAACAAGCGCTACGGGTCTTATCTTAGTCACTTTGCTGGCATCGCCATCAATTAGGGCCGATGAGTTTACAACCGACGATATGCAAAGGTGGCAGCAGCAATTCATGGACGTGGTGAAACAAGGCCGTGAATTATGGACGAGTCCGGAGCTAGGCAGTAATGGAGTCGCCTGTGCCCAGTGCCACCCTAATGCGGCAAACACGCACCCTGAAACCTACCCCAAATTTCAGAAACAAATCGGCAAAGTGGTACCGCTTTGGCAAATGATTAATTGGTGTTTGAGAAACCCGCTGGAAGGGCAACCGCTGGCCGCAGACGACCCGAAAATGACCGCGCTGCAGGCTTACGTCACTTACGAGCGGCGAGGCGTTCAACTGGAACCGGGGAAACATTAAGCCCATCTGAGCGAAAACCGGGGGATTCGGTATCGTTTAATCAAAAAACTGACCAGCTCCGGGGTCTAATCAACCGGAGCTGGATATCAAGAAGCTAAACAGTCGGGCAACTTAGTCCCATAACCGGACTTTTTTCAGGTCGATAATTGTGCAAGTCTTTTTTGACGTGCGATCCCTGATCTTGCCTGTTATTGTTTCAACATTTTATTTTTTGACAGCCGCAACGACGGAAACCTCGACCAGCAACTCCGGACGAGCCAAAGAAGCTTGGACGCAAGCCCGGGCTGGAGAATGCCCTTCAATAACCCAAGCGTCCCAAACCTCATTCATTTCTGCAAAATATTTCATATCTTTGATATAAACAGTAGCCGATAAAATATGCTCCCGATCACTACCGGCCTCTCCCAGCAAAGCATCGACTTTTTCTAGCATGGTCCGGGTTTGCTCTTTGATTCCGGCATCAGCATCTTTGGCGACCTGCCCGCAGAGATAAATCGTATCGTTATGAACCACGATTTTGCTCATTCTGCGTCGTTCGGTACCGAGTCGTGTGATCGTCATGAGTTCTCCCGTTAATGATTAAAGCGACCAATCCGAAAAGCTTCTACCGGCAGCATCGAGCGCCCGTCGAGAATCAGCTGTGACATTATACGGCCAATAACCGGTGACAACTGAAAACCGTGAGCGGAAAAGCCGAAAGCATGGTACGCTTTGGTATAGGTCTGCGAGGCATCGATGATCGGCAGATTATCGGGCAAGAACGATTCGATGCCAGCCCAAGCCCTGACAATACGAACATCCTTCAATTGCGGAAAAAACGCCAATACCGTTTCCGCACTTTCGGCCAATCTCGGCCAATCTATTTTTGTCCTCTCCTGGTCGAAATCCAGTATCGCCTCCAACGCACCACCGATAATCAAAGTACCGTTCTGCATTTGCTTGAACGACAGCTTTCGGCTTGCCGCCCCCATCACCGGATCGATAAAATGCGGTAAACGTTCGGTAACCATCAGCATCAGGGCTTTCGCCTTCAATGGCACCGATTCGTCCAGCATAGAAGCGACTTTATCGGCCCAAGCCCCCGCACAATTGACCAAAACAGCGGCATTGAAGGTTCCCTGCGAAGTCCGAACTTGCCAATTGTCCCCGTCTTTACGAATACTGTTAACCGATGTTGATGGATGATAACGAACACCTAGCGACTCCGCTTTACGCCTGAATGCCGTCAACGCATGGTAAGGCCGAGCATAACCATCTTCGCGGCAGATCAATGCCCCTGCACAATGAGGCGATAACGCCGGCACTAAGCGATATAGTTCCTCTTTTCCGATCATTTCCTCGTGACGGTACCCCAGCGCCCGAACCGATGCCGCGCGTCGCTCGAGCTTCTCCATATCCGCATCGTTCTCGGCAACTCGAATCTGGCCGGGGAAACGGGCATCGCAATCGTTATCGACTAGCGACTCGATAGAACGCCACATTTTAGCCGCTTCGACCGTCAGCGGAATTTCGGCGGGGTCCCGATTCAACTGGCGCAAGCCTCCTGCATTAACTCCGGAAGCGTGGCGACCGGGACTGTCCTTATCCAAAACAATACAACGACAACCACGCATAGCCAATTGCAAAGCGGTAGAAGATCCCATCAAACCACCGCCGATCACCAAGACATCCGCCGTCTTCATTGTCCGTCCTTCGTACGCAGTGCGGACAATTGCCCCAGACTTAACGGCGCGACCGGCGGACGCCCGCGAAAATGCCCTACTTCAGAGATCGCCGTCCCGGAGGCGTCGGCCACGATCTGTGCAACCGCATGGCCGCATTGCCTACCCTGACAAGGCCCCATACCGCAACGGGTAAAGAACTTCACTTGGTTGCTGTCTTGATGTCCTTCGGCAACAGCCCTACGAATTTGCCCCGCACTGATCTCTTCGCAACGACAAACAATCGTTTCATCCTCGGGCGTTACCAACAGGCTTTTGGGAATGGAAAAATAAGCTTCCAGAAACGGCCTGATATAACGATCTTCCCGCATCCATCGCCGATCTTCCACAGCCAGCCTGTCGCGCTCGCTCTGATTGATCACTCCCAGGTCAGCAAGGATGGCAAAACCGGCCAATCGACCCGCGTGCTCAGCCGAACGAGCTCCGTTAATGGCGGCGCCGTCACCGGCGACCAGAATACCAACGATATCGGTGCGTCCCCATTCGTCATGCTGTGGCCGCCAACATTGTTGGCTATCGTCCCAAACATGCCGGCACCCTGCAGCTTGAGTCAGGAAAGTATGCGGAATAACACCGAAATGTGTCAGTAACAGCACTGTTTCGATGTTTTTAATTTTTCCGCGATGTCTAAAAGTCAGCGCTCGCAGACACTCATTTCCCTCGGCCCGTAAGTCGCTAACTCCATTTAGCATCGGCACGCCAGCGCGCTTCAAATCCAGTTTATATTTTAATCCTTTGGTCAAATAATGACGCGCTGACAAAGCCTTGGGCAGTTTGGGTATCGCCGCCAAATGATTACCGATCGGCGTCAGATCCAGCAACGCCTTTATTTCCACTCCGGCATGCAAATATTGCCATGCCAGTAATAGCAACAAAGGCCCTGAGCCGGCCAGCACTACGCCGTTATCCGGCACCACGCCCGAGGATTTAAACAAGATCTGGCCGGCTCCTGCCTGCATTACGCCGGGCAATGTCCAACCGGGAAACGGCACCGGCCGCTCCATCGCTCCACCAGCGACAATCACCCGATCGGCTGTGATGATTTCGGCTTTCTGACCACGCACTATTCCCAACTCTCGTCGCTCGTTCAGTGACCAAACCCGAGTTTCGGGAAAATAGTCCGCTCCGCTGAGCCGGAACGCCTGCACTAGTTCTCTCCCGCGTAAATATTCCTCTCCCAACTGTTGCGCCCGTTGTTCCGGAATTGACTCGACGGCGCGGTAAATTTGTCCGCCGGGAGCGGGCTGCTCATCGAGCAAAGCGCAAGAAACACCGTGCGCGGAGACTGTCGTCGCGGCGGCAAGACCCGCAGGGCCGGCGCCGACGACCAATAATTGATAGTGGTTATTCACTGCGGCTAGCTCCCAACGCAGGTCCGACACCCTGCTGGCTATCGATCCACATCCCTTCCCGAACATACGTGCCGCAAGCACGTTGGTTGGCTTTTCCGTCAATCACCATCAGACAGTCGTAGCAAACACCCATCATGCAAAACGGCAGGCGTTTGCTTCCCGATAACGGAGTCGTCCGAGTATACGCTTGGTTGCAACTCAGCACGGCAGCGGCAACGCTAATACCTTTCTGCACTTGCAACGACTCACCGTTTAGAAAGATCCGAACCGTTTCGGTTTCGTTGCAGGGAAGTTGTTTGAACATGTCCTATAACCTGATTTTACTGATGATATTGTGATGTTCAAAAACCATGGTTTCCTGTAAAGTGAGTTGCTCGCCGATATGGGCCGATTGCGCGCGTTTGAACATGGTATGGGCAATGGCGATATCGACATACGCCAAGCCTACCGCGTTGAAATAAATACGCTCGTCATCCGATTCCCGACCGGGTTTATGCTTTGACACCAATTCGTGTAAATCGGCATGGATGTCGCTATGGGATAACAGACCTTCGGCATACATCCGACTTAAAGTCTGGGAGCGGTGAGTCACAGTCTCCCAATCATCGCAAACAATCTTATCGCATTGCTGGGCGACGGCATATTCATCCTCCCAACCGCCGACATGGCTGTAAAATGCGCCGGGCTTCATCCATTCGGCTTTCAGTAACGGTCCCTGAGCGCTGGTTGCGGTTACCAATATATCGGCATCCTCCATGGCGTCACGCGCCACGGTATTGGTGCCTATAAAAGTCATATCGGGCAGTAGCGGAGACAGTTCGGCAATAAATTGGGTCTCTTCGGGCGCCGTTTTTGCCGCCACGCGGCATTCCTTCAACCCGGGCCGAACCACTTTCATCGCCAACAGATGCATTTTCGCCTGTTCGCCGGCTCCGATAAAACCGATGCGCGCACTATCCTTCTTCGCCAAATGCTTGGCGGCTATCGCCCCCATTGCAGCCACCCGCATATTCGATGCCAAAGTTCCTTCCATCACGGCCAGCGGAAAACCTCTTTCAATTTCTGACAAGACAAAAACAGCCGACAGGTTCTGTACATCGTAATGTTTAGGATTGCGAGGAAAAACCGATACCCATTTGGCGCCGCAAATTTTCTCATCCAGCAGGGTGGCGGGTAGACAATTAATTCGGTCCTGACTGACCGGATCGAAAATCTGCACGATTTTTTCCGGAAACAGAATGCGATGGTCTTCGAACGCGAGCATGGTTTTTTCTGCCACTTCGATTGCCATACGCAAATCGAAACAACCGGCGTCCAATAAATCTTCCTGCGACAAATAGGTGAAGCCAAGGCGGTGAGATGTCATTATTTCTCCTTTTGAGAGTTAAACAAAAACGCGTCACTTTGCCGGCATCTCCGCCGACGCGATATCAGGGGACATACGACAGAAGAGTCCCCATTCAGACGCTACGAAGTCCGAGTCCGGAATCACTACTTCCGGTGCTATGACCACTCGTTCTATGACCAGTCCCTGTCACTCCGTAATAACTCTTTCGACTAACTTCAAATAATAACAATAAATGCATGGAAAAACGAATACGGTTGCCGCTATACCACCTCAACCCGGTTTCTGCCGTTATTTTTCGCAGTATATAAGGCATCGTCGGCTTGGCGGATGACACCGTCGAGCGATGACACCGCTTTGCCGTTGCGACTACAAATTCCTATTGAGAGCGTTATCGGTAATGTATCAGCTTGATAAACAAAATCGAATTTCTCTATTCGTTCCCTGACCCGCTCCGCCCAGATTCGTGCAGAATCGGCATTAGTCCCCCTCAACAGCATGATAAATTCTTCACCGCCATAGCGGGCGAGCATGTCCTCTTTGCGCATTTGCGTGTTAAGAATCCCAGCCAGATCGACTAAAACTTGGTCTCCTGCAGGATGGCCAAAGTTATCGTTGATGCGCTTGAAATGATCTACGTCGCACATCACTACCGTCAAATTGCTCTGGCTGCGTCGGCAAAAAGCAAACTCCTCCTGCGCGCGAACCATAAAAGCGCGGCGATTGGGGATATTGGTTAAAGAATCGGTGTTGGCAGCCAGATATAGCGCTTTTTCTGATTCAACCTCCAGCGCTTTTTTATATTCGATTTTCATCAATGTGTTACCGATCCGGATTCGCGCCGTCAACTCGATGACTTGGCGTTCAATCCGAACCCCG
>JBNLEI010000166.1:0-8534 GCA_050304855.1 Methylococcaceae bacterium
TTCGATTATTTTGTTAAAGAGCGCGGCTGTTTCAGCCAAGGGCCGTAGCCCTGTTGAGCTCGCCTATTCTACAGCAAAAACCCAACCTGTCAACTTCCTTTTTCACTTTTTTTCGTCCGCCTCCCTGGCCGACTCGAAACCTTCGAACCGCCTCGCCTGGCCCGCTTGCGCCGCCCAGACAGACCCTTCGATTGCCTCGAAAGAGCCGGCTATTATACAGCCCTTCCTGCCTTTGTCAAAAGATTTATCATAACGCCGACATCCCTGATTCAAATTTTTGAAAACCTTTAATAAATTCGACTGGGTCTTCAAGAAGTTATCAACACCCGAGCAAATTTTCTTTTTCCTACCTGATAAACTTGCTGTGTCCCCACGGCAATCTGCAACTTAGGATCTGAAATTTTTTCGCCATCAATTTTTACTCCTCCTTGTTTAATCATCCGAATAGCATCTGAAGTACTCTTTGTTAAGCCTGAATCTTTCAGTAAATTCGCAATCGCATATCCTTCTGAGCCTGAGTGCAGAACAATTTCATCCATTTCATCAGGCATTGCACCTCGCTGAAACCTTGCCTCAAAACTTTCCAACGCTTTCCTAGCCGCATCTGCACTATGGAATCTTTCGATAATTTCTTGCGCCAGACTCACCTTGAAATCGCGAGGATTAACGCCTTCTTCGCAACTTTGCTTCCAGCGGAGAATGTCCTCCATGGGCTTAAAACTAAGCAATTCATAATAGCGCCACATCAATTCATCAGATATCGACATTATTTTGCCGAACATATCGTCCGCCGAGTCCGCAATACCTATGTAATTGTTAAGAGACTTGGACATTTTCTGTACGCCATCCAACCCTTCCAAAATCGGCATTGTCATGATCGTTTGCGGCGCCTGTCCATCCAGCTCCTGCAGATGGCGACCGACCAATAAATTGAACTTTTGATCGGTCCCACCCAACTCAACATCCGCCTTCATTGCCACCGAATCGTGTCCTTGTATCAGCGGATATAAGAATTCATGAATAGCGATCGGCTGACCTCCTTTGAAGCGCTTGCTAAAATCATCCCTTTCCAACATTCTGGCTACCGTGTGTTTCGCAGCCAATTGGATCATATCGACGGGTGTCATGAAATTGAGCCAAGTTGAATTAAACAAGACTTCTGTCTTATCAGGATCTAGAATCTTAAACACCTGTTCCTGATAAGTCTTGGCGTTCTCTACCACTTCTTCTTGACTCAAAGGTTTACGTGTTACATTTTTACCTGTCGGATCACCTATCATGGCGGTAAAATCACCGATCAAAAACAAGACCTGGTGACCGTAATCCTGAAATTGCTTTAGCTTATTGATCAATACGGTATGACCGAGATGCAGATCCGGCGCCGTAGGGTCAAATCCGGCTTTAATTCTGAGCGGACGCCCATCTTCGAGCTTTTTGACAAATTCCGATTCGACCAATAGCTCATCGACACCTCGACGGAGGTGCCCCAACATTTCTTGCTGCAATTTCATCCCCTGTGATTTTGTTAACAATTTTTGCGGTATTATATGTCGATTAAGCAGCTCTTAAGAACAAAAATCCTAATTGAGCTATAATTTCTATAAGTTTTTTTTATTTGCATTAATATGCAATTTTCAATTATTTAGATTGAGAACAGCCCAGTGAAAAACAAGCTATTTAAATCGTTTATATTATATACGGGTTCCGTCGTAGCGGCAGGTACTTGCTATGCATTAATTTCCAACAAAAGCGATAGCCGCCACGAGTCACTGACTGAAATCAGCGTCATTTCCGATACGGTCACCCCCCAAGTCAACAATCCGGTCATCTCTGATCTTTCCAACGATGAAGGGATGATTGCTGATGCTTCGGCTGAAACCGCCCGGCTCGATCAGATTACTCACACAATCAAAAAAGGGGAAAATCTATCGACTATCTTCTCGGACTTAAATCTCAGCAAAGCGGATTTACACAATATTATCCATGCCAATGATACCGGAAAGCTATTTGCGTCTATTATCCCCGGCAAAGATTTACAAGCTACTTTGAACGCAGAAGGACAACTGGAACAACTGATTTATCGCAAAAATTCCATTGACACTTTAATTGCAACCCGAGATGGCGAGCGTTTTAACGTCAAAAAAATCAGTAAAGAGATAAACAAGGAAATTGCCAGCGTTCAAGGCACCATCCATACCTCTTTATTTGAGGATGGAAAAAATGCAGGGTTGTCGGACAGGCTCATTATGGAAATGGCTAATATTTTTGCGTGGGATATCGATTTTGCCTTGAATTTAAGAGAAGGCGACCGTTTTACCATCGTTTATGAAAAACTGTTTGTCGAAGGCAAAGAAATTGATCGCGGCGACATCATCGCTGCAGAGTTCGTCAATAAGGATGATGCCTTTACCGCCGTCCGTTTTGAAAATAAACATGGTGAAGTCAATTATTACACTCCGGAAGGCAATAGCATGCGCAAAGCCTTTTTGCGCACACCGGTTGACTTTGCCCGCATCAGCTCCCATTTCAATCTCAAAAGGAAACACCCTGTCCTGAACCGCATTCGAGCCCATAAAGGAGTGGATTATGCCGCATCGACCGGTACACCGGTCAAATCAACCGGTGACGGCAAAATCATTTTCCGCGGCCGCAAAGGTGGATACGGAAGAGTGGTGATCGTTCAACACGGACAAGACTATACGACGTTATACGCTCACCTTTCCAATTACAAAAAGGGGCAAAAAGTGGGCAACCGTATCAAACAAGGCCAAGTTATCGGTTATGTAGGAAAATCTGGTTTGGCAACCGGCCCGCATTTACATTACGAATTCCGCATCAACGGCGTTCACCGCGATCCGTTAACCGTAAAATTACCGAAAACCAGTCCAATCGACAAATCTTTGTTGGCCGAATTTAAAAAGCAAACAACTCCATTATTGGCAAAACTGGATAAAGTCAAAGCAAGCAGCTTACTGGCACAAAATCAGCAGTAATTTTTAAGTGTCGGAACTTTATATCGGATTGATGTCCGGGACCAGTCTCGATGGAATCGATGCTGGTCTCGTTGATTTTGATGGCGATAAATGCACTATCGTCGCCTTCCATTATCAACCTTTTAACGAATCTCTAAAGCAGGAAATCTGCGAGCTCAGCCTTCCCGGTCGATCTATTCGGCTGAGTGATTACGGCTCTATGGATACACGTCTGGGCCAGATGTTTGCCAGTACCGTCAATGCTTTATTAGCCGAAAACGGAATCCCTTCCCAGGAAATTACCGGCATTGGCAGCCACGGCGTCACTATTTACCACTCTCCACACAGTCACTTTCCCTTCTCGCTACAAATCGGAGATCCAAACATCATTGCTGAAATAACAGGGATTACCACCGTCGCGGACTTTCGAAGACGCGATATCGCCGCACAGGGGCAAGGCGCACCGCTGGTAACGGCTTTCCATCATTGCTATTTCGGCAATCATCAAAAGAAAAAGTTTTGCGTTGTTAACATTGGCGGCATTGCCAACATAACAGTAATCAGTCACGAAACGGCTTTAGGCTTTGATACCGGTCCTGGTAATACTTTAATGGACTATTGGATTCAAAAACACAATGGCTTTAGCTACGATAAAAACGGCGAATGGGCTCGACAAGGATCTGTTAACGAAGAATTGCTACGCCAGTTGAAAAATGATCCTTATTTTCAATTACCCCCCGCAAAGAGCACCGGCAAGGAATATTTTTCCGAATTTTGGCTAGCTCACCATCTCAGCGCATTTCCCCAGTTATCAGCAGCCGATATTCAAGCCACGCTTTGCCGACTGACTGCGGAAACCATTACCGACAATATCGAAGAATATGCGCCAAACACGGAAGAAGTATTGATTTGCGGGGGAGGATGCCACAACAGTTACTTACTGGAACTGATCGGTCAAAAACTCGATTGTCCGGTACGATCAACTGCAGCTTACGGCATTGACCCCGATCATGTCGAAGCAGCCGCCTTCGCTTGGTTGGCACGACAAACGCTATCCAACCAGCCAGGTAATCTGCATCAAGCGACGGGGGCATCCGCCCCCGTTGTTCTCGGCGGAATCTATCCGGGCAAACGAGGATTAAGCCGAAAACGATGAGCCGCAGCCACAGGTAGTCGTCGCGTTCGGATTTCGAATAACAAACTGAGAACCGGACAGATCTTCCTTATAATCAATTTCCGCTCCGTTCAAATATTGAATACTCATTGAATCAATCAAAACAGTCACACCGCCGTTTTCAATTCGAGTATCGTCTTCGTTAACTTCTTCGTCAAAAGTGAATCCGTACTGAAACCCCGAACAACCACCACCGGTTATATATACTCTCAGCTTTAGATTATCATTACCTTCTTCCGCAATTAATGCTCCGACTTTAGCTGCTGCACTATCTGTAAAAACAATTGGATCTGCCATAGAAAAAATACAAACAATTGAAAAGAATAAAAAATTATGACTATACCAAGCAATTTAGTCAAGAATTATGGATAAAGCGCCACGATATCAAGCCCCGAAGCTTCTTCAAAACCAAACATCAAGTTCATATTTTGGACGGCCTGACCGGCAGCGCCTTTTACTAAATTATCGATAACCGACAGTACGACGACCGTATCGCCGGCTTGAGGTTGATGAATGGCTATTTGGCAATTATTGCTCCCTCTAACATTACGGGTATCGGGATGACTTCCCGCAGGCAGTACATCGACAAAACGCTCATCGGCAAAACGCTGTTCATACCATGACTGCAATTTTTCAACGCCCTCCGTCAACCGACCGTACAAAGTCGCATGAATACCCCTGATCATCGGCGTCAAGTGCGGCACAAAGGTTAAACCGATATCCTGTCCGGCAATAGCCCGCAATCCCTGGCTTATCTCCGGCAAATGCCGATGCCCGCTCACGGCATAAGCCTTAAAACTCTCACCGGTTTCACTCATTAACGAGGACAACTGCGCTTTGCGTCCCGCCCCGCTGACGCCCGATTTAACGTCGGCAATCAGATGACTCAAGTCGATCAGTTGCCGCTCGATCAGCGGCAAAAATCCTAACTGCACAGCGGTTGGATAACATCCTGGGCAAGCCAGCAGGTGCGCTTGCTTAACCTTATCCCGATTCACTTCAGGCAAGCCGTAAACAGCTTCGCCAATCAGATCTGGGCATGCATGCTCCATACCGTACCAACGACTCCACTCAACAGGATCTTTAATTCGAAAATCGGCCGACAAATCTACGATTTTCACATTACGGGACAGCAACTGTTCCGCCATCTTCATTGCCGTACCATTCGGCGTTGCAAAAAACACCACATCACAGTTGCTTAGATTTTTAACTTCCGGTTCGGTAAAAACAACGTCGCACAACCCCCTAAGACTTGGATACAATTCGTCCACACGCAACCCCGCGTCCGAACGGGACGTAACGACAGATAGCTCGACGTCGGGATGTAAAACCAAAATTCTCAACAATTCCACACCTGTATAGCCGGTTCCACCGACAATTCCTGCTTGAATCATATTCTGTTTATCCGAAATTTTAAGCGTTTATAATAAGGATTTTTAACGCATATAATACGCTTTACTCCTTTTAAACTAAACCGTGACATGATCGCCATTGAAATCAGTACACCCGGCAATGCCGAAGTATTAAAGGCTTGCACGCGCGAAATACCGTCACCATCCGAACATCAAGTTCTGATCCAGGTAGCGGCGGCCGGTGTCAACCGTCCGGATATCATGCAGCGCAAGGGTTTATATCCCGCGCCGGAAGGAGCTTCCGACCTTCCCGGGCTGGAAGTGGCCGGCACCGTCATCGAGATCGGTAGCAAAGTTCAAACAATTCGTGTCGGCGATCGTATTTGCGCTCTCCTCAACGGAGGCGGTTACGCGGAATATAGTTTAGCGAGCGAAAGCCTTTGTCTACCGCTGCCGGCTGGTTTCGATTTTGTTCAAGCCGCCAGCTTACCGGAAACTTTTTTTACCGTTTGGAGTAACGTATTTGATAGAGCTCATTTGAAGCCGAGAGAAAGCTTCTTGGTTCACGGCGGCAGCGGAGGCATTGGCTCCAGTGCCATTCAGTTGGCCAAGGCATTCGGCGCCAAGGTATTCACCACGGCCGGCAGCGATGAAAAATGCCGTTACTGCACGCAATTGGGCGCCGATCAGGCTATCAATTACAAACAACAGGACTTTGTCGAATCCATTTCAGATTTAACCGAAGGTAAAGGCGTCGATGTCATTCTGGATATGATCGGTGGTGACTATTTTCCACGCAACCTGAAAGCCTTGGCGGTGGAAGGACGACTAATCCAAATCGCCATTCAAAACGGTGCGAAATGCGAAATCAATTTATGGTCGGTCATGCAAAAACGACTGACCATTTCCGGCTCGACATTAAGAAACAGAAACGACAATTTTAAGGCCAAAATCGCCAAACAGTTGCTGGAAAATGTCTGGCCTTTACTGGAAAATGGCTCAATCAAGCCGGTCGTTTCCAATACATTTCCCTTATCTCAAGCGGTTGCAGCGCATCAATTGATAGAGAGGGGCCTGCATAAAGGTAAAATTATATTAACAGTCTAACAATGTCATACAATACTATTATATCGGCTGAGGATTTGGCCGAAAATCTCAACAAACCCAACTGGACCCTATTCGACTGCCGCTTCTCGCTCGCTGATTCCGAAGCCGGAAGCAAAGCCTATCGGCAGGGACATATCGCCAATGCCCGCTATATCCATTTAAATAAGGATTTATCTTCGGCAATCAGGGATTATAGCGGAAGACATCCGCTACCCGATTTTTCACAGCTGGCACAAAAATTGGGACAGTGGGGCGTCAACAATAACAGCCAAGTCGTCGTTTATGATGACGCGAGCGGCGCTTTTGCTGGCCGCCTATGGTGGCTATTACGTTGCATGGGGCATGAACAAGTCGCCGTGCTCGACGGCGGACTATCGCAATGGCGACAAGCGAGTCTGCCGCTAACCACAGCGTTACCCAAAGTCAATCGTTCGAATTTCAGGATTTATCTCGATACTCGCCAATGGGTTTGCGCACTACAAGTTGAAAACGGCTTGGCGCGTCGTGAATTGACGTTGATCGACGCCCGAACATCGGAACGGTTTCACGGCTTGCAGGAACCCATCGACCCAATTGCCGGACACATCCCTAAAGCAGTGAACCGGCCATTTCAGCAAAACTTGGACCGGCACGGATGTTTTCTACCTAGCGACCGGCTCAAAAAGGAATTTGAGAAACTCGTTGCCCAATTTAAGCCGCAACAAGTCGTTCACATGTGTGGATCAGGGGTCACAGCTTGCCATAATTTGCTAGCCATGGAAATTGCGGGACTGACCGGTTCGAAATTATATGCCGGTTCATGGAGCGAATGGATACGTAACCCGAACCATCCCGTCGCACATTAAAGTTCGAGCAGATATCAGAGCCTTGAATTCGTCAGTCCTCTGAAGCAAATCCGATTTGCCGGAAAAAATCCGACAAATGATTATTTGATTACCGCGTTGGGAAAAGCCAATTGCCTCAACGCTTCGTAAAGCACAACGGCAACGGTATTGGATAAATTAAGACTTCTGCTCTCCCTTTTCATCGGCAAATATAATTTCAATGACGAATCATGTCGGTACAAAAAAGCATCCGGCAATCCTCTGCTTTCGGGACCGAACAACAACGCATCACCCGCCTGGAAAACGGCGTCGCTATAAAGAGTCGTTCCCTTGGTCGTCAGCGCAAAAAGCCGATTGGGTTTAGCTCTTTCAATATAGCTTTGCAAAGAAGCATACTGCCTGACATTGACCCACTCATGATAATCCAAGCCGGCGCGACGTAGTTTTTTATCATCCAAATCGAAACCTAAGGGCTGAATCAAATGCAGATGCGCGCCGGTATTGGCGCACAATCTGATGACATTCCCAGTGTTAGCCGGAATTTCCGGCTCATAAAGCACGATATCGAGCATTACTCGGGAATTTTAATCGGAGTCAATTTCCAAATGTCGTTATTGTAATCACTGATTGTTCGATCGGTTGAGAATTTTCCGCTGGAGGCCGCATTGATAATGCTCATCCGGGTCCAACGCTCTTTATCCTGATAGGCTTGTTCGACCTGCCGCTGAGCATCAACGTAACTGCGAAAATCAGCAATCGTCATCCACGGATCATGCGCGCTCTTGACGGAAGCGATAATGTCGTCAAAAACGCCCGGCTCGAATTGATTGAAATGACCACACTCCAATAGCCGCATCACACCTTGTAAATCCTCATCCTGATCGATAATCGCCTGAGGATTGTAATCCTGGCGCATTTCATCAACTTCCTCTTCGGTCAATCCGAATAAAAAGAAATTATCGTCCCCCACCTCTTCCCGAATCTCAATATTGGCTCCATCCAAGGTTCCGATAGTCAGTGCGCCATTCATCATAAACTTCATGTTACCAGTACCGGATGCTTCCTTACCGGCGGTGGAAATCTGTTCTGACAAATCCGCACCCGG
>JBNLEI010000167.1:0-1679 GCA_050304855.1 Methylococcaceae bacterium
GAAACCGCTTTAATGACGCTAAACCGATATCGGTTACAGCATTTAGTCAAACAAAAACATCGCGGAGCCCAAAAAGCGGCTCGATTGTTAAAAAGACCCGACCGTTTGATAGGCCTGATTTTATTGGGCAACAACTTTGTCAACATTCTGGCTTCTTCGCTAGCCACGGTCATTGCAATCCGGATCGGAGGCGAACAAGCGATCGCGGCGGCGGCTGGCCTACTTACATTGGCCGTACTGATCTTTTCTGAAGTAACCCCAAAAACGCTGGCGGCCATTAAGCCCGAAGTGCTGGCATTTCCAGCTGCATGGGTCTACATGCCTTTGCTGAAGTTATTTTATCCAATAGTCTGGCTTGTCAATTTGGTAGCCAACCTCTTATTGCGGATCGTTGGGGTCAATGTCGGAAAAAATCAAGACGACAGAATCAATAAAGAAGAACTGAAAAGCATCGTGTCTGATGCCGAAGATCTAATGCCTATCCGTTATCGCAACATGCTGCTGGGCATTCTGGATATGGAAACGGCCTCGGTCGAAGACATCATGACGCCGAGAAACGAAATTGTCGGCATCGACCTGGAAGAGCCAATCGAGAAAATCATCGAACAGCTGCAAAATAGCCCGCATACCCGTCTACCGGTTTATAAAAAAAGTATTGACCGGGTCATCGGTTTTTTACACCTGCGCAATGTCCTATCACACACCAGCCACCCCGACTTTGACAAACAAAACATCACCGACAACCTGATCAAACCTTTTTTCATTCCGGTCAACACGCCACTACATAAGCAAATTCAATGCTTTAAAGCGGAGAAACTGCGTATCGGTTTGGTCGTCGATGAATATGGCGATGTACAGGGCCTGGTTACACTGGATGATTTGCTGCAGGAAGTGATCGGCGAATTGATTTTGGAAGAAGCCGACGTCACGCGACAAAAAGACGGCAGCTATCTGGTAGACGGCAGCGTCACGATCCGCGAACTAAACCGCATCACCCAATGGGACTTACCCACCGAAGGACCGAAAACCCTAAACGGCTTAATCATCGAGTTCATGGAAACGATACCCGAGGCCGGTACCAGTGTGAGTCTGTACGGTTATCGACTGGAAATCCTAAAACGCGACGACAACACCATTAAAACGGTGAAATTCCACCCTCCTACTTAAAAAGTGCATCGCGTGATTATCGCTTTTTCAGGCCTTTTATCCATTACCATAGTAATATTTAGCAAGCGTGAGAATTGCGGCTATACTAAAAGCCGGGCAGGGATAATTTCATAAATACAATGGCAAAATTCACCGTTTATTTTAAAGAGAAGGCAATCAACTCCGAAATCTTTGAGTCGGGCGTCGTGCATATAGGCCGCGATGAAACCAACGATATATCCGTTGACAGTCTAGCGGTCGCTCCTGCTCATGCAGCGGTAATCATAAAAGACAACACTTGCGTCATCAAACAGCTGAACGATGATTTTCCGCTAGTCATCAACGATCAGGCCGTCAAGGAAGGGGTACTGCAACATAATGACCGTATCACTATCGGCAAACATTCAATCGTCTACAGCGCGACAGAGTCGTTCAATGAAAGCGTGTTTGGCAAACCTGATGACAAAGACCTTAGCCAACTCAACGAAAAACTGGAAGACAATCTTAAAGTTACCGAAGCCAACTTGCAGATA
>JBNLEI010000168.1:0-6074 GCA_050304855.1 Methylococcaceae bacterium
CAGTCGGCGCAGTTCGTACAATGCCCTGACCGGAATGTTGCAGTAATTGATGTCGGGATGCTCCGGCGTATTTTCGATGAAGGGTTTGACGCCTTCGAACGAGGAAACCCATTGCACCAACGTATTGGTATTGTGCAATAAGGGGACCAGCATGTAGGCGGGATTCACGAAATAGATGGGTACAGACACGGCTACCACCCCTCCGATCTCAGCGTGATTTTCCGCTGCCAGTTTCAACGCCAATGCGCCGCCGGTGGAAAGGCCGATCACGAACAGTTTGGAACAATGGGTCTTCAGGACATTGAATCCTCTTTTGACGCTGCCATACCAGTCCTCAAAGCATTGCTCACGCAAGGCGTAGGGTGAGGTACCGTGACCCTTGAGGCGAACGCCCAAGACGATGAATCCCTGAGCGGCCAGATAATGCCCGTAGTCGCACAGTTCGGCCGGACTGCCTAAGAGTCCGTGCACCAATAGGACTCCTATGCCGTGTGATTTTTTAGGACGAATGAAAAAAGGGGAGGGATCGGCGATAGCTGTTTCTTGGTTTTTGAATTCTCCGTTGTGGGGGTTGCCGAACATCAAAAGTTCGTAAGCCAGTTCTAATTGCTCGTCTTCAAAATGCCAAGCAGCCAGTTGCAGAGGGTCGATGTGTGGGTAAAGCCGGTCTGCCGCCATCAGAGTGTCGCGAACAATGCTTAGCGGTGCCGCTTCGTTGTTATATACCGCGATCGGGTTTTCCAGGCGGATCTGGTCGAAATCGAAATCCGCGCATAGTTTCGGTAGGAAGTGGTAGCAAATGTCATGTTCGTCGATCAGTCCAGTTTGTTTGGCGATACAGACGAATTGATCGAACCGACTACTAATGCCATGCACTAGCTCGCCGTATTCGTCCGGGTTTAAAAGGCTGTGATGCAAGTGAATATCTGGGTTCTTTTGCAGAGTCTTGATAGCGATATACAACACGGTATAAAAGCGACTTTTTTCAATAAAGCTGCGCTTATGACCGATATAGCTCATGATCAGTGTCGAAGCGAGATGACTGAGGTTTATCGTGACATCAGCATAGATAGCCTCCATGTAAAGATTACGGGAGCATTCGGCATTTTTTTTGAACAAGTGTCCCAATAGGCGTTCTTTCCAGTTCTTTGGTGCGGTATTGAGCTTGAAAACATCGTCGGGTTTGGAAATACCCGTGGCCACTTTGTTCATAACCCAATGGGTGAACCAGCCCCAGACACAACAAGGATTGACAGGTGACCCCATACGAATATCCATGTCAGTGTCCCTGAGCAAGATGTTACCCTCAATCAGCAATTCCTCCGATTGGCGGAGGCTCAAATCATTGTGGAACAGCTCCACGCTTTTAAATAATATATTTTCCGACGAACGGATCGGATAAAAAGTGATGTTTGCTGGCACGATCAGCGTTGGTTTGAGCGAAATGGCCATTAATTCATCGAGGCTTTCGAATTGCAGCAACTCCTTCCACTTTTGTAGGCGGTCTTGGTCTTTATGTTTGAATGCATGACGGATCGCCACTTTTAAGGCTTCCACGCCTTGGCCAAGTATCGCCGGGCCGGTATGTTGTTTACGTCGGTTACCGGTTAGGCGTGAATAGATACTGTATTCTCCTTTCCTGTCAATGACGCGTCGGTCCTTGACCATGCCGCCTTCTGGAAAAATGATGACCTTGCGGCCACGCAGAATCTGAGCAGCCAACATTGCGAATAAGCGAGGATGGTCATGCGGAAAGACGCCGACCTGTTTCAGGTATTTCGCTAGGATATTATCTTCTTGTAAGAAGTCACCGGAGGCAATAGCGCAGCTGTAGGTGCCGGTTTGTTCAAAAATCAGATATTGCGGAATAAAGGTTTCGAAGCGGGAAAAATGATTGAACAAAAAAATATCACCTTGCAAAACCTGGTTGTCAGCATACAGTTCTAATTTGACGCTAAGCAGGTTTTTTACGGCCCGAAATAACTTCACCGAGCGGTGATAAAGTCTTGTATCTATATCTGGCCATGTTTCGGGATAAAATGAATTTTTCATGTCAACCCAATGTTTACCGATATAAAAATAGACAAAATTTAATTCAATAGATTCACCTCATTTCTGTGGAGAAAGATTCTTGACAAGGCAACAGTCTCCAAATTCCATTAATCGATTGCGTCGGTCGAACGTATAAAGGGCCCATAGTTCTTTAACGGGTAAGGAATTGAAAGCGAAGGATGCCGAAACCAAATCACTCGAACAACGATCAGTTAACTGCAATCCAGTCTGGAATCCGCGCATAACTGGAGCAGTTGCGCGGACGACATACGTCGACCATCGATGACTTGAGGGCAGCTGGAGGCCTTTCAATCGTTGAGAGGAGGCTAAGATGAAACCGATATATCTTGAATGCCCCAACGAGAGTTATAACCAAATCTGGTGTTTGGAGGAGTTGAAAAAAGCAAGTAATCAACAACAATAACTTCGCATAATGTATATTATGTAAAATTACAAAGAGCACCGCCGTCGCCAACTGATCCATTAGTTATTACGCTTCTTTTAGAAGTTTCATCAAGGCTACTCCGTCATCAACGGAAATTTATATTTTTTGGCGATTGCGTCGAAACTACCATCTTTTTTCATTTCCTGAAGCGCGCGATTAAAGTCAGAAACTATTTTTTTCGCCCTTGGGTTCTGCTTGCTGACTGCTATGTACAACTCTTTGGTGGCAAGCGGTTTTTCAAGAAAGTCAAATTTCGAAATGCTGTCTTTCATGTATTGATTAAGCTCATAACGAACGGCAATTTCGTCACCCAACGTCAATTCAATATCTCCTTCTCGAAGCTTTGACAAATTCTGGATGATGTGATTTTGCGGAATCTTTATCAGTGTTTGTGAACTGTCAAACTCTTCGCCATACGCGTAATCTTTAACGATCCCAATTATATATCCCGACAAATCGTCCAAATTGTCGTATCTGACATTCAGATTTTTTTTCTTGATAAACTTGATTTGATTAATCCAATAAGGGTCGCTGAAGATAAAGAGATCTTCACGTTCGGGGGTTTTCCATACGGTTCCGACAACGTCATAAATGCCGATCTCAAGCCCCTCCAGTGCCCGGGGCCAGGTTTCGATATGGATGGCCGGCTGATATCCGGCCCGTTCAAATGCGGAGGATACAATTTCCATTGCCAATCCATTTTCCGCCATCGACTGATCGACAAAAGGCGGCCATCGACCGGCGACGATCGTCAACGAGGCGGATAAAACTTGCCCGGCAAAGCCCGCAACAAGAAGAACAACCAGAAATAACTTTTTCATTTTCTCATTAAATTTAAGGAAAACTCGGATTCCGTGACGGGATTGGACGGGTCACCGTGAAAGTTCCGATAGTTTGATGTGTCGGAGAGACACCTTCCAATCGGCCCTGTTGCAACTGTCACGGAGCTGAAAAAAACAGAAGAAACGCAACGGAGGCCGCTCACTCAATCACCAAATTTGACTGTTTCTCCGTTAGCAATCCTCCAAATGATATGCCTGAGTCTGGCCGTATCAAACATTTTATCTATTCTGTAGACAACGAGATTGACTGATCGTATTGGATGTATTTTATGGTTTTTTCACACCTCAGTTTCTCCCTTGTGTCATCGGACATACTTGCAGAAAAACCATTCAGTGCACTGTCATAAATGTGACTGACCTGTAATGCATAAATACTTTTCAATCGTTCCACTTCTTCTTTTGCATCGATATTATCATTGAATACCACGATATACCCCGGTGCTTTCGGATCAAATTGACCGTTTAAATCGACAGGGTTTTTACAGTAGGAAATATCTGGTGTTATAGGCTTATCGTCACAGCTTAAGATTGAAATCAGTAGCGAAAGAATTAGGAAATTAAAAAGATTTTTTCTTGTTCTCATTTTATGCCCCTGACAATTAGCGGTGGTTAAACTGTGATGCATGAAGCTATTAAGATTAAAATTAGAAACACATTTATTAAAAGGTATACAATATCAAGATTACAAAACGTGCTTCAGATCAGGTGGATCTATGCCGAGGCATCGGCGCTTCATCGTCCAACAAACACTGGAACAATCACCCAGTGAAGGTTCGCCATTCATGTTACGCAACCGTGCGGGCAGCGATTGCTATAAGATTGCATCAAAGCATTCTCTCGACATAGAATTCATCGGGGTTATTTTCGCATAGACGCTTGCGTAAAATGCCTTTATCCACCATTCGGTCGATGGTGGTTTCCACGAATTTGCGTTCGAAGCTGCAAAAACAGCCGTAAATGAACCGTTTGGGACAATATGGACACGGTTTACCACGTATGTATTGAAATAGGTGTTTCATCTGCCGCTCCCAAACTTCTATGGCATGCAAAATCAATTGTTCGGTGTGTTCGCTGTTCCTGTCCATCGCCCCTCCCCTCGGAAAAATCCTCATAAACCGAGACATTAGCATTTTGCCTATCTCTCAGGCAATGACACGATTTTGGTGATCGAACATTTGTATTGAGTGGTTTTGCGGATAAACTACTGTCTTGGGTCAATTTTTACCGCATCATTAAGGAGTCTGGCATGGCTACCCGATATCGCCGCTTTCGCGACATTTCCACCAGCGAGCGCATCCTGGATACGCTGTTTTTGTTGACTATCGGACTGGGCTATCTGTTCGCTTTAACGCATTTGTATTTTTCTCACTCAAGCCGCGACGGCCAGCCGGGGTTATCGGTCGACGACGTAATGATCGCCTATTACGGCTCGCACGATCATAGTCGTCTTGGGGCCGCCATAAACGGACCGATGGAACCCAATCTGCGCTCCAAAGCCGACAAGCTGGTCATTTTAAAGTGGCTGCAGGACGGCAAAAGCGAGGAAGAATACCTCGACAAGGTGGCGCCGATTCTGGAACGCGACTGCCTGGGCTGCCACCGTCCGACGATCAACCATGACATACCGGATTTGACCGATTACGAAGCGGTGCTGGAAGTCGCCGACGCCAACGGAGCTTCGCTGCCCGCATTAGTCAAGGTGTCTCATATTCATCTGTTCGGCATTGCCTTTATCCTGTTTTTGATCGGCAAGATATTCATTTTGACCGAACTTCCGCCTGCCGTGAAACGGACCGTTGTCGCCATACCGTTCGTGGCCATGGTCATCGACATTCTGTCCTGGTACGTCACTACTTTCATTCCATGGTTCGCCTATGTCGTAGTCTTTGCGGGCGCCCTGCTCGGCCTGTCGATGGCGATTCAGATACTGGTCAGCCTTTACCAGATGTGGTTCTACCCTTTCCACCCGTCACTGGAAATAACGGCGGACGATCAAATCAGGATCGAAACCTGTCAAGAAATACTGTTCCGTTTCGGTTATGACATTTTTCCCGAAAATAAAGGCTGGCTGATCCGTGAATCGTTAAGAACCTGGCATTTTCTGACCGACGTCGACGAATTGGAGGATTACACCCGCGAGGTCGAGCAACGCCATCTGGGCGACTGAATGAAATGGAGGCCCGGTGTAAAACCGGGCCGAGTTTCATATCTGACCGGCCAGAATTTTGTCCCGCACCAGCAGTCCCGACAGTGTCACCATGGGCATGCCGCCGCCGGGATTCACGCTGCCGCCGACATAATAGAGATTCTTCAATAACGAGTCGCGCTGCGGAGCTTTGAAGCCGAGATTTTTGAAACGGTCCGATACAACGCCGTAAATGGAACCTTGATTGGAATAATAATTGGACTCGATATCAAGCGGCGTCCAGGTTTCCTCGCAGACGATATGTTTGCGTAAATCCGTCAACCCCATGCCTTCAAGTTTGTCCAGCACGCGTTCCCTGAAAACCATGTAGTCCTCCCGACGCAGCGGACGCGCAGGGTCGATTGGCGGAATATGCGGTAACACTTTGATGATTTCGCAGCCGTCTGGGGCCTGGTTCGGGTCGGTGTTGACGGGAGCGACCAAATATAATGTCGGATCCTCGGACAAACGGCCTTTGTGAAAAGCAGAGTCGAAATGCACTTTCGGCTGATCCGAATAAAAAAAGTTGTGATGGGCCAGTTGCGGATAA
>JBNLEI010000169.1:0-6920 GCA_050304855.1 Methylococcaceae bacterium
AATCCAACCGAGTTTGCCAATGTAGATGAGTTGAATCCCTGGCAGTCGGAAGTCGAGTCTTTTTTGGGTCGTCAATTGGATAATCCCCCGGCCGAGGGACGTCCGTCCGGTATGGGATGGGCTCACCAACGATGGGACGAATTTACACCGGAGGTTTATTTCCAAACCGCTCAGACTGGTGCGCGTAACAATGGCGGATTAAGGGACCGCATGCAACGACATCAATATAGAAAAGGCGAGTTCGGGAAATGGGGCTTGTACCATAACACCACCGGTTTACCGGGGTATAACGGGACTACCAAAGGGATCAAGGTTAAGTTTCATCCGAACATGCCGGAGCAGGAGCATTCATCATTATGGACATTCGACGGCACTTTCCCACCGAAATTGCTTAGCGTGCGTTACGGTGAAACCGTGTTGATGCGTCATTACAATGCGTTGCCGATCGATGTTTCCGCTAATCGCGGTTTCGGTATGCATACCATTACCACGCACGAACATAACGGCCATAATCCTGCGGAAAGCGACGGTTATGCGAATAGTTTTTTCTTTCCGGGGCAGTATTACGATTATCGTTGGCCGTTAGTTTTGGCCGGTCATGATTCGGTCAACACTAAAGCGAAAGATCGTCGTGCCGGTACACCGGACGGCCATGGCGGCATCAAGAAGATTCCTGGCGATTGGCGCGAGACCATGAGCACACACTGGTTTCATGATCATATGCTCGATTTCACCGCACAAAACGTCTACAAAGGAAATGCCGCGATGATGAACTACTACAGTGCGCTAGATCGTGGTAACGAAGCCATCAACGACGGCGTCAATCTGCGTTTTCCCAGCGGTACGGCTTTGGATTGGGGTAACCGCGATTATGATGTCAATCTTGTGTTGGCGGAGAAAGCCTGGGACGAGGATGGCCAGCTTTGGTTTAATCCCTTCAACCAGAACGGTTTCATCGGCGATGTCATGACTGTTAACTGGTTATACAAACCCTACATGGATGTTAGAGCGCGCAAATATCGATTCCGTCTGTTAAATGGCTCGGTATCACGTTACTTTAAAGTGGCGTTGATGGATCAAGCCGGCAATCCGGTACCGTTCTATATGATAGCCAACGATGGCAATATCATGGAGCACTCCGTATATTTTGAAAACGGTGAGTTACCGACGCAAGGTATCGCCGAACGGTACGATATTATCGTCGATTTCAGCCAATTCAAACCGGGCGACCGGATTTACATGGTTAACCTGTTGCAACACAAAGACGGTCAAGTTACCGATAAGGCCGTTCCTCTGTCGGAAATCGCCAGTGGCAATTACGTTCCGCAGACGGTTGACGAAGACGGAGACGGCAAGCCGGATCATTGGGCCAACGGAGATCCGGTGGTCGGAAAGTTCCTGGAATTCCGCGTCCATAAATACAGAGGAAGAGACCGCAGTATGGATCCGGCCATGTATGTTGCCGGTAAAAAGAAAATGGTTCCATTACGTAAACCGTCGGATGAGGAACTGGCCAATGCGCTGCATCGTTCATTCGAGTTTGAAAAACAAGCGACGGACGATAAACCTTGGGTCGTTAAAACCGATGATTCCGAAGGTGTTGGTATGGATCCGCGCCGCCTTTCCGCGGCACCCACTAAAAACGGCGGACTCGAAGTCTGGCGTCTCATCAATAGCGGTACCTGGAGTCATCCGATTCATATTCATTTCGAAGAAGGCCAAATCCTCAGAAGAAACGGTCAGGAACCGCCTGAGTGGGAAAAATGGGCGCGTAAGGATGTTTACCGATTGGGGCCGCAACCGGATAGCGGGGATGTGGTTGAAGTCGCATTGCGGTTTAGAGAATTCGCCGGCACCTTTATGGAGCACTGCCACAATACCCAGCACGAAGATAACGCAATGTTACTGCGTTGGGATATCGAGCATCCGGGGCAAACTCTGTTAATGCCGACGCCGATGCCAAGTTGGGACGGCGTGAGCTATGTCAATACCGTCGCGTTACCAACTTTCCGTGAGGGGGATGCGGTAGGAGAATTCGGTCCTCAAGTCGACCCGCTGAAAATCTGGCAAAAACAGATTACAATCGGGGAATTGGATGACCTGCGCGATACCCGTATAGGCGATGCGTTTAATCCTAGCAACGACGAACGCGGCACCGCAACGTTCCCGCTGACCAGAGCCATCAATATCGATGAAAATGGCGTCGAAAGGGAAGTTTGGTTCTTTCTGCACGATATCAGCGATAAAGACTTGGCTGACGAGATGGGATTGGCCTGGGCCGGAAGACTGCAGACCGTTCCGGTCGAAGCGACCGCCGAAGCCACTGTTTCGGAAAACGGTGAATGGACCTTCTACGGCGATTTGCCGAATCCGGTCTGGGCGAATGATGAAAATCCTGCCGGCATTCCGAATGTCGATGACAACAATACCTACTCGCCTTTGCGTCGGGTCAATATCGCCGGTAAAGATGTCGTCGTCAACGCGATCTTTATCAAATGGGGGCAGGAGTCGTGGGAACAACTTCGTATCGATGAAAGCTGCGTGAGCTTCCCTGATGATCCGCCTAACACCACTTGTATGTATAACGGCGATGTATGGGGCGGTTTACATGCATCGGGTCATGCCCTGGCAATCGATACCGAAGGCGAAAATCCCTATGTAACGCTTAAATTGCATAAATCGTGGTCCGCGGAAGGTGATTACATACCTTACTACATCGTTGTGGATACTTATCCGGCGCCGCCTGCGAGAGCGATGGGTATTCCTTACGTGCCTAAACACCGCTTCCTGGCCGACGCAGCTGTACCACTGGTGCAATTTATGCCAGGAGCGCCAATCCGTCCAAGTTATCCGCCAACTCCGGCCGATGGCAACGGATTGTTGGGCGGAGGTCCGTTGGGCGGTCAAATCGGTGTACCTTCTTACTTCATGCCGGAACAAAACTACAGTCCAATGTGGCACATCGGTTTTGCTCACTGGCACGAGCCGGCCACGGAAATTATGAAAGGCTTGAAGCAGGTCAAACGGCTGCGTAGCGAAGGTAAGTTGGAAATTGTCGAGTGGCCGGGTGCTGCCAATGCAGGGACCGACAACTATGACTTCGACACGCTCAATGCGCCTCATGTAGTCAACTGTCCGACCCCGATCACGATCGATACGGCGATTCATCGGGTCCGCAAACTCCTCAACGAAGGGGAGAACACCGTGCAATAAGGAAACAATGCGCAGGGACGCGCAACACTTTCGATTTTTGATTTTAACCGTTTAGCAACCGTAAGGACTGGTTCGCGATGGGCGTCAATGTTCGTCGCGGACATTTTTTCTGTTTCAAAGGCTTCGTTATGACAATGATAATGCGCAAATTTTTTGAGATCGCCGTGGCTGCCTTTCTAATGGCTGGGGCAATGAAAGCCGTTTATGCCGGTTCTCGGTGGGATGCGAACTATTTTACCAACACGCCGCTGGTGACCCATGAAGGTCGAACCGTCCGATTTTTCGACGATCTACTCAAAGACAAGATCGTAGCCATTAATTTTATCTATACGCATTGCGCGGAAGCCTGTCCGCTCGAAACCGCGCAATTGGTTAGGGTACAAAAAATTCTGGGGGATAAGTTAGGCAAAGAGATTCATTTTTACTCGATTTCCATCGACCCAGGCAACGATACGCCGGAAATGCTGAAAGAATATAAAGAAAAATTTAAAGCGCGCTGGACATTTCTCACCGGCGACAAAAGCGATATCGACATGTTACGGCGGAAATTGGGTTTATACGTCGATGAGATTCAAGACGGTTCCAACAATCACAACGTCAGTATGATTATCGGCAATCAGGCCACAGGACAGTGGATGAAACGTTCTCCGTTTGAAAACCCCCATGTGCTTGCCGATCAGCTCGGACATTGGTTGACGGGCTGGAAAGAGGCAAAAAAAGCCAATGACTATGCCGAAGCACCGAAACTGCGGAAGCTTTCCCGCGGGGAGGAGATTTTTCGCACACGTTGTGTCAGTTGCCATTCCATCGACGGACAGGAAGCCGAGGACGCATTGGGCCCGGATCTATTTGCCGTCACCCAGCGACGCGACAGGCAATGGTTATTGGACTGGCTGAAAGCGCCGGATAATATGTTAAAAAATAAAGATCCTATTGCCGTTAGCCTGTTTAAACAATACAACAAATTAGCCATGCCCAATTTACGACTAACCCAAGAGGATGCATTTGCGTTATTGAAATATTTTGACGACGAAATGCAAAGAATCCAGCTAAAAACGAATCAGGTTGATGCTGAAAATATGTCCGAGACGAGTGTTAGTAGTGTTAGAAACTCGGTTAGTCGGAAATGAAGATCTCTTAAGAATCTCATCCACTCGTTGGAGTGGCATCGAATTTGTTAGTGGGAAGTCAAAAGAAAAGAAGTAACTGAAGCGCTTTGTTAAAGTGCGTTACTGAAATCTGGATGTTGAACGACGTTGATGCTTTACGTTGTTAGTTAAGAACTATAAGCAAGCAAAATGAATTAAAAATTTATCATTTTGCTTTAATAGCTTAGAGCGATTTAAATACAAACTATGCGGGGTGTGATGATCTAGTATTAAAGCTTATATACCTTTCTCATCGGACGCCTGATGTTATGCTTACTTTCCGTCTTGCTTGATAGATTTTGGCAGAACATCAGGAACTCGAGCTAGTGGAAATAATAAAATTGCAATTAAGCTTTCTTATTTTTTCTTGACAAGAACATGCCCGCTAAGCCAAACCCAAATAATGCTAACGTAGCAGGTTCTGGCACTGTAGGGTCGACAATTTGTGACGATACTCCAATGGTCATATCGTCAAAGCCGAAAAAATCACTAAAATTAGTATTTCCAAACGTAATTCTTGTGAAAGGATTTGCATCATCGATAATCCCCCAAAATAGCAGCGAGCCATCTGGCGCATTGACCGTATTATTGACGGTATACGACGTAGTCGCCCCGGACAGAAAATCTAAGGTAATTTGACCAGCAAAATCACCTATATCGGTTCCGAAAAAACCAAAGGCGGAAATTGCAGTTGTGAAATCGATGACAAAGTCTTCGTTAGTTTCCCAGTATTTCGACCCGGAAACCGGAAATCTACCAACGCTCGGTCCGGTTTGAATTGCACCGCTTCCTGACAGTGTGGCGGTTCCAGCAATCCCGAAGTCAATAGCTAATGGACCGCCAGCGCCATCGGCGAACGATTCAAAATCTTCAGTTCCAACGCCCGATAAATGAGATTGAAATTCAGCGCTAGCGGCTGAACTATTTGCCGTACTTGAACCTGGATTCAAATCTTCGCCAAAAAAAATTGATGCCGAACTTGCCGTCATTGAGAAACTCAATAACGAGCCGTAAGTTAATATTTGGATTTTATTCATAATAAAACTTCCTCTTGTGCTAAGTTTAAATTCAATTACTCAATCGATAAAAACGCGAGACTCCGCTCACAAAAATCACAAATAAATTATCAAAGGATTTGATTAATGAACTCGAGATTCAGCAGAGATTCAGTTAGGATATAAGCGATTTTTCTTAAGCAAAAATCATGCCGTTTAGTATCCTATTGTAATCATTGGATTATTTTTCACGGATCTGAGAATTGCTAAAAAAAGTGTAAAGAAAGTTGACAAATCGGTGCGAAGTAATCAAATTGAACCTATTTATATCTACCGCGGTAGGCTACAACATAATGATTTCGCGGAACGGTTCAACAGCCCTTTTAAAAGAGGTTTCCTCAATACGCATCTATCCGAAACGCTTAGTGATGTGAGAGAAATGGTTTGATTTTAACGATTGGTGTAAAGAAAAAACCATCTATCCATGAAAGTCCTGGGAATCTGCCGCCAGTATCCATTTAACCGGGAGAAACTGAAATATCTGATTCAAAATTGTGCTATTTCAAAAAATGAAAACGACTTCATCTGTCTTCAGTTTGACGGAAACAGGTTTGAGCCTTAGGTGAAACACAACGTATCCTGAGAAAAATGAATCAAGCTGATGCTGATTCGCTTTTAATATGGCGATCTGACCTTTCAGGTCCTTGCCGATTATGGCGTCGATAGAAGATTTAATAATTGAGCGATACCAAGTTTCCGCCTGATACATGAGGCCTTCCATTTGTTTCTCCTTGGTTGCACTTTTCCCGCAAACGTCGTCGCTATTTTCAAATGATGAGATTTCTCTCTTATGAAGGATTTTTTTCTGGTCCTAAATTAAGTTAGGTTAAAAGTAGTGGAAACACTTTTGTTGATATTAAACTCTTTGTGCTGGACAGGAGTTATTTTAATCATAGTCAGTTTTACAGCAGAATTGAATCTTTTGAAGATTAACACTAACCAATGAACGGACTCTTGAAATTGCGGTTTTAATTCCCGCAATTTTATAGCTTCATGCTTGGGGTTATGCGTCATTTAGAAGTTTGCGCTGCAATAATCTACATTAAGTCATTGCTCGTGTACAAATGACTCAATTGACTCATTACTAAGCGTAAACTGGGTAATTTTATGATCGTTAATTTGTTTACCGAGTCAATCGTAATAACCGGTTAATCCTCAGACAAATGCGTTTTTTGTCTGAACCATGAAATCTCGCATTGGATGTATATTCCAAACACATCATAAAGTTCGAGCTTTTTGTGCGTCGTCTCCAACATCAGTAGGATGCGGTGAGAAACGATCATTATGCAAGAAGTACTACCAAATAGATCAACCGACTGAATTTCGCTGCTTTAACCAGCCGGAAGCCAGATTTTTAGCGATTCATACGGATAGCGATCGAAATCGTTTGTGGATTGATCGGATTGATATTTTGCATCCGGCTTTTCTCACGATTTTACGAAGCTCGGCGTCTATTCCGAAAACTGGGTCAGTTGCAATAAAGCCAAAGTCATTTTTTCAAATT
>JBNLEI010000170.1:0-1512 GCA_050304855.1 Methylococcaceae bacterium
GAATTATTTATGTCGTATAAGGATTTTCCATGGTTTAAGGATCAAGCGATAAAATCAATAATCAATGTCGAGGAGCAATCTCCAGGACATTTTTACTGGCCGGAATCGGTAGGTTGATGATATGGACTCCTCTCTCTTCGACGGTGTCATAATGCACCAATTATTAAAAACGGAATAACAGAGGAGTCCGAAATGTATGATAGCGTAGTAGGTTTAGATATCGCAAAAAATGTATTTCACGTATACAGCCTTGGGCCGGATGGTAAAGTGATCAAGAAGAAACTGAAGCGAAAGGAGTTGTTAGCGTTTTTCGCTAACTATCCGCAAAGCTTGATTGGCCTGGAAGCCTGCGGCAGTGCCCACTACTGGGCGCGAGAACTGAACGAACTGGGGCATGATGCGGTATTACTTCATGCGCGTTATGTAAAGGGTTTCGTGATCGGCAATAAAAACGACTTCAATGACGCGCAAGCGATTTATGATGCGGTAAGCCGGCCGAACAAGCGGGTCATTGCGATTAAAAACGTTGAGCAGCAAGACATTCAACTGCTGCATAAAATCCGGCAGGGTTTGGTTAAGCAACGTACCGCCCTAGCCAATCAGACGCGTGGTCTGCTGAGTGAAAGAGGCATTGTGATTCGGCAAGGCATCAATCAGGTCAGAACGCAATTGCCGTTGATTTTGGAAGATGCGGAAAATGGCCTAACGGCGTTAAGCCGGGAAGTGTTTGCCGAACATTACGAAAAGCTCAAGCAGTTGGATGCGGCGATTAAGGAACAGGATCAGCGGATCGGTCGACTGTGTCGAGAACATCAGCTGAGTCGACGATTTCTGGAAGTTCCGGGGGTTGGGCCGATCACGGCGTCGATCGTGGCTTCCGATATCGGCAATGGCAAAGGGTATAGTAAAAGCCGAGATTATGCGGCGAGTTTAGGGATTGTCCCCGGGCAGCATAGTAGTGGCGATAAGCCGATCTATTTAGGGATCAGTAAGCGAGGTAATCGGTATATTCGCACCCTATTGATCCATGGTGCCCGATCGGTCTTGAAAAACTGTCGGGGCAAAGACGACAAACTGAACTTATGGTTACAGGCTTTGATCGAGCGGCGCGGATTCAACAAAGCGGCCGTCGCGTTGGCCAACAAGAACGCCAGGATACTCTGGGCAATGGCCAGCAAAGGGGAAACGTATAGAGCGCAACCCGCTCATTGAGACAGGGCAACGGGTGGATAACCCGCACCTTAACCGAGTAAGCAAGATTGCGGAGGCAAGTTAACAATAAAGTGATGACAACAACAGGTCAGACCGGTGCTTGTAAAACCCGTGCAGCCCAGAGGTTCTAAGAAACCGTTAGGTTGGCTGAGGAATGAGTACGCGGATAGATTCATCAGGAGTCCTGAGGCAATAAGGCCTCTGTTAGAGACCGAATATATGGCGGCAATCTTGATCTCTGTTGGTGACATGACAATACTGAAAATTTGTCTTGCAATAAACGAGGAGTCCATATATGGG
>JBNLEI010000171.1:0-1849 GCA_050304855.1 Methylococcaceae bacterium
TCGAGCACATCGATGAAAGTAAAACCAACAATACTGACGAAAATCATTATTTAGTCGACATCGAGCAGGCCGACGGTTTGCGAGAACTGAATAAAAATATCGATAGCGGCGATGCCGGCGATGCATTTCCGAACGGGGGGAAGACCAGTTTTACCGATACCACTACGCCTAACAGTAAAGATTACAACGGCAGCGATTCGAAAGTGTCTATTACCAATATCGCTAAATCAGGCAACAATATAGCGGCAACCGTTAATGTGGGCGGCGTTCAGGCTCAGGTTTGGAAGCATAACGTCAGCGTCCAGCAAACTTTTACTTCTTCTCATTCCAAAAACTGTTGGGGGTATTTGCAAGGAATAGGGTGGAGAAAAGTCGATACGCTTACTGAAGACGGTGTTACCAACTGTTTTGTCATGTTATGCGAAGCGACTGCAAATGGAAAAACGGTTTCGGTGTTAATAGACGACAGCAAAATTTATCAGATTTATCTCTAAGTTTAGGAGAACGGCCATGAACTTTTCCAATAAACAAATTACTCGTACTTTTACCAGCCCACATTCTAAAAACTGCTGGGCTTATATCGATACAGTAGGTTGGCGCAAGGTCAAGCCGGATACGGTCGACGGGACGACCAATATGTTTGTCTTGCTCAATGCGGCAAGAGCAAACGGACGCCCGGTTTCCGGATCGGTGGATGACGCTAGCAACGAAATTACTATTCTCTATTTATTGTAGAGGCTGTGGTCTGATTGTATTGACGTCTATCGTTGTTTTCGGCAATCTTCGTTCCAAATGTTACTGGGCTTACGTCAATACGGTAGACTGTAGAAAGTCAAGCCAGCAACGCCAGATCAAAACGTTTGTGCCGCGTATTCGTTGCGGACTAACGGTCATTGGGTTTTAGAGCCGACTGACGACGCCAGTAATCATATAACCATACTTACTTTAATAGAGGTCCGAGATGAATTATACAATCAATGTTAATATCAACATTCCTTCCGGTGCAGAAGGCGGACTATCCTCTTCTGCAACCGGAGCCCTTCCCGCTCCAACTGAGTTTGCCAGACAAGAAAATACTTCTTCCGTTTTCACATCGGCTCCAGAACCGGCCGTTTTTTCGGGTAGCGAAGCGCAGTTGACTGAAAGAACGGCGCCTTCGCCGGTGCCGGGGCAGTTTTCTGAATCGTATTCATCTGCCGCACCTGAGCCCGGAGGCGTTATGGAAGCAGGAGCCTTTCAGGAAAACGCATACCAGGAGGTTCCAGCGCCGCAAGATGTGAGCCAATTAACGGCAACGGTGTTTGGTGCCGCTCCTTCGCCGGAATTAAATGAAACAAGGACATCGTCTGGAAAAGCGGAAATTCCTGCGCCTGATCTCAGTCAGGAAAATGTGGAGGAAAAGCCAAAACGGTCCGTCAAAGCGGAAAAAAAATAAAGACTTTAGTTGTTTCAGTTCTGATGCAGAGACTGTCGGTATTAAGAGTTATTGTTGAGTGAATAGAGAACTTTTTTGGCGAAGTGGATACGCTGCAAGTCGGCGAGATTCGCTTCGCCATCAAGTGATAAAAACCGCCGGAGTAATCGATGGTGAGAATATACGTGATTATTGGTCAGGTTGAGCTATGAACGGTGTCATCGCCGCTCCGAACAGTACTCGTGTACAGGCGCGGATAATCGAAGTTAAAGCCGAAGATGACGGCAAATATCAATGCGTAATAATTGTTGAAGAACTGGAATCGCTGTTTGGACCTTGTTTTTTGGCTAAAGGAGAAAAAATCAGCGCGTTTACTTACCAATCGTTACAGAGTGTACTGCCCGGTCAGGCATTGGAAATGGAGATGGAATATAT
>JBNLEI010000172.1:0-1772 GCA_050304855.1 Methylococcaceae bacterium
GGGCCAGGCGTAAGGAATATTGGTATTTCGTCTTGTTCAATATACTCATCAGCATCGTACTGGGGATCATCGACAGCATGACCGGTACGTTTAACCCGGAAGCCGGCGTGGGACTACTCGGCGGTATTTACTCCCTTGCCATCTTGATTCCGGGCATAGCGGTCACGATTCGGCGTTTGCATGACACCGATCGCAGCGGTTGGTGGCTATTGATTGTTTTGATCCCAATAATCGGCGGTATCGTATTGCTCGTTTTTACCGTGCAAGACAGCAGCCCTGGCATGAATCGATACGGAGCAAATCCTAAAAAAGAATATGTTTGATCACTCGTTACCACTCTCCCTTAAGGAAATGCCGGTTAAATCGGCATTTCTGGTAATGCATAAAATTGTATTAACAAAATCCATCTGACAATATTGAAAATCGATCAGAATCTAATCGTACAATTTGCTGAGCAGCTGGTTTCGGCCGATTGTGTTGAAAAACTCCCCTGATAACTGGTTCCAAGAGGAGTAAAATAGAGCCTAACTCCAATCAGATTGGGAGATTTGGCTATGATGGGACAACAATCCGGGATACAAGAACAGTTGTTTTTCTGTTTTAGTCTTGAAAATCATGTCCCGAAAGATCATCTGCTGAGAGGCATTCACTGCCTTCTCGATTTAGGCGACTTCCGCCAACAATTATCGAGGTTTTACAGTCCAATCGGTAGGCCATCGATTGACCCCGAGTTGATGATTCGCATGCTGATTCTCGGCTACTGCTTTGGGATTCGTTCCGAGCGCCGTCTTTGCGAGGAAGTTCATTTGAACTTGGCGTACCGCTGGTTCTGCCGACTGGATTTAGACGATACCGTGCCGGATCACTCGACCTTTTCCAAAAACCGCCATGGCCGTTTCCGGGAAAGTCAGGCCTTTCGCTTACTGTTTGAAACCGTCTTGCAGCGTTGTATGACCGAGGGCTTGGTGAAGGGAGAAGGCTTTGCGACCGATGCCAGCATCATCAAAGCCGATGCGCAACGGCAACGTCGAGTTGAAGGTGGCGATACGGTTGATTGGGGCGATCCTAAACAAGCGTCACAACCGGTTCGCGAATATCTAGCTGCATTAGAAGAAATAAACGATCCCAAAGAATCTACCCGGACATTGTCATTGACCGATCCTGCAGCAACCTGGACGGCAGCGCCTGGCGGTCCGGCATTCTTTGCTTATTGCACCAATTACTTGATCGATCTGGAAGCCGGTATCATCCTCGACGTTGAAGCCTCCAAGGTTAACAAAGCCGCCGAAGCAGAAGCGACCCGAAGCATGATTGACCGGGTTGAAGAAAAATTTGACCTCAAGCCCGAACGGCTGGTCGGCGACACCAATTACGGTAGCGCCGCCATGCTAGGCTGGTTAGTCGATGAAAAAGGTATAGCGCCGCATGTGCCGGTCTTTGATAAATCAGAACGTACTGACGGCACCTTCGGTCGATCCGACTTTACCTATGACGCTGAACATAATCGGTATACCTGTCCTGCGGGAAAATTCCTCAAGACATCCTGGCGAACCAAGAAAAAAGACCCATTACGTTATCGTGCCAGCCAGTATGATTGTTTGGCTTGTCCGCTCAAGGAGCAATGTTGCCCCAATACCCTTAATCGCAAAATTGTCCGCAGTCCTTTCGAATCAGCTCGAGATGTCGCGCGAGCCATCACTAAAACCGATGCCTATAAACAGTCGCGGAAGGATCGAAAAAAGGTCGAAATGCTATTTGCTCACCTCAAGCGC
>JBNLEI010000173.1:0-3019 GCA_050304855.1 Methylococcaceae bacterium
CCGACTACAGCCTTATGTCTGGAATGGCTGGCCAGCTGCGATATGCGAAACTTAACCATCATCGATTACGGCTGCGGCTCAGGGATTCTCGCCGTAGCCGCACTATTGCTCGGCGCCGAACAAGCGCATTGCATCGATATAGACCCTCAGGCACTCGAGGCAACCTACGCCAATGCGTTAAAAAACAAGGTGGAAAGCCGGATCCAGTGCTATTTGCCGGAGCAGTTTCCCGCGCTGCAAAGCGACGTCGTTATGGCCAATATTCTGGCCAATCCGTTGATTGATTTGGCCGGCCCAATCAGCAACCTGATTAAACCGCGCGGCCATCTAATACTCTCCGGCATCCTGAATGAACAAGCGGAAGCGGTCGCCTCAGCGTATCGACAGCACGGATTATTGATCGATTCTCCTGTGACCAAGGAAGACTGGTGCCGACTGGACGGCAAAAAAAACGCTTAGACCATGTATACGCGATGCCCGGAATGCAATAAGCAACACAGCATCAGCACCGAGCAATTACGTGCGTCCCGCGGTATGATGAAATGTACCGAATGCGCCTTCTTATTCGATGCACTGGAATCGATCAGCGATCAGCCGATTGAAGCGACGCGACCGCCCCCGCAATCTTCGCCTTTCGATCATGACCGCCCATTCAAGAGAAAGCCCGCATTTCTTTGGGCGATCGGCATTTGCCTCGGTTTAACCGGTTTGATCGGGCAGTTTTTTTATTTTGAAAGCTATCATCTCAGCCAAAATCAAACTTTTAGGCCCTGGTTGCTCAAACTTTGCACGTCATTAGACTGCCAGTTGCCGACTTATAAAAATACAGATGAAATCAGCATCCTACAAGGTTCTTTAGAAGCCAACGGCCAAAGCAGCTATCGTTTTACCGCGGTTATCGTTAATCAAGCAGGATTTCCCCAGCCTTATCCTGGCATCCGATTGACCTTGCTTAACTTTACCGGAGAGCCGTTTGCCGAAAGAGTTTTCTCTGCCAAAGATTATCGCCCCGATTCCAATCAACTTGCCGCGGATGAAAGCGCACATATCATCCTTGATATCGCTACACCGAGAGGCGGTATCGGCGGATACACCTTCAAGCTACTGTAAAAATGTCTCATCCCGAACTTTTTCTAAAGAAACATGAGGATAAACGTCTACGCCAAGGCCATATGTGGGTGTTCAGTAACGAGGTCGACAATAAACTGACTCCGTTGGATCAATTTGATCCCGGTGACGTGGTCGTGATCAAAGACCACTCGGGAAAAGCATTAGGCACCGCATATATAAATCCCAATACATTGATCTGCGCCCGCCTATTATCGCGAAAACCGAATCTCAAAGTCGGAGCCGGCTTTTTTAATTTGCGCCTGAAAAACGCTTTAGCTTTACGCGAACGCCTATTCGACAAACCCTACTATCGGTTGGCTTTTGGCGAGAGCGACGGTTTGCCAGGTCTGGTCATCGACCGTTTCGGCGACGTCCTTTCCGTGCAAATCACAACGGCCGGCATCGAAAAACATAAAGATACCTTAATTGCCTGTCTAGTTGATTTAATGACCCCACAGGCCATTGTATTCAAAAACGATATTGGCCAGAGACAACTTGAAAACCTGCCGGTTGCTTCGCAGATCGGTTACGGCAACGTCCCTGATCCATTGATCATTGAAGAAAACCATGCCCGGTTTTATATTGACCTCCTTAACGGACAAAAAACCGGCTGGTTCTACGACCATCGCTGCAGCCGATCGCTCTTGGCCTCGCTGGCCAGCGGACAGAAAGTTCTGGATTTGTTTTCTTATGCCGGAGCCTGGGGAATCCCAGCCGCTATGGCCGGAGCCAGCCACGTCACTTGCGTGGACAGCTCCGAAACCGCTTTAACTATGGCGACGAATAGTGCACAGTTGAATCGAACTAACGACCGCATGAATTTTGTTCGCAGCGACGTATTCGAGTTTTTACGTCAGGCGAGAGAGCAAAACGAGCGTTATGACATCGTCATCCTGGACCCGCCAGCGCTCATCAAACGTAAGAAAGACTTCAAGGCCGGATATGAAGCTTATCGACGGTTGAATCAATTGGCCCTGCAGATATTGGCGAAACAAGGTATCCTGGTTTCCGCTTCGTGTTCACATCACCTGAACAGAGACAATTTACATGAAATATTACGTTCATCCGCGCGCCATATCGATCGCCATTTGGTTTTCTTCGCTAACGGCAGTCAAGGACCGGATCATCCGATTCACCCGGCCTTAGCCGAAACGGAATATTTAAAAACATTTTTTTGTTCGGTCTCGGTGAGCCTATGAGTATCCGCAATGAAATTTAGTAGCCTCTCAGTCAGGCCAAAACTAGTTTTTCGGCTTCAGCAGCCGTAAGAAATAACGTTAAATCAGTCTGTTTTTTAATTTAACAAACAACATTATTATCCAACCAACCAGAGGAGAAAAAATGAAAGCTTGTGAATCCTGTTCGGACCGGGTCAACATCGGATGCCATCATAAACAAAAATCCGTTTTATCACGGACAATCGGCCTGTTGTTTATTTACCTACCGATTTTAACTTTGCCTTTTGTCATTACTAGCGCCTATCTGACTTATCTCAGTCTAAAACTGGTTGGAGCCGAAAATGTTAAGACATGGGGTGATTTCATACCCGATCGTGCAAGCCATCGTTACTCTTTGAAAAATCAAATCACGATGGACGGCTCGTTCAAACTGAGTCTGGCGCAATCGAAACTGTACTGGATTCGCAACTGTACTCTATATTGCCCGTATAGCGTTGCGTTGTTCGAATGGCATGCCTATCTTGTCAAAATCGTCGAAAACTGGTGGTGCCCGTTCACCCATTCCCGTAAAGACAGCTATACCGACGGCGCCATCGATCAATCATTCTGGCATATCTACCCGGAAGATAAAGCCAAACTACACGAAGAAGACAAAAACAATCCGATTTTCACCGAAACCCCGGATTCGAAATAATTCAAGTGTTGAACGAATGCTAAGGACGTTTGAGCAA
>JBNLEI010000174.1:0-3409 GCA_050304855.1 Methylococcaceae bacterium
TTGTCTCTTTTTTCCCGGCTCACAGCTATGGAAACGATGCCAAATCCTTGGCAATCCACTGTTGGCAAGAAAAATAGGCTCCGATGGGCAGATTTCATGTTAAACCGTACTCAATACGGCATCGTTTTTCAGGGCTGACTATTTAGAGAATTTTTCAGTTCCTCTATTTCTTTTTTGAGCCCCGCAATTCTATTGCGACATTCGTTTTCCTTGTTGTACGCTTTGATATACGGCGCGTACTCATTCAAGTTTGTAAGCTTCGACATGGTTTTTCCTTCAATTGGAGGTGTTTGTTGTACGCGCTAAGGATTCCGCCGTGGAGTGCGATTAATGCCGAACGCGCGTCATTGGGTGAAATGCTGTTAAATTCTTCGTTCAAAAAGTCACTGAACGGAAATTCAGCGTTCAAAGTATCAAGAAAATCCGGAGACGATCTTATAGGTCGTGGTTTCGTAGGTTCCTTGGCAATCTTTAACAAGCCCATTGCAACAACCAGCAATGCAGTTGTGACAATCAGCTGCGAAATCAGTATTACCGACATCATCGGTTATTCCGTGGATGCTGAATAATCATTCCAACCGTCTGCTTCGCCATAATGCTCAGCATACGTTCCTTTGCTTTCAGGTATGCCTCAATTTTGATTTTTGGCGCTTTGGCCAAGGTCTTTTTCGTGTACATGATGCACTTCTCCAGGGTTAAGCTTTTGGGATACCGCCAGGCGAACGAACGAGCTGACCGAGCGATGATCTAGCGCTGCCGCGGCTTTTACTTCGGCGAGAAGCGGTTCGGGGATGTAGACAGTAGTGATCATAAACTTAAAGCTCATCTATTAAAAACTGATAGTTTATATTTATCACATAATATACTTATTATCAACTTATTATTTATACCTGCCGGTAATTTTCGGCATTCTCACGAAAACCAGTTCGAAAACTTAGTGCTAATTTGATGTTGCTCTTACAGCAACACGCCCGCACCCGTCATCAAACGGCACGCCGGTAGCGGGCGGGGACAGGTCACTAGAGTTGGTTAAGTGCGGTCGTGCAATCAGACCAGCGGAAAAGATCGAGCGATGGGCTTTTTGTATTTGAAAAAAATCACCCAGCGAAAATTTAACTAGGGTGACGGTGTCCGCTTAATGACTTGTGAAGAATTAGCCCCCCCTACTTGCTCGATAGTTGGGCCAAAGGAAGCAAGTACAGGAATTGCTTTAATCAGATACCCCCCCCTCCAAAACTCCCGCGCCTGCACAGAAATGGGTGAGAGCGGTCTAGGTCTGAAAGGCTCTAGAGATTTTGCCCCCCCCTACCCAGGGCATTGATCAATTGCTGGCCGATCTGTCCACGAGCCAAGCATCGTTATTGAAGCAGAAAAAAATTTTCCTACCCCTACCTAAAAATTTTTGGGGACTTGGGGACTTGTACCTCAAACCCACGGCTGGCGCGGCCTACGCGGTCCCCAACTCCATTTTTAAATTGGGGACCGTCCCCAAAACTGGGAATCGAGCTAAAACTGAAAAGTTTTTAAGTCCCCAAAAACTGGGGACAAGTCCCCATCTTATTTAACGACTTGGGGACCGTTTAAGCATTGAAATATAAGGATTTACTCTAAATATCCCCATAATCCCCAAAAAATTTATATATACCCCCTTAATTTTTTAATCGCCAGACTCGACCAGATCGGCAGACAGGACCAAAACCCGGCGTTTGTTACCACCGACTACTCGTTTGACAGCCAACCGCTTCGAGCCATTTGGATTCGTCTCGGTAGACAATATCAACCGGCGGTCATCCATCCGCCGCCATAAACCGGCCGCCGACAGTAAAAAAGGATCTCCTTGGGCACGGGCCATCTGTTGCACAGTTGCAAAGGCGGGCTGCTGGTCTAGCCATACTTGGCGTTCATTATGGTGATACCACCCGATACAGTCGCCCATCCTCTTAAAGATCTTCTCGCCTGATAAGTCGGCTGTATCCGCCCGCCATCCCCAAGAGTAAGGTCGTGTCTCCGGTGGCCCTTGTTTTATCCGGCAGGCAATGTGCGCATTGCCAGAACTCAGCACCGCCCGCAACAAATCGAAGAACCGATCAACTTCATCTTGTTCGGACTGGTAGGCCGTTTGCTCGGTAAATACGCTCTGCAAAGCGTCCTCGATCTCGGCCAACATGACGTTGCTTTGTTCCTGGCTGAATGCGCCGGCGTCGGTCAGGAAATCCAGTAAGGTTTCACCACCCGCTACCAAGTTGGCGTAGATTTCCGGGGCACGGGGATGTGAAGATGCAAATCCTTGTTGAATGGTCGAATTGCGTAAGGCGGTAACAGCCTGGCTAAAGCGTTTTTTAAAGTCATCCATACGGCCAGCCAGATATTGCAAATAAGCGGCCATTAACGCGGATAATTGCCCGGCTTCTGCGGCTTTCTGCAACCTAGTCAACGTGGCGACGTCGACATCCTCGCGGCTTAGCTCCGCAATCAACAATCGACCGAGCAGGCTTTGTCCTCGCGGCAAATCTTCGCCGGTGATGACTGTCATCGATCGATTGTAAGGCGCTGGCCTGGCTTGCATATCGGCACCGCGTCGCCCCCGGCCTGCCTGGTTGCCAGTGTTGCGAATAAAACGCTCGGCCTTACCATGCAGCTTGGCTGCTTCGGTCGCGTTCACACTGGGCTTGAAGTCGTCCACCACGAATACCGCATCCTTAACCGCAAAGCCTTTGGCCTCGATATCGTTTTCCGTATCGCTCCAGTTGGCCGGGAAGCTCCGGGCGGTAAAGTCGCCGAAAAACGCCAACACAATCGCGGCAACAGCGCTTTTCTTCGCCCCGGTCTGTCCGTGAAGATAAATCGCAAAATCGGTGGGATGACACTCACCCAACGGCGCACGAGCCACGGCAGACAATAATGCCGCGCCGATATACGGCTTGCTCGGGCAAATGTTCAATAGATCGGTGATCACACGCGGAAATGTAGCCACCTGCTCTTGATTTGGCGCTGGCAGCCGATAGCGGCCAATGTGGCCGGCCCCAAGATCGACTTGAACGTTGTCTAACAACCCATCGACACCAATGCCGCCGGATCCGGTCAGATAAAGCCACTTATCGTTGACCTTTTTCCACCCGATATAACCATAAACACGGCGGCTTGGAATGTCCTCTGTTAATGTCGAATACAGTTGAATCGCGGCCCGCAAATTGTCCTTCTTTTGCGATCCCGGATAAACGAAGGCCTTCATGCCCCAAGCATCGTTGACCCAACTACCAGTCGTCGCGTGAAACTTGGCCGCTTGCACCTCGACTTCCGGCAGAATCAAACCATCCTGACGGGTTCCGGAAATACGCAAAAAGGCCCGATCTTCCAGGCCATCATCGTGAATTTTTTCTTCGTGAATTTTGCATCTGAAATTGCAAAG
>JBNLEI010000175.1:0-19385 GCA_050304855.1 Methylococcaceae bacterium
GTTGATGATCGGTGAGTGGATCAACCGTTACATGAACTTCTGGGGTTGGACTTACTTCCCAGTAAACATCTGCTTCCCATCAAACTTGCTGCCAGGCGCTATCGTTCTGGACGTTGTGTTAATGTTGGGCGGCTCTATGACACTGACTGCTGTTG
Organism: Methylococcaceae bacterium; assembly: GCA_050304855.1. GTDB lineage: Bacteria > Pseudomonadota > Gammaproteobacteria > Methylococcales > Methylomonadaceae > Methylomarinum. Next base: position 156 of record JBNLEI010000175.1, read on the forward strand.
TTGGTGGTATGGCTTACGGTTTGTTGTTCTACCCAGGTAACTGGCCAATTATCGCTCCATTGCACGTACCTGTTGAATACAACGGTATGATGATGACTTTGGCTGACCTGCAAGGTTACCACTATGTACGTACTGGTACTCCAGAGTACATCCGTATGGTTGAAAAAGGTACATTAAGAACTTTCGGTAAAGACGTTGCTCCAGTATCAGCGTTCTTCTCCGCTTTCGTATCTATCATTATCTACTTCTTGTGGCACTTCTTCGGCAGATGGTTCTCTAAAACAGACTTCATCGCTGACGACGCTTCTTAAGAAGAAGAACTAACAATAACCGAAGGCTGACGATGGAAAATGTCGTCAGAAAGTCTTAATTACAGATTCTCTAGAAATAGAGGAGGGTATATGAAAATAATAAAAGACAAGGTTGCTAAATTATCCTTTGTCGCACTGCTGGTTACTATGACAGCAGCGATCTTCTACACGCCTGCAGCTTCTGCTCACGGTGAAAAGTCTCAGGCTGCGTTCATGCGTATGCGTACTATTCACTGGTTTGACCTGAACTGGTCAAAAGACTCCGTGGCTGTTAACGATACAATGACAATTTCTGGTAAATTCCACGTTTTCGCTGGTTGGCCAGAAACTGTTGATAAACCCGAAGTATCATTCTTGAACATCGGTATTCCTGGTCCAGTATTTATCCGTGCTGGTTCTTGGATCGGTGGTCAATTGGTTCCTCGTTCAGTAACGTTGGAATTGGGTGACACTTACGAGTTCAAAGTATTGTTGAAAGCACGTCGTCCAGGCGACTGGCACGTTCACACAATGATGAACGTTGAAGGTGGTGGTCCAATCATTGGTCCAGGTAAATGGGTAACTGTTACTGGTTCAATGGGTTCATTTGTAAACCCAATCACTACTTTGACTGGCGATACAATTGATCTGGAAACTTATGCATTAGACAGCATCTACTTCTGGAGCTTCCTGTGGTATGCTGTTGGTGTTGCATGGTTGTTGTTCTGGGTAAAACGTCCAATGTTCGTTCCTCGTCACATCGCTGTAAGCAGTGGCAAAGCAGACACTTTGATCTCTGCTGGCGATAAAAAAGTTGGCGTGGCTTTCGCGGTAGGTACATTAGTCATCGTTGCGGCGACTATGGGCTCTACTAACGAAAAATACCCTGTTACTACACCACTTCAAGCTGGTTTGTTACGTGGTATCAAAGCTCTTGAAATGCCAGAGTCAAGTGTTGCTGTAAAAGTTGAAGATGCTTCTTACCGTGTACCTGGTCGTGCTATGCAAATGACACTGACTATTACTAACAACGGTGATTCAGCAGTTCGTTTAGGCGAATTCAACACTGCAGCAGTTCGTTTCTTAGATCCTGATGTACTGGAAGACGAAACTGGTTATCCAGATGATCTGTTGGCAGAAGAAGGTTTGACAGTTAGCGATAACAGCCCAATTGCTCCAGGTGAGACAAGAACTGTTAACGTTACTGCTTCTGATGCTGCATGGGAAGTTTACCGTTTAGCTGACTTGATCTACGATCCAGACAGCCGTTTTGCTGGTCTGTTGTTCTTCTTCGACGAAGACGGCAACCGTCAAATGGTAATGGTTGACGCTCCATTAATCCCAAGTTTCATCTAATCATGATAATACTCTAAAGTAGCAATGCTTTAGAGTTAGGGATAAGAACCCTCACTATCGTAAGGTAGTGGGGGTTTTTTATTTGATAGATAGCCTCATGTGGGAAATGATCAGTTACCTTTTCAAGGTGCAAAGAAGAAAAATAGTACGATTTATCTGAAAATAGATAATCAATCTACTTGTGAATAGATCCGCAATATCGATCCGAAAGACTAATTCTTTCAAATATACGTGCGATAAGTTTTTCAGTTATAATTTTACAATTTGCTGCAAAGACAATAATAAGCCGTGTTCAGTACAAATAAAAATATATCAACCTTCCAAGGGTTAATTCAGACCTTACAAGAATACTGGTCGAACCAAGGCTGCGTTTTATTACAACCGTTAGATCAAGAAGTAGGGGCAGGAACATTTCACCCGGCTACTTTTTTACGTGCAATCGGGCCCGAGCCTTGGAACACGGCCTATGTACAACCATCGAGAAGACCGACCGACGGCCGTTTTGGCGATAATCCGATGAGGTTGCAGCATTATTATCAATATCAAGTTATTCTCAAGCCATCTCCGATTAATATTCAGGATTTATATTTGGATTCACTAAGACATCTTGGGCTTGACTTATTGGAACATGATGTAAGATTTGTTGAGGACAATTGGGAATCACCAACTCTTGGTGCGTGGGGCTTAGGTTGGGAAGTTTGGTTGAATGGAATGGAAGTTTCGCAATTTACATATTTTCAGCAAGTGGGAGGCTTGGAGTGTAAACCGGTTACCGGAGAGCTGACCTATGGACTAGAACGAATCGCAATGTACATTCAGGGAGTTGAAAGTGTTTTTGATCTCGTTTGGACAAATGGTCCTCAGGGCATTGTGACTTATGGTGACGTGTTTCATCAAAATGAAGTGGAAATGTCAGCATATAATTTTGATGAAGCAAATGTCGATTTTCTATTTAATTGTTTCGATATTTATGAGCAGGAATGTATAAAATTAATCGAGAAGGACCTGCCTCTACCTGCTTATGAAATGGTTTTAAAGGCATCACACACCTTTAATCTATTAGATGCTCGGCATGCGATATCGGTAACGGAAAGGCAGCGTTACATTCTGAGGGTTAGAAATATGTCGAAATCGGTCGCGGAAGCTTATTATAGCCGACGTGAAAAATTAGGGTTTCCAATCTTGAGTAGACAGGGAGTGCAGCAATGACACAAAAACAAAACCTGCTACTTGAAATCGGTTGTGAAGAGTTACCTCCAAAATCATTGCTAAAATTAAGCGAAAGCTTAAAAGGTAATCTCATATCGAATCTTAATGCTGCAGAGCTGACGTTTAATTATGCAACAGTTTACGCGACGCCAAGAAGATTAGCTGTAATGATCAGCGATCTCGATGCATCGCAACCGAACAAAACCGTCGAAAAAAGAGGGCCTTCGGTAAAAGCTGCCTATAAAAGCGATGGTTCTCCTACACCTGCGGCGATAGGTTTCGCCCAGAGTTGTGGTGCCACGATAGACCAATTGGGCTCTTTGAAAACAGAAAAAGGGGAATGGATAGTCTATCAAGAAGAAGTTAAAGGGAAACCGACAGAGTTACTTATTCCCGATTTGATCAAAAACAGTATTCAACGTTTACCCATCGCTAAAAAGATGCGTTGGGGAGACAGTCAAACTGAGTTTGCAAGACCAGTCCATTGGGTTGTACTGTTATTCGGCAAAACAGTGATTGATTGTGAAATTTTGGGTCTAAAAACAGGAAGTGTTACTTTCGGGCACCGTTTTCATTCGCCGCAAGCTTTAGAAATTGATGATCCTCTTCAATATAGCGACATTTTGAAGACTAAAGGAAAGGTTATTGCGGACTTTGAAGAGAGAAAGAAAATAATTCTCGACTCTGCAAATCGTGCGGCAGAGCAAGTCAATGGAAATGCATATATTGAAGAAGAATTATTGGAGGAAATAGCGGCTATCAATGAATGGCCTGTGGCCGTAATGGGAAATTTTGATCGCAGATTTTTGGAGTTGCCGGTTGAAGTTTTAATAACAACTATGCAATCAAACCAAAAGTATTTCCCTGTTAAAACTGATCAAGGCGGTTTGCTACCGTATTTTATTACGTTCAGCAACATTGAGAGCTCGCGTCCTGAATCGATTCAACACGGAAATGAAAGAGTTATTTTGCCGCGTTTGGCGGACGCGGAGTTTTTTTGGAAACAAGATAGAAAACAAAAGCTTGAAAAAAGAATTCCAGCCTTAGAGTCGATCATATTTCAGAAACAGTTGGGGTCTTTAGCTGATAAAACCAGACGTGTCAGCTTTCTGGCCGAACATATCGCTGGACAAATGCAGATTGACGTAAAACTAGCAAAACGTGCAGCCGCATTAGCTAAAACCGACCTGTTGACCAACATGGTTGGAGAGTTTGCCAATTTACAAGGTATTATGGGACGTTATTATGCAATAGCCGATAACGAACCAGAAGAAGTGGCTATTGCGCTGGAAGAGCAATACTTTCCAAAACAGTCGGGAAGTGGGACACCAAAGTCCAGGACAGGCCAGGCCGTTTCGATAGCGGAAAAAATAGATACTTTAAGTGGTATTTTCAGTATTGGTTTGACTCCAACGGGCGATAAAGATCCTTATGCACTAAGAAGAGCTGCGTTGGGTACGCTTCGGACTATTATCGAAAACGATTTGAATCTAGACGTCGTCGATTTGCTAGATGTCGCTTTGGCTCAGTTCAATCATTCATTTGATAAATCGGCAACACGGAAATTATTGATAGATTTCGTGTTTGAAAGACTCAAAAGCTATTGTATGGAGAAAGATTTCAAGGTCGATGAGTTTGAGGCGGTATTGAGTGTTCTACCGACGCAGCCGACGGATTTCATGCAACGTCTTCAGGCGGTAAAAGATTTCAGGCAATTACCGGAATCAGAAAGTTTGGCAGCAGCAAATAAGCGTATTATCAATATACTGAAAAAAGCCGATTGTAAAATATCCGAAAGAATCGGCGAGCTGCAGGAGGCCGAAGAAAAACAACTGTTGGCCCAAGCCAACTTATCGGCGGAGGAAATAGCGCCGATGTTGAATAATAAGAACTACCAAGGAGCGTTATATCGCTTAGCACAGTTAAAAAGTCCGGTTGATTCCTTCTTTGATCACGTGATGGTTAACACCGAAGATCACATATTACGTAACAATCGATTGGCTTTGTTAGCGATGTTATCCGACCAATTTTTACAAATTGCCGATATATCGAAGCTTCAAGCATGATAGCGCGCTTCGTTTTGCTCGACCGCGATGGCGTTATTAATTATGATTCGGATGAATTCATCAAATCCCCCGAAGAGTGGACCGCGATTCCAGGGAGTTTGGAAGCCATTGCATTATTAAATCAAAGTGGCTACAAGGTTGTCGTGATCAGTAATCAGTCGGGAGTGGCAAGGAAACTGTTCGATTTGGCAACATTGGAAAAAATTCACAGAAAAATGGAACAGGAAGTTAAGGCGAAAGGAGGATGCATTGAAGCAATCTATTTTTGTCCTCATGGGCCGGAAGAAGCATGTCATTGCCGGAAACCGAAAGAAGGATTGCTTCGGCAGTTCGAGCAGGATTTTCAAGTTGGACTAACGTCCATTCCTTTCATAGGCGACTCATTACGTGATATTCAGGCGGCGGAGAAAGTCTCTGCGAGCCCCATTTTGGTTAAAACAGGCAAAGGAAGTAAAACACTGATTGAAAATCCGGATCTAAACGTACCCGTTTTTGAGAATTTATATGACGCAGCAAAATTTATCATCTCCAAACAATAGCTTAAGAGTTTATATTGGATCTAGCATCCTCTTCCTATATATTGTTGTATCAACATTGGTATTTGGGCCGCTTATATTATTGTGTATTATCTTTCCGTTCGCGATTCGTTATCAAGTGGCGAACCTATGGATCAAATGTCTGTTTTGGGTTCTCGAGCGCACCTGTGGTCTAAAATATCACGTACAAGGCTTAGAGAATGTGCCGAACGATCAGGCTTGTGTCGTATTGAGCAAACATCAGTCGGCATGGGAAACAGTGGCTTTAAGGCTTATTTTACCGCCGCAAACGGCATTACTAAAAAAATCCCTGCTTTGGATTCCTTTGGGAGGCTGGGCTTTGGCCACTTTAAAGCCGATAGCCATTGACCGTGAAAATCAAAGAGAGGCGTTGAAATCCCTGGTTGAAAAAGGCACTAAGCGTTTGCAGGAAGGTTTGTTTGTCGTGATTTTCCCTGAAGGTACACGTGCGGCGCCGGGAGAAAATAAAAAATTCAATGCCGGCGGCGCGATGTTAGCGCAAAAATCAGGGTATCCGGTTATTCCATTGGCGCATAATGCCGGAGAATTTTGGCCACGGTACAGTTTTCTGAAATATCCCGGTACAATTCAAGTCAGAATAGGTTCTCCCATTCAGACTCAAGGCAGAAAGGCCAAGGAGATCAATGCAGAGGCCGAGGCTTGGATCGCTCAAGCTATGACGGAAATCAGTCAGTCCAATTAACATCTAAAAAATTAATATGAAAAAATTAGCATTATTTTGTTTATCGGTTCTTTTTCTGGCCGGATGTGCGGATAAGAATCAGTATAAGGAAGCTGTCTTAGAGCAGATGACAAATGAAAAAGATATCAAAGACTACAATATCGACCCTGAGCATATGACCGATTGCGTCGTCGATTTAACGTCGAAAAATATGCCGGGATTATTTCCGTTTGATCCGGATAGACTGACGGCCTATCGAAACTATACGAAAATGCTGACTCTGACAAAATCGGAGGACCCCAAAAAAACACTGGAGGAACTGCGGACAAGTTTTGGCTCACCTAAAGCATTGGCTGACGCTCACAATAATTATACAGAGAGTATGATGAATTGCTTATCTTCCATTATTATGGAAACAGAGGAAGCTGCAAAAGAGGCAAAATAAATTCGAGAGAGGAAATAGGGTCATTTATAAGATGCAATTGACTTGGAGCATGTCGGCATCGTGTACTAAAAAGGCGCAATGAGTTTTCATTGCGCCTTTTTTATTTTGGTTTTGTGTGTGGTAAGCGTTCAAGAATCGGTAAAGCACTGACATTAATAATATTGCTGTCGGCGTGCGGAGAGTAAATAGGCCTTGATTTTTTGTTATCAAAATTGAACACTGGGGGTGGAATGTTAGCAAGTTTAATGTCGGTAGTTTTCAATCACATTGGCTATGATTATAAAAGTAGTATTATTTAATTTAATATCCATTGTTTATTCGATTTAACCGAGCGGAGAATTGATAGCGGCTATTAATACAATTTTGATCCACATTATAGAGTTCCCCGCGATTACTCAAGAATAATAAAAATAAGAAGAGGAATATCATGGTTATCGGTATCGCAAAATTTGGCTCGAACCGTTTCTTTGATTATCTAAGCATCGTTCACATAATTCTACTCAAGTTTATTTTGGTCGGTCTGATATTCAATTCGGTAGTTTATGCTGATCATGCGCCAGTCTTGAGAAATGTTTTGAGGGTTGGTGTGCTACCGGATAGCGCCAAAAATATCATCGAGAGCCGTTACGATCCGTTGATACGTTATTTCCGCCAGGAAGTCGGTATTGAATTGCAATTAGTGATATCGAAAAATTATCAGAATCAATTGGAATTGTTTAAGAATAAAGCTGTGGATTTAGCGGTCTTCGGTGGTTATATGTTTGTTAAGGCGCAACAGGAAGCTGGCGCTGAACCATTGGTGATGCGCGATACCGACCTACGCTTTAGCTCTGTTTTCTTGGTCCGTTCGGACGATAATAAACATACGATTGAAGAGTTCAAGGGTGCTAGGATTGGGTTCGGTTCCAAACTATCGACATCCGGATATGTGATGCCGCTTTATTTTCTCTCCGAACGTAAAATAGCCCCCGATAGTTTTTTTTCCGAAGTACTTTTTTCTGGGAGTCATGATAATACCGCTTACTGGGTGCGGGACGGTAAAGTAGATTTAGGCGCTGCCAGTAAAGATGTCATTGGAAAAATGTATAGGGACGGGCTAATAAGCGAGAAAGACGTTCGTGTTCTCTGGGAAACACCGTTTTATACCGACTACGTGTGGGCAGTCCGATCCGATTTTGATTCCGAGTTGCGGGATCGTTTGTTGGACGCGTTTCTGTCATTGTCACCGCTTAATCCGGAACATCAAAAAGTCCTTGTCGCTTTGGGGGCTGGCGGCTTTTTACCTGTTAACAAATCCGATTTCGCCTTACTGAGGAAAATTGTTACCAGTGTAGATGCGGAGTTGCCATGAAAAATGGAAATGTCAGCGGTATCCTCGTCTTAAATCGAGTTTATTTGCTCATTGGCTTGCTGATGTTGATGGCGGCTGTCGTGGTTGGTGTGCTTTTCGAGCACAGCCGCGAGCAAGATCGCATGTACGATAAGCTCAGTAATTTTCATACTCCTATTATCTACTATACGGACCGGTTGTCAGTAACGCTTAAAGATATCGCGCAGACCTATCGGTTTCATCAAAAAGATGACTCCATGGTGTCCTTTGCGGAAGCGATGAAGAACCCTGTCTATGAAATCGAAACCTATATGGATGCGATTAGTGAACTGAACGGATGGGGCAATCGGAATGTGAACGAAAAAGCCTGGTTACGTTTACAGGGAGAAAGCAAACGACTCGTTCAAATATTGAACCGCTTGCCGGTCGAAGAAAATCAGGAAAAAAACCAAGACGAGTTGTTAACGGTTTTGATCGAGTCGGCCCTATTTCGGGCACAACAGCTTGGGCGGTTGCATGCCAACAGCAGTGAAAAGTTACGCCTCAAGCTTGCCGACCGTGAGCACAGCAATTCCAAAACGCTGCTTAAGTTAACTGTCGAAACGCTGATTGCCAGCACCTGTTTGGTCATTCCTTTGGTACTGAGTATTCGTAAAATGATTCGTTCAATGGAACTTTCAGAACGAAATCAGCGCGAACATAAGGAACTGGCAGTCAGAGAGCAAAGCCGGATGGCAGCCCTGCTTTCCGCAATGAGTATCGGCATTTTGTTTGAAGACAAACAGGGGTGTGCCGAATACATCAATCCTGCCTTCAGGCGTATGTGGGCGTTGGAAGAGAACGAACCTTTAATTGGCCACTCTTTGAATTATTTGTTGGAAAAATCTCCCCAACGGTTTGTAAATCGCGAACACTCATCTAAGTATGTGCTAAGAGTGCTGGATACCCATGAAATCAGTGAACGTTTTGAGATTGAGTTTAACGACGGCCGTATTCTGACTCAGTTGTCTTACCCTGTTTTGGATAGCGAAAAAGGCGTTTTGGGGCGCTTATGGATCTACGAAGACATAACTCACGAGCGTCAAACCGCTCAGCAACTTCTCTATCTTGCCGAACACGACCAATTAACCGGACTTAATAATCGACATCGCTTTCAGAAACATCTGGCATTTATGATTGAAAGTTGCCGGCGCAGTGGCGGACAATTCGCTTTGCTTTATTTTGATTTGGACGAATTTAAATACATTAACGATACTTTCGGTCATGGTATCGGAGATAGCGTTTTGTTAAGGACTGCAAGCGAGGTCAGCGCATTGGTCCGAGGGGCCGAGATGTTCGCTAGATTAGGCGGTGACGAGTTCGCTATTCTGACAATGGTGTTTGGCGAAGACAATTTGGGTGCCTTGCCAGAACGTATTGTCAGAACTGTTTCGTCAATTCCTTTTCGTTTTCGCGGTACCAGTTTGCGTCTGACAGCCAGCGTGGGAGTTGCAGTATATCCGCAACACGGCAGCAATACCGAAGATTTGGTTGCCCATGCCGATGCTGCCATGTATCAAGCTAAAAAACAGGGTAAAAATACTTGGGCGGTCTATAATCCGGAACGAAATGATTCCGAGTTGATGGTAGAGCGCATGAGTTGGAGCCGAAGAATCGGTTTGGCGCTGGAACAGAACCTGCTGGAGTTGCATTTTCAGGGCATTTATCAAGCCGTTGATAGCCAGTTGAGTCATTTGGAAGTGTTGGTGCGTATGCGCGACCCGGCAGATCGTCAACGGTTGATTATGCCTGGTGCATTTATTCCGTTTGCGGAAAAAAATGGTCAAATTGTTGAAATCGATCGTCGGATTCTGGCCAAGAGTATTGCCTTGCTGGCTAAGTATCCTTCGTTGCCGGGGCTGGCCGTCAATATTTCAGGACGTTCGTTCGATGAACCTTCGTTACCGGGCTATATCCGGGAACAGTTGATTTTTCATTCAGTAGAGCCTAAACGGTTGATCATTGAGTTGACCGAAACGGAAACCGTTTCCGATATTCAGGATGCTCAGCGTTTTATCGAAGCGATACACCAAGCCGGTTGCCGCATCTGTCTGGATGATTTCGGCAGCGGTTTTTCGACGTTTACCTATCTGAAGTATCTCAATGTGGAAATTCTGAAAATCGACGGGATGTTTGTTCGCGATCTAGTCAATAACCAAGAGAATCAGGTGTTTGTAAAAGCGATGGTTAGTATAGCCAGAGGATTAGGGAAAGCCGTTGTCGCCGAATTTGTTGAAAACGCCGAAACAATGGCACTGCTCCATAGTTTCGGCGTGCAGTTCGTGCAAGGTTACTACCTGGACCGGCCTAGCGACAGACATCCGGCCTTTGCCGGCGAGTTGGCGGGATGATATGCTGGGGTGCTTATTTATTGCCGCAAAAGCGCAAGAATTTCTTCGGTTTTATGCGTCATCAAAGCAATATTTTGTTTTGTTTCGACATTGAGCCTGACAACCGGTTCGGTATTGGATGAACGCAAATTAAAACGCCAGTCTGCAAATTCCAGGCTAATGCCATCAGTTTCGTCGATCACCAGCGCGTCATTCTCATAATGTACTTTAACGCGGTTGATGGCGGCAGCCGGATCAGCCAGCTTGGAATTGATTTCGCCGGATGAAGGATAAGCGGCAATACGTTCAGCCACCGTTTCCGACAGTTTTTTGCCTTTTACACAGAGTAGTTCGGTGACCAGCAACCAAGGAATCATTCCGCTGTCGCAATAAGCAAAATCACGGAAATAATGATGCGCGCTCATTTCCCCGCCGTATATTGCATCTTCTTTGCGCATGCGCTCCTTGATAAATGCATGGCCGGTTTTCGACATCACCGGAACGCCTCCGGCCGCTGTTACCACATCAATGGTATTCCAACTTAATCTGGGGTCATGAATAATTTTGCTGCCGGGTGTTTTTTCTAGAAACGCCTCCGCCAGCAAGCCGACAATATAATAGCCTTCTACAAAGTGTCCCTGTTCGTCGAAGAGAAAACAGCGGTCGAAATCTCCGTCCCAGGCGATTCCCATATCGGCTCGATGTTTAATGACCGCATCCGCAGTATCTTGCCGGCATTCGGGGAGCAACGGATTGGGGATGCCATTGGGGAAAGTGCCGTCAGGTTCATGATGGATCCTGATAAATTCGACTGGCGCTTTAGCTTTCTGCAACTTTATTGCAAGTGCATCGATGACGTGACCAGCCGCGCCGTTACCTGCATTGACCACTAGTTTCAGCGGTTTGAAATTCTCGATATTGACATAGGTCATCAAATGGTCAGTATAAGCATCCAGATGGGATAGCTTTGTCAGTTGGCCGCGTTGCGTCGTTTTTTTAAATTCATTGGTTTCAGCCAGGCGTTGAATTTCACGCAGGCCGGTATCGCCACTGATCGGTTTGGCGTTTTCCCGGACCAGTTTCATGCCGTTGTAGTCCATCGGATTATGACTGGCGGTCACTTCAATGCCTCCGTCCACATCCAGCGCCTGGGCGGCATAATAAATCTCTTCGGTGCCGGTCATACCGATGTCGATGACATTGACGCCTGCATCCATCAAACCCTCGGCCAGCGCGGCCTTAAGAGACTCCGATGTAAGTCGGACATCGCCCCCGACGACAATCGATTCGGCTTGCAAATAGTCGCCACAGGCGCGACCGATTCGATAGGCAATGTCTTCATTGAGTTCGGAACCCAGTTGGCCGCGAATATCGTAAGCTTTGAAACAGGTCAGTTTTTCCATGGCGAATTGAAAAAGAGTCAGTTAATTAAGGAGCCGTACTTTTAAGTGATCATGAATTTTTATTCTATGGTAACCGGAATTTTGCCGATTTTTCCTTGCCAGATTTTTGGCGCCGTCTTATGGACGGAAGTGCCGTTGCTATCGACAGCGACCGTGACCGGCATATCTTCCACGACAAATTCGTGGATTGCCTCCATGCCGAGGTCTTCAAAGGCGACTACCCGGGCTTCGCGGATCGCTTTGGAAACCAGATAAGCGGCGCCGCCTACGGCGATGAGGTAAACCGCATGATGCTTTTTGATGGCCTCAATAGCTGCTGGGCCTCGCTCCGCTTTACCTATCGTCCCCAATAGGCCGGTTTTTGCCAACATCGTTTCCGTGAACTTATCCATCCGCGTAGCGGTGGTCGGTCCGGCCGGGCCCACCACTTCATCGCGGACCGGGTCGACCGGGCCGACGTAATAAATGAATTTATTGTTAAAGTCGATATTGTCTGGCAGTGACTCGCCTCGTTCAATCATTTCGACAAGGCGTTTATGCGCGGCGTCCCGTCCAGTCAACAGTGTGCCGCTTAACAATAAAGTTTCCCCCGGTTGCCAGCTAGCGATGTCGGCTTTGGAAAGACTGTTCAGATCGACTCGGCGAGCGGATTGTCCATTTTCTTGGCTAATGATAGGCCAGTCCTCGAGTTTCGGCGGCTGCAGCTGCACTGGGCCAGAACCGTCCAGAGTGAAATGAATATGACGGGTGGCTGCGCAGTTTGGAATCAAGGCCACGGGCAGGTTTGCGGCATGAGTCGGATAGTCTTTGATTTTAACATCCAAAACGGTTGTCAAGCCGCCTAGCCCCTGGGCACCGATTCCAAGTGCGTTGACTTTTTCATATAACTCCAGCCTCAGTTCTTCCAGGGCGTTTCGAGGGCCGCGGGCTTGCAATTGTTGAATGTCTATTGATTCCATGCAAGCCTGTTTGGCGAGAATCATCGCTTTTTCCGCAGTGCCGCCAATACCAATGCCCAGAATGCCGGGTGGGCACCAACCTGCACCCATCGTCGGTACAGTCTTCAACACCCAGTCGACAATGCTGTCGGAAGGATTCAGCATCACAAATTTCGATTTAGCTTCAGACCCTCCGCCTTTGGCGGCAATTTCGACTTCTACCGTATCGCCCGGGACCAGTTCCATATGAATAACGGCGGGAGTATTGTCTTTTGTATTGATGCGTTTCCCGGCCGGGTCGGTGAGTATCGAAGCGCGCAGAATGTTGTCGGGATTGTTGTAGGCTCGACGCACGCCTTCGTTGATCATGTCGGAAACGGTCAGATTTGTTTCCCATCGGATTTCCATGCCGATTTTTAAAAAAACAGTAACAATTCCGGTATCCTGGCAAATTGGACGGCGGCCTTCCGCGCACATGCGCGAATTTATCAAAATTTGGGCGATGGCGTCTTTGGCCGCCTTACTTTGTTCTTTCTCATAGGCGGCATGTAAGGCCTGAATGAAGTCGAGCGGATGGTAGTAGGAAATAAATTGCAACGCATCGGCAATGCTTTGAATGAAATTGTCCTGGCGAATTAAGCTCATGGTAAGGCCTCTTCGTTTAGTCGGTTAAAGTTTACTTAACTCCGTCGATGGCGGGAAATAAATTGTTGTAACGAAGTTTGGTCAAAAGGCCATCCCAGTTCTTCTCGGCTGGGGATATGATAAAGAACGGGAATGCGCGTGGCGTATTGTTCCATCCAATCATTTTTTTCGACGATATCCTGTTTGTGATAAGCAAGAGCAGCCTCCGAGTGTTCAATAAGCTGCTCGGCTTGCTCGCACAAATGGCAGCCGGCAGTGCCGAATAGAAAGTAATCGCTCATGTATGTTTAGTCATTTTTTCCAGATAACCCATCAGTAAAGCGGAAGTGACTAAGGTTAAATGGATTGCAACGTACCATAACAGCTTATCGTTGTCGGTATATTGAACGTTCATGAAAACTTTTAGCAAGTGGATCGATGAGATAGCGACAATCGACGAGGCTACCTTCATTTTCAGTGAACCGTAATCGTGAGTGCCCAGCCAGTCAAGTTTTTCCGCATCTGGACCTATGTCCATTTGCGAAACGAAATTTTCGTAGCCGCTGAACATGACGATTACCGTTAGGCTGCCGACTAGCGTCAGGTCGATTAAGGTCAGTAGTTTTAGGATCATATCGGATTCTTCGATTTCGAGAAAATGCGGTATGAAATGATATAACTCCTGGAAAAACTTAATCGATAAAGCCAGCAGAGCCAGGCTGAGGCCGAGATAGATCGGTGCCAGAATCCAACGGCTTCCGTACATCATGCGTTCCAATGATTTTTCAATAATATTTTTGAGAGTCATGATCGGTCGCTCTATCTCAGTGATGTAAATGCGCAGCCAGCCAGCGTTCGGTAACTTCGTCGGCCATACCTTTGCGGCTAGCGTAGTTTTGCAGCTGATCCTGGTCGATTTTACCGACGTTGAAATACTGGGACTCGGGATGGGAAAAATACCACCCACTCACGGCGGCGGCGGGTGTCATGGCGTAGTTTTCAGTCAGTTCGATGCTGGTGCTCGGCGTGACATGCAGCAGTTCGAACAATTTGCCTTTCTCAGTATGGTCCGGACAGGCCGGATAGCCGGGGGCCGGACGAATACCCTGGTAGACCTCGGCAATCAGGGCGTCGTTATCGTGTTTTTCGTCTTTGGCGTAACCCCAATATTCCTTTCTGACTACTTGATGCAGGTATTCGGCAAATGCCTCCGCCAAGCGGTCGGCTAACGCTTTCAGCATAATGGCACTATAGTCATCGTGATCCTTTTCGAATGCCTGTAGCTTATTCTCTATGCCGATGCCGGTAGTGACGGCGAAGCCGCCGACATAGTCGGCTTTGCCGCTGGATGCCGGAGCGATGAAGTCCGCTAGGCAATAATTGGGTTTGCCTGGGGCTTTGACATTCTGTTGTCGCAGATGATGTAAAGTCTCCAGCCGCTCAGTACGTGATTCATCGGTATAGAGGATGATGTCTTCGTCGATACTGTTGGCCGGAAAAAAACCCACCACGGCTTTGGCTTCCAGCCAATTTTCGGAAATGATTTTATGTAACATCTCTTGGGCATCATCGAACAGTTTTCTGGCTTCTTCTCCGACGATAGTGTCTTCCAGAATCGCCGGATAACGTCCTGACAGCTCCCAAGTCTGGAAAAACGGTGTCCAGTCGATATACCAAACGAGAGTTTCCAGCGGAAAACGATCGATCACTTTAGTGCCGAGAAACGAAGGTTTCACCGGCCGGAAATCGCCGTAATCGAATTTATTTGTTCTCGCCTGTTCCAAGCTTAACTGCTGAGTTTTTGCTTTGCGGCCTTTATGGCGTTCTCTGACGTGCTCATATTCGGCGCGGATTTTTCCGATGTAATCGGCGCGCAGGTCTTCGCTTAACAAGGAGCTGACGACACCGACACTGCGGGAGGCGTCGGCGACATAGATGGTGGCGCCCTGATAATTAGGTTCTATCTTGACCGCCGTATGCGCGCGCGATGTAGTGGCGCCGCCGATCATTAACGGTATCTGGAAGCCCTGGCGTTCCATTTCTTTGGCCATATGTACCATTTCGTCTAATGACGGCGTAATCAGGCCGCTCAAGCCGATAATATCAACCTTCTCCTCGCGCGCGGTTTTCAATATTTTTTCCGCCGGTACCATGACGCCCAAGTCGATGACTTCGTAATTGTTGCATTGCAATACCACGCCGACGATATTTTTACCGATATCGTGCACGTCTCCTTTGACCGTTGCCATTAAAACCTTACCGTTAGCTTGGCGCTCGCCATCCTTATCCGCATCCATAAACGGCAGCAGATAGGCGACCGCTTTTTTCATAACCCGGGCAGATTTAACCACTTGCGGTAGAAACATTTTGCCGGCTCCGAACAGGTCACCGACGACGTTCATACCGTCCATCAACGGGCCTTCGATGACATGCAACGGTTTTTCGGCTTCTTGTCTGGCTTGTTCGGTGTCTTCGTCGATGTACTCGGAAATGCCTTTTACCAACGCGTGTTCAAGGCGCTTATTAACCGGCCAGTTACGCCATTCAAGGTCTTCCTGTTTGCTTCCGCTACTCCCGTCACCGCGATATTTCTCCGCGATTTCGAGTAATGTTTCTGTAGCTTCCGGTTGGCGGTTCAGCACTACGTCCTCGACAGCGTTGCGTAATTCCTCGGGAATATCGGCATAAATCGCCAACTGCCCGGCGTTGACAATCCCCATGTCCATGCCGGCATTAATCGCATGATAGAGGAATACTGCATGAATGGCTTCCCTAACAGGGTTGTTGCCGCGGAATGAAAAAGAAACGTTGGAAACGCCGCCGGACACAAGGGCGTGGGGCAGAGTCTGTTTAATCTCGCGTGTAGCCTCAATAAAATCGATCCCGTAGTTGTTATGTTCCTCAATACCGGTGGCGACGGCAAAAATATTCGGATCGAAGATTATGTCCTCGGCCGGAAAACCGATTTGTTGGGTGAGGATTCGGTAGGCGCGGCGGCAGATTTCAACTTTACGGTCGTAGCTGTCCGCTTGGCCTTGTTCGTCGAATGCCATGACGATGACGGCTGCGCCGTAGTGCCGAACCAATTTCGCTTGCTGGATGAAATTTTCTTCGCCTTCTTTCAGGGATATGGAATTGACCACTCCTTTTCCTTGAATGCATTTGAGGCCGGCTTCAAGAATTTCCCATTTCGAGGAGTCCAGCATAACCGGTACTTTGGCAATGTCGGGTTCGGCGGCGATCAAATTTAAAAAACGGACCATCGCTTCTTTGGAATCGAGCATGCCTTCGTCCATGTTGATGTCGATGATTTGAGCGCCGTTTTCCACCTGTTGTTTGGCGACATCTAGCGCGGTTTCATAGTCTTCTTCGACGATCAAGCGCTTGAAAATTGCAGATCCGGTCACATTGGTTCTTTCGCCGACATTAACGAACAGTGTATCCGGTCCGATATGCATGGGTTCCAAGCCGGCCAGATGACATTGTTTTTCCAAAGAGGGCACTTTTCTCGGAGTATGTTTGCTGACTTGTTCGATTATGTTTTCGATATGTGCAGGAGACGTTCCGCAACAGCCACCGATGATATTCAAATAGCCGTTGGCTGCCCAGTCGGCGAGTTCCTTGGCCATCTCTTCCGGTGTTTCATCGTATTCACCGAATTCATTAGGTAAACCGGCGTTCGGGTGAGCAGATACGTGGGTATCCGCTATACCAGCTAATTCCTCAATATATTGACGCAGTTCTTTGGCGCCTAAGGCACAGTTGAAACCGATTGAAATCGGCTCGACATGCTTTAGCGAATACCAGAATGCCGCAGCCGTCTGGCCCGAAAGCGTTCTACCCGATGCATCGGTGATAGTACCGGAAATCATGACCGGTAATTTATAGCCGATGGTTTCAAAATGTTGCTCAACTGCGAAAATAGCCGCTTTGGCGTTTAACGTATCGAAGACGGTTTCGATCAAAAGAATATCGGCGCCGCCGTCCACCAAACCCCTGGCCGCTTCGCTATATGCCTGCACCAAGTCGTCGAAGGTGATGTTTCTATACCCTGGATCGTTGACATCCGGCGACATCGAGGCGGTACGATTAGTCGGTCCCAGTACGCCGGCGACAAATCTCGGTTTATCGGGGGAGAGTGCAGTGACTTCGTTTGCAACCTGCTTGGCCAAACGGGCGGATTCCAGATTGATTTCGTAGGCCAATGACTCCATTTTGTAGTCGGCCATTGCAATCGTTGTGGCATTGAACGTGTTGGTTTCAATAATATCCGAGCCGACATCCAGATAAGCTCGATGAATCGATTTGATGATCTCCGGCTGGGTTAGCGACAACAGATCATTGTTGCCTTTAAGATCGCAATCCCAATCGGCAAAACGCTTTCCACGATAATCGTTTTCTTCCAGCTTGTAACTTTGTATCATCGTACCCATGGCGCCGTCGAGGAATAGGATCCGTTGGGCTAATTGCTGTTTTAGTAACTCGTGATTGTTCATATTGATTTGGGTGTTTGATCTTTTATCTAAGGCGTTTTTGGTAGGCTGTTGCGTAACGGTCGCTTACTGTATATTATTAAAGTCTAATATATAAATAGGAGAGAATTGTGTCAAAACCAAATATCCTGCATGTCATTAAAAGTGTCATTGCGGCCGGCATCGGCGTTCAAAGCAATAAAAACCGGGAAATCGATTTTCAGCACGGTTCGTTGTCCAGTTACATTGTTGTCGGGGTTGTCGCTACCGTGCTGTTTATCATGACATTGGTTTTTATTGTCAGCAATGTGACCGCGTAACGGAAAATAAGCGTTTGATTTTAACAAAAAAGCCCGGCATATACCGGGCTTTTTCATTGAGTTCGGATAGGTTTTAGATTATTCGGAGCTTTTAAAGCTGTTTTTAATGCTGCTAAACATCTCTTTAATACCGCCGAAAAGATTGCTGACAGTTAAAGCTTCATTCAGAATGAATTTTGTGCGGATGAAAGCGGCGGAGAGAAAACCGGCCAACGGAGGCAATAACTCATAGAGAATGTTGAGAAACAGTCCGCCGGATCCTTGCTCGTTCGTACTCCGATCACCGACGCTGGTAATGGCGCGGTCATAGTCGCCACCAATATCTTCGCCTTGATAGCTGTCGATTATAAAAATATTGAGTTGCACAAATAGCCACTGGACTGCAAAGAAAACCGCAACGCATCCCGCGACCCAAAATAAACCATGAGGTTTTTTTACTTTTAAAACAGCCTGGTAGATCCAGATTGCTGTCAAAACCATTATTATACCACCAATCATTTTTCTTCCTCGTTGTTGTTTCTTATTATAGATACAGATAAATAAACGCCCATACTACTCATATTCAGACGAGATGGCAATTTGGGAAATTATGAGCAGGGTGAAATTATTTTTTATATTGTACATTTGGTAGGGCTAAATGTCTTTTGTCAATTCTAAGCAAGAGGAAATGCACGAAAATCAGAGGAATAGTACGGAGAACTCACATTCGTAATCCCTCTAATTGTTTAAGCTCGAGGAGGAAATGACTAAATTGATCGTCTTCTCCACCGATGCTGTGTAGTATATTGTCTTGTCGTTACTTTTTTGAAATTCAAATAGGCTGAAAAGTCGAACAGGAAAGTGGATTAAAACTACAAACTTAAGTTATCCTGAAGGGCCTCGTTAAAAAATACGACGGTGTAATTTATGGTCAGCCCAATCGAGCGATTGGAGCGGATTATTGACAGTCATATTGATATATGGCTTTTTACTTATAAAATAGACTTATTGCTTGACTTTATGTCTTTCTAAAGTAACATATGACCTTCGGATGCCAATAAATTGGCACATTTATTTACAACAACTATTAAAGGTAGGACACTCATGGGAGCGATCTTAGACTTAACAGAAATGTTAAAAGAGCCAGCAGGTATGATTGGAGCGGTTGTAATTATCGCTGCAGGATATTT
>JBNLEI010000176.1:0-4710 GCA_050304855.1 Methylococcaceae bacterium
GAATCGCTCTACGAATTTCGCTGCGGCAGCCAAAAATCAAACAATGACGGTTTTCATTCGCCTTTATCGTTACTGACGGCCCACAGAGCCAAGGGCCTGGAGTTTGACCATGTAATCATTCTGGATGCCGGAGGCTGTCAAAAATCGAACGACGAGGAGCGCCGTTTATATTATGTGGCCATGACCCGGGCGCGGAAAACGTTAACCTTGTGCGCCCGGCAGGTTAAACATCATCCCTTCATTCGCGATTGCAGTAACTTATGTCTAAAAACCCAACCCAAGCCGGTTGAACGGTTAAGGACACAGACGCTGCGAAGCTGGGTAGCCAGTCCAAGGCATGTCGTCCTATCCTGGCCCGGATTTTTTTCTACCGGCCATCCTGTTCATAAAGCCATTGCCAACTTGAATTATGGCAGTCCACTTGGTTTGAAAAGTAAGAACAATGATCAACAAACGTACGAATTAACCGACCGGAACGGAACGGTCGTTGCTCGAATGGCTCAGGCATTTACTCCTCCGGACGGTAGAATTGTGGAAGTCAAGGTTGCTGCAATACTGGTCAGGTCCAAAAAAGCGGGTGATACAGAAGCAATAAGAAGCGACGCTTGGGAAATTGTAATTCCTGAAATCTATTTTGAAGCCGTAAAAAGCGCAGACGGCGGCGGACTGTAGTTCATCTGATCCCATTGATTGCCAAATTTTGACGGTGAAAGATAGGCGCAGGCGAAAAGAATAACGTTTGAGGAAAAAAGTCACCGACCTGATCGTTCAAGTTATCCCGACTTGGTTATCATGGCAGATAAGTATGTAGTCACGTTTAGAATTACATTAATTCCAGGCGGATATTGACGTAAGCAATCACTCTAGTTTATAAGATATGCAGACTTTGATAATAACCTGTTCGATGCCATGTTGGCCGTAACACTCGATTCCAACACCTATGACCGTATTGTTGTAGATTTATAGGCTTTGAATCTCATCAGATTTCTAATAGTCCAGTCCTTGTTGGCTATCGTAATGCCGAGAACGGTATCCGAGGAATTAGCGCCTTATTCCCAGTTTCGCTCCGGTAGTCACCGTTATAAACGGTATTAAATGAAGTCGGTTCGTGCCGAAAATTTCATCGACTGCATTTGATACGCATTCCTTACAGAGTACTTAACGAAGAATTACAGAAGATGACCTCGATCGACGACCACGTTTACAAGACTCTTCTCGAATCCACCAAAGCGATCCCTTGGCAACTCGACTGGGATACTAAGCTGTTCAGCTATATCGGTCCTCAAATCGAGGACCTTCTTGGCTGGGAGCAATCGAGTTGGGTCACCGCTCAGGACTGGATTGATCGTATTCACGCCGAAGAGCGGGAAGCCGTTTCAAACTATTGCGTTTTCCAGTCGGAGCATGGAATAGACCATGAAGCCGATTATCGCGCATTGAAGGCCGACGGAAGCTTTGTCTGGGTGAGGGACGTAGTCCACGTCATCCGGGAAAACGGCGTAACGACCAAGCTGATCGGATTTATATTCGATATTTCCGCACGCAAGGAGACGGAGATTGAGCTGGAGGAAGCGAAAAAAGCCGCCGAAGCGGCGGCGATAGCAAAGGCTACGTTTCTGGCCCATATGTCGCACGAAATCCGCACGCCGATGAACGCTATCATGGGCTTCAGCCAACTTGGTCTGGAGGAAAACGATCCGGCCAAGCTTCGCGACTGCCTGAACAAGGTCCACGCATCGTCCGTCAATCTTCTCGGCATTATTAACGACATCCTCGATTTCTCAAAAATCGAAGCCGGCAAATTGGAATTAGAAAACTCCTCTTTCGACATACGCCGCATGATTTCCGATACGCGGGATGTCTTGGAGTTTTCCGCGTCCCGCAAAGGACTGGAGTTAAGCTTCATGATGTCGGCGGATTTGCCTTATCGGGTGCTGGGCGACAGCCTGCGATTGCGGCAAGTCCTCACCAACCTGATTTCTAATGCCATCAAATTCACCAAAAAGGGGGAGATCGCCTGCAATGTTAAGCTAGTCAATCGTATCAACGGACTGCTTACTCTGCGATTCTCCGTCACCGATTGCGGTATCGGTATGACGCCCGAACAACAGGAGAGACTTTTCCAACCGTTTTCACAAGGCGACAGCTCGACCACCCGCGAATACGGTGGGACAGGGCTCGGATTGGCTATTTGCCGGCAATTGGTTCATCTGATGGGAGGCGAAATCGGTGTCGAGAGCGCACCGGGCAAGGGCAGCACGTTCAGCTTTACCGTGAAAGTGAAAGAAGATCCGCGCGATCAAGCTCCCGCATCGAAACATATTGGACAACAGATCAAGACCCATTTCGGAGGGATGAAAGTTTTGCTGGTGGAAGATAACGAGCTCAATCAGCTTTTGATAGAGGCTCAACTGGAAAAGCTGGGAATCGATGTGACGTCTGTCGACGACGGCCGTCAAGCGCTGGATTTACTCAGCCGAAACGCCGCATTCGACGTCGTGTTAATGGATATCCAAATGCCCGAAATGGACGGTTACGAGGTGACTCGTAAAATCAGAAATGATCTCAATTTAACTGACATACCCATAGTGGCCCTGACCGCGCATGCGGTGGATGATAAACGGAGGCAATGTATCGATTCCGGAATGAATGGAATCATCACCAAGCCGGTCGATACAAAAGCGATGTACGAGACCTTGGGAACATATAGTAATATCTCTTCCGGGTCGAAAGATTACCGGTAGAGATGGCGATGGATGAAAGCTGGTCACGGTAAATTCAGGATTTAGTTAAGCCGAAAAAGGGCGCCCGAAAATGTGCAATGATGAAAATAACATAGAATGCGCAGCTCACGGAGAAAGGTCAACCGCATTTATTTGCCACCATTTGCATGAAGGACGGAGTCTTGGATTTCATATGGGATTTGACCCGGACAATCCGGACGTTCTCTATCCGGATGCTTGGTGCGATAAATGCGACGAGGTTTTGGAACAAGAAGGTGAATGGAACGACACCTCTGAAGCGTTTGCAAATATAAAGCTCGTATGTTCCGAATGTTATCGCCAAATTAGAGAAAAGAACTGGAAACAGGATGAACAATCGTTTGCTGATCTGATTGAATCAAGTATCGATTATTTCCATGAAGTACAGGGTCATTTTGTGGAAGAATTTAAAGTTGGTAATCATGAAAGATGGGATTGGTATCAGGAAACGGGAAAACTCGTTTTTTCTCATGGAGGCGAACCCGTTTTAGAATGCAACATAGATTTTGCAGGTACCTTTTCAACTACGTCGAATACTTGGATGTGGGCTTGGGCCAATACCTCGTTTACGGAAAATATTAAGGAAAAATCGAGGCTAATTCGCGAAATGGGCGAACAGAATCATTATATGAAGCTAGCTTGCGCCCATTGGTCGGCTGACGAGACGGATGGTTGGGAGATGACAGCCGTTATGGCGAAAGCAATCGGAGCAATGGGTGTATATAGAACTCCAAGCGACAATGGCTTCGTGTATATGGTTATTGACAATGCCGCTTGGGTAAAGCAAAGAAACTCCAATAACATATTGAGTTTTCCGAATAAAAAGAAATAAAAGAAGATGAAATCGGCTGACAAATTCGATATGGAGACTGCCAACCGACAATGTATCCGGAATGAGTGGCAAAGATACGATTCAAGCGTTGCCGTTCGCATCTTGTAGACAACATTTCATAACTCCAGTCGTAATTTCAATATATGGCTTAAATAAGTCCCTGTAACCTTGATGCCGGCGTCCCTGCTGTCAACAATTTTGAAAATCTGGCCGGAAACATCCCATTATTTCTGCTATCTGAAGTTTGTTAGTAGCCATCTAAATTTATAAATGAAATACGACCGGTTAATAACGCTTTCCAAAAAAAAGCCGAATCGGCTTGGCCAATCCGGCGGTTGAAAAGAAGGTATGAAATGTAAGACGCGATACTATTGATCGGTTTTGGGTGCGGGTTCCGATATCAGGATATCCTTTTCGATTTCCTGCAACGTTTTTTCTCCGATTCCTTTGATATTAAGCAAATCCCGGGGGGATTTGAAAGGGCCGTTTTTTTCCCTGTATTGAATGATGGCCTCGGCTTTTTTTGGACCGATTCTCTTTAATGACGAGGAAATGGTCGCTGCGTCGTCCGTATTGATGTTGACGGGTTCCGCGTATGCGTTGCCGATTAACAGCGTCAGAAAAATGAAAACATATCTCATGACCTATACTCCTTATCGTCTCTATCAGAAATAGTGTAATAAAAACTCAGTTAACACGTTACTAGAGTCTAGTATGATCTGCTAAAAATTCAAGACTAACAATTTAGGATATTGAGACCGTTGATAGCCATGCAAATTAACCGTCTCTTTGCCGGAGGATGCATAACAGTAATTTTCCTAGACTTTGAATATTCCGTCTGATTTCATTCCTTACCGGTTGTAAACGGATCGGGTATTTACATAAACTGTACGACCGTTCAGCGACCTTGATCATTTATACATGCAACCCTATCTCGATTTACTGGAAAAAATCCTTAGCGAAGGATATCGTAAAGGCGACCGTACCGGCAGCGGAACTCTATCCATCTTCGGTCACCAGATGCGCTTCAATCTGCAAGACGGCTTTCCCCTGGTGACAACCAAGAAAGTAAATTTGAAATCGATTATTCACGAACTGTTGTGGTTGTTGAAGGGC
>JBNLEI010000177.1:0-2151 GCA_050304855.1 Methylococcaceae bacterium
TTCTATTACCTGTGCAGCCTTCTGGATGGTTATAGCCGGTCCATCGTGCATCATGAAATCCGGGAACGGATGACCGAGCAAGACGTGGAGATCATCGTGCAGCGGGCGCTGGAAGTCTTTCCCGAGGCCAAGCCGCGCATCATCTCGGATAATGGTCCGCAGTTTGTGGCCAACGATTTCAAGGCCTTCATCCGACTCAAAGGGATGGACCACGTCCGTACATCGCCTTATTATCCGCAAAGCAACGGCAAGTTAGAGCGATGGCATCAGAGCCTGAAGTCCGAATGCATACGCCCCAAGGCCCCCCTGAATCTCGAAGAAGCCCAGCGCATGGTCGCCGACTATGTAAACGACTACAATCACAATCGCTTACACAGCGCTATCGGCTATGTCACGCCCGCCGATAAACTGGCCGGGAAAGCGCCTGAAATCTGGGCGCGCCGTGAACGGCAACTGGCGCTTGCGCGTGAACGACGCGCTGAAAACCGGAGATTACACTAAGCACAGATTAGGACTGATAGTGTCTCTTAATTTTGAACCGGAAAACTCCATTTCACGCTGAACCAGGACAATACAATTCAACGCATTCCCACAAAAAACCATCATTAATCAGATGTTCCCTAATCATTCCCTTTTCGGCGGCGGGAAAAGCCCTCATGTTATCCGCCTCTTCGCCGGATATCGCTGTAGATGAGAGTAGCAATATTGCAGCCAACAAAAACTGGATCATTTATCCTCCTTGAGACCGAAAGTCATAATCGTTATGGAATATCTTCAAGCAATGCTGATTACAGCGGCATCAACCTAACATTCGACAATTAATTCAAGTTATTCGCTCGTACCGAGTACAAATTTACCAAGCATTATTTGGCTATATACAACGTCAAATCCTTTTGGACAAAATGCAGTCGAAATTAATACCTAGTTTTGCTCATCGTGGTTATGGATGAGTTAACTATATCGAAATAGGTTCGGCGGTTAGCAGCCAGAGCGCCATTGTAACTTCGTTCTGATTGCTTCAAGACGAACGCCATCGCCCATCAATCTACCGGCAAAGGTTTGATGATTCAATGAATGATAGTTGCGTTCAATCTTTTCTTTGGTCAGTAGAAGATCAAGGCGGCGTCGAGTTTAGCACATGCCCTTTTCCTTCCGGTAATCGAACAATCCGCTAAAAAGTCACTATGCCGTTATCACCGAACAAACGTGGTTTACTTCGCAATAAAATTAAACGGTTCATATAAGGAAAACACAGTATAGCTCTTAATACATGGGTTATTGTGTAGTTAAGCCTTTGAGTTTGCATTACGGAAAAAACAGAGAAATACCGAACTTCAACTGCTGATCGGCACCGCCTTTCGGAGCGGTGGCCAAGTAATAACCACCTAAATTCAGATCGATCATAAATTTGTTTTCTAAGATGAAGGTTTTTCCCACTGTAAGGCCTACTGGCACCTGCCAGGCATTTGCCCCGGAAGCGGACCAATCATACATAATCGAATTGCTGTATCCGACGTAGGACCCGCCAAAGAGATCGAGGTTGTAAAACATGATCGGTTGCATCGTCGTGAGGCTAAAATCGTTTTGCCCCCAGTGATGGCTAATGAGGGCTCCATACGACAAGTCTCCGGCAGAGCCGAAGATCACGCCGCCAAGGCCACCGCCCCAGCCGGGCCCGCCGACTACTCGGTCCGTTCGTGTCCGAAGGGAGATTTGCGGACCGAAACCGAATTTAATATTGCTTTCGGTCTTCGGCACAAAAAAACCCTGAAGCATTATGTCGCTCATTCCCCATGTCATCCCCGATCCACCTATGGATTCGTGTCCGAGCTTAGGCAGGACTGCACCGTTTTGAACGCCGACAATCGGGATAATGCTACGGGCGACGAAGTTAAAGTCCTGATTCATGGGCATGGAATACACCGGTTGTAATTGGAAGCCATACGCGGTTTGATCGTCGGAAGTGCCAAACGCAATAGTATTATCGGTCATCAGCGCTTTTACGTCGGCGAGTGGATCTTGGGCTTTTCTCATGGCTTCCTCCTCATCTTCGGATGTTTGCGCATAGGTGACCGGGACCGAGCCCGTAATGCATACCAGGGCGAAAAAGATTACAACATAGTCGGAAGGCTTAAGTAGTCTCCTTGTTTG
>JBNLEI010000178.1:0-2010 GCA_050304855.1 Methylococcaceae bacterium
CGGCTCAACCTGCACCGGTATCAACACGGCTGAATCTGACTTGGGTAACTTGCGGTAGTCGCTCAGTCGTGCCGTAAACGTACGGACATTGATTTGCTGCTTCGCGCAATACTCGGCTTGCGACAAACCACTGCTTTGCCATGCTTCAATATGCTGACGCCATTTTGGTGTGACGGCCATAGCTTCTCCTGATCAAAAAAATCACAGGATGCCGCAGGTAGAATATTTTTTACAGGTGGGGTGGCTGGACGCTTACAATTGAACGTGCCGGACAAAGTAAGGTTTTTGGATTTGCTAAGAAATAAAATATTTACTCTAATTTATTTTCTCATGGGGTTGAAGTACTCAGATGTAGAAAAAATTCTTAAGGAAGATGCCGATAAGACTTTATGAGCATTGTTCGACAATATCAACATGAATAAAAAAGGACCGTAGGTGCGATTAGCGAAGCGTAATCGTACGCAAGTTTAATTTCCGTTCCTTCGATTATGCTTCGCCAATTGGAGCTAGGCGGGCTGATTCAAGACTCAATACAAGCGTTAAAAGTGATTAACATCGAGTTCTTCAGGATAATCATGGTGGCGGCTCTCCCGGTTGCATTTTTGGCGGTAGTACTTTTACCCAATGAGTACTTGGCTGCCGGTATTGATGGGGTTGCTGATTGTGATGGTCCTTTGGGCGTCATGATGTTTGCTGTACCTAGCTATATTATGTATGGAATAGGCGTTGTACGTTTAGGGGTTCAGGCTGTTCTGCAAAGAAATCTGTGTTCTGCAATGACTGCTTTATTGTGTATTGTTGTTTTAGTCTTGATTTCACCAAATGCTGGTAAAGCATACCGTGAACATTCTAGTCTTTTACATCAACAATCGTGCAGAAAAGGCTGGTAATAAACAAAATGGCTTTTGCTTTGCTAGTCGGAGCTACACGGGCCACCCGGTTATTATCCCGTTGCCGTGAATTAGCGGTTTCCTTATCGTAGACAATCTTATGGATGAAGCCGCTTCGGTGGTGGTGCGGTAAATTCTTAAGTAATTCATTTTTAAGAGTTTTTCGAGTATCAGACAGCTGTTGTTCTTTGCCGTAAGCGGTAACGTTTCATTAAGGTTATCCGAAGTAAAGTCCGTTGTAATGCCTGGCGGACAGGGTTTAGAATTTTCCAATCTCTCCTCCAAACACTTCATTTAAGGTAACCCATCATGCTGGCCACCAAACGCTACGAATATTTGCCGATCGAACAGATCGAGTACCACCACACTTTGACCAACCATCGCGACCTCGATATGGCCAAGGTTGCGCATCTGGAAAAAGACATTGTCGCCAACGGCCTGTTCGAGCCGCTGGTGGTGTGGGAGCGAAACGGCCGGGAATATTATCTGGTGGGCGGTTTTCATCGGATGGAGGCGATACAGGGCATCCGCCGAGACAATCCGGGTTATTTCGATCGCGTCGACGTCAGAATCGTGACAGGCGATACGGACGAGATCAAGGCGCTCAATCTTAAACTGAATTCCGATCGCGTCGATACGCGCATTACCGATTATTTCCAGACCGTTTTGTATTTGAATAACGCCAATTGGTCCAAGGAGCGTATCGCCGAGTTTTTTGATAAAAGCGTCAGCTGGATCGACGATATCATCCGCTATGCACCGCTGACAACCGAGCCGATGCGGGAAAAACTGGCTTCCGGCGAATTGTCCTGGTCGCGCGCCAGGGAGATATTGCGGAAGGCTCTTCAGGCGCCGGCCGGCAACGAAAAAGCCATCATCGAAAACGAACTGGCTCGCCCGGCGGCAAAGCCCGCGCCGAAACCGTTGCCGATGCATACGACGATCAAACGCTTGTCCAAGTCGCTGGATTCGGGGCCGAAGCGCACGTTCAAGGTGGACAACCACGATCTTTACGCGCTGCTCGTGACGCTGCGGGGAAAAAATGTCGAGGACCAGTACGTCGAACGCGTGCGTAAGGCGTTTCCCATCCTCTGGGATGAAGAGATGGAGTAAGAAAAAG
>JBNLEI010000179.1:0-4527 GCA_050304855.1 Methylococcaceae bacterium
ACCGAACTGATGTCCGCCGTACACGGTAGCCACGGGCACATGATGCGGCAACGACATCTTGCCGTTGAAAAGGTGTAAATTATCCCCGCTAAGCAATTGTTTCGCCGTCAATCCCAGCAATTCGGCCGCCTGCCGATTGCAATGGCCGAAATAAGCTTCCTCTAACGGCATCGGTTGCACCGGCCGATAAAAACTATCCGGCAACTGAGACCAGGGTTGATGCCAGGTCAGGCTGCGCATAGTAGTGTCCGGTAAATGAAGCGAATTCCATACCGCGTTAAACCGCAACAACCGGCTTTTAACGGGCTGCTGTCAAGATGATCGTAGGATTGATCGAAAAACGTTTTCATAAGCTCTAAAAAGCGACTAATAGCAGCGAACGAGCAAATTGAATGCCATCGACTTATTTTTTGTAACACATTGTTTTAAATAAATAAAAACAAAATGGTGCTATGTAAGAAAAGCGACATTCCGGCAAAACCGACAAACGAGAGATCGACAAGAACTTTCAAATCAATCAAAAACTTTTCCTAATCACTTGAATACTTTTGATATACAACGCGCTTTTCAACCGCCAATTATTTCCAAATCGGAACATCAACATCCCTTTCTGACCCAATTTCGCACCAATACAGTGCAATTATTTTTGTCAACTACCTGACATTTCGTAGTCACTTATTTTTACATCGGATTAACAATATTAAAATCAACAGCTTAAAAACAAACAAATGTTGGCATTATAAATGCATTAATCAATTTGCCGATGATGGAATAGACGCTCAAAATATCGCATAGGCCGGCGTCGAAACAACCGACCCGGCTGATTTCTTACATGAATGTTTAACCGGCTTTCATGGCTTCAGGCAGAACCGTTCCGCTTGAAGTTTTTAGTCCGCCGGAATTGTTCCGGCCTGGAGACGTTATTATGAAGAAATTAATCTTACCTTTTATTCTTGTCGGAACAGTGGTTGGCGCCTTTATTTTCATTTCCGGCAACATTCACTTCGGCCCTGATTACGACGCTAATCTCGCTTATTCCGATTTTATCAAACGGGTTAGAGCCGGTCAGATCAAGAGAGTGGAAATCATCGGCCGGGAAATCAAGCTCCGTACCGCCGATGGCGAAGAGTTTGAAACCTACAATCCGGGAGATCCGCATTTAATCGATGATTTACTGAATACCGGCGTGCAAATTCGAACCACGGCGCCGGAACAAAAATCCCTGCTGATGGAAATATTGATTTCTTGGTTCCCGGTCCTGATTTTGATTGCGGTTTGGTTTTATTTCATGCACAAAATGCAGAACAACGGCGGAGCCTCATCCGGTCAAAACGGCTATCAGAAAAGCAAGGCCAAAATGTTTGCGGAAGACCAGGTTAAAATCACCTTCGCCGATGTGGCCGGATGCGAGGAAGCAAAGGAAGACGTGGTAGAGCTGGTTGACTTCCTTAAAGCGCCGCAAAAATTCCAGAAACTAGGCGGTAAAATCCCTCGCGGGGTATTGATGGTAGGTCCGCCCGGAACCGGCAAGACTCTGATTGCCAGGGCAATCGCTGGAGAAGCCGGAGTCAAGTTCTTGTCCATTTCAGGTTCCGATTTCGTTGAAATGTATGTCGGCGTCGGCGCTTCCCGAGTTCGAAGTCTGTTTGCCGAAGCCAAACAGCACTCGCCCTGCATCATTTTTATCGACGAGATCGACGCGGTCGGACGGAAACGCAGTAGCTCGGGCATGGGTAACGGCAACGAAGAACGCGAGCAAACCCTGAACCAGTTGTTAGTCGAAATGGACGGTTTCGAAGGCAGCGAAGGCATCATTGTGATCGCCGCAACCAACCGCGCCGATGTTTTGGATAACGCCCTGCTCCGTCCGGGCCGATTTGACCGCCAAGTGAACGTCGGCTTACCCGATGTCCGAGGACGGGAGCAAATTCTTAACGTGCATTTACAAAAAGTACCGACCGCTGACGACGTCGAGGCTCGTTACATCGCCCGCGGAACTCCCGGTTTTTCAGGTGCCGAACTGGCCAATCTGGTCAACGAAGCCGCTTTGTTTGCGGCGCGCGCCGACATGAATGAAGTCAACATGGCACATCTTGAAAAAGCCAAAGACAAAATTCTAATGGGTGCTGAAAAACATACCATGGTCATGAGCGAAGAAGACAAACGGCTGACAGCTTATCACGAAGCCGGACACTGTATTGTCGGCCGCCTGATGCCGGATCACGACCCGGTTTATAAAGTCAGCATCATGCCTAGAGGGCGAGCCCTGGGTATTACCATGTTTCTGCCCGAAAACGATCAGTACAGTGCCAGCAAACGCAAACTGGAAGGCCAGATTGCAAGTCTTTTCGGCGGCAGGTTGGCTGAATTGCTCATTTTCGGCGACGACAAGGTAACGACCGGTGCGTCTAACGATATCGAACGGGCGACCGAATTAGCCCGGAAAATGGTTACGCGTTGGGGACTTTCCGATAAACTCGGACCGTTAACTTACGGCGAAGAAGCCGGGCAACCGCTTTTCGGCCACCCGGGCAGTCAGGGCGGTTCGGTTTCAAGCAATGTCGCCCAACTTATCGACGAGGAAATCCGTTCGGTCATCGACCGCAACTATCAACGTGCGGAAAAAATACTGCGGGAAAATATCGCCATTCTGCACCGGATGGCCGACGCTCTGATGAAATGGGAAACCATCGATCGTTGGCAAATCGATGATCTAATGAAAGGCAAACCGGCCAGACCGCCGATGGAATATCTTGAAAATGAGACAAGTAGTTCGCCGACTCAGGACAAACTCAATCACCCGCCTGCTTTGCAGCCGGGCGGAAGTTATGCCTGATTGATCCAGACCGATCCGGTCCGGTGAAAAGCCCTTAAGGCTACTCGCTAGATCGGGTCGGACGTATTGATGACTCCGTTACTGACAACTGCCTTTTTAGTCGCTACCGGCAAAAAGGAAGAACTGGAAAATATCTCCTTCTTTGGTTACAGATATTGGGAACATGCGAAAAAAGCTAAAACGTTTATTCCCTGTATGTACTAAAGCCTATAGTCTCTGGCAGCAACAAACGACGATACACCCTAGTTACACTTGTTGCTCTGACGGTAAAAAGCCTATACTCTAGCTCCTAGAATCAGTATATAAGATAGCGTATCGCACAAGGTAGCGCTTTGCCTATGCCGTATCATATGTTTTTACGGTTCCTATCAAACTCTGGTGACTCTAATCAACGCGACTGGTTTCGAAATAACCTCGAGTGCGATTGCAATAGATAACCTAAACATGCAAGGCATATTCTTAGTCACCTTCGAATTCACGGGAAATTGCCATACCAAGCAACTATGACGCAATCGTAATTGGTTCCGGTCTTGGGGGACTTACGGCGGGAGCAATGTTCGCACATGCCGATCACCGAGTTCTGGTCCTCGAACGAAACGATACCTTTGGCGGAGCGGCTACTATCTATCACAGAAAAGGCATGACGATAGAAGCTTCGCTTCATGAAACGGCAAATCCTCATGCCGAATCGGACCCCAAAGGAGAAATATTAGAAACGCTTAATCTATCGCAGGAGATCGAATTCGTACCAATAGCGGATTTTCAAGAGGTTCGCTGTCCGCTTATCGGTGCGCCACTGGTTATTCCTCACGGTATCAGCGCTTTGCGCGATCGGTTGACCGAGCGCTTTCCGGCTGAAACAGATTCAATCAGTCGCTTTTTGAAACAAATTGACTCAATTCAAACAGCGACAAAAATCTTGATGGAAAAGCGCAATAGTTTATGGTGGCTTATCCATAGTCTCGAGTTGCCGTTTCTATTTTGGCCTCTGTTGCGTGATATGCGTTCTAGCGTTTCGCAAGTCATGGAGCGATATTTTGCTGACAACGAAGCCATCAAGATTGCCCTGGCGGCAAATCTGCCTTATTGGTCGGACGACCCCGATCGGATGTGGTGGCTTTTTTATGCAATCGCCCAAGGCGCTTTTCTGCAAGGTGGGGCCAATTACGTAAAGGGTGGTTCCCAGGTGTTGAGCGATCGACTTGTGGACCGCATACGAGAGTGGGACGGTGAAGCGCTTGCAGGCCAGACTGTCGTCGAGATATTACTTGGCAACCACGGAGAGGTAACGGGGGTTCGCTATCGCTCAAGAGAAAGCGAAAAGGATACGGTGGCCCACGCGCCAGTGATATTCGCCAACGCCTCGCCCCATGCCATTGAAAACATGCTGCCGCCTGATGAGCGCAACCGTTTTATGGCACCTTATCGCGACAAGCCGTTGTCGATCTCATTATTCTCAATTTCCTTAGGTCTGAATCAGCATCCGGTGGAATTGGGGTTGTCCGCTTATTCGACGATAATCGTGCCGGAGTGGATGGAGCAGCTCAGCGACCTAAAACATAGTGCGAAGCTCCTCGCTGATATGCCTAGCGGCCGATTACCCTTAATGGGCGTCTGCAACTACAGTCATATCGACAGCGGCCTGATCGACAGTAAGTTCTTTCAGGTAAGCATCGCAGGTGTTGACCGGC
>JBNLEI010000180.1:0-7309 GCA_050304855.1 Methylococcaceae bacterium
CAATCAAACGTCTTTCGTCTTTCGTCTTTCGTCTTTCGTCTTTTAAGTGTAAAATGACCGGCCTTTTTCGCAGTCTCCTGAGTTCATGCAGATTGGCCCTTATCCACTGGAAAATAACCTAATTCTCGCTCCCATGGCGGGCATTACCGACCGCCCTTTCAGAGAACTATGCAAACAATTCGGCGCCGCATTAACCGTTTCCGAAATGGTTGCATCCAATCCTCATCTGCAAAATCACCCGCGAACTTTGCGTAAAATCAACCATTCCGGCGAAAGCGGTTTACGCTCAGTCCAGATTTTAGGAACTGAGCCAAAACAAATGGCGGCAGCGGCTCAAATTAATGTTGAACGGGGTGCCGATATCATCGATATCAACATGGGCTGTCCTGCCAAAAAAGTCTGTTCTGTCGCTGCCGGTTCGGCTTTGTTAAAGGACGAAATCCTAGTGGAAAAAATTCTTTCCGCTGTCGTCAGCGCCGTCGCCGTTCCTGTTACCCTAAAAATTCGCACCGGTTGGGACAAGCAAAACCGTAATGCGTTGAATATTGCTAGAATAGCTGAAAACTGCGGCATACAGGCATTGACCATACACGGCCGGACACGCGCTTGCAAATTCAACGGAGAAGCCGAATACGACACGATTAAACAAGTCAAGCAAGCCGTTAGGATCCCGGTTATCGCCAATGGCGATATCGATACACCGGCGAAAGCTAAAAAAGTATTACAGCAGACTGGGGCTGACGCCGTCATGATCGGGCGTGCCGCGCAAGGCAATCCATGGATTTTTCAAGAATTACAACAACACCTATCAATGACGGGAGACTACCGTCCACCTTCATTGGCGCAAATTCAATCAATAATTCACTATCATCTGGAAAGCTTATACAGCTTCTATGGCAATACCAGTGGTGTTAAAATAGCTCGCAAACATATCGGTTGGTATTTTGATAGGCTGGGCTCAGTTCCCTCTACCCGCAAACAAGCAATAAACCAAGCACAGCATCCGGCAAAACAGCTGGCGCTGGTTAATCTTACGTTCAATGACATCTCGCATAGTGCGGCATGAATAATGATGGAAGCACCGAATAAACAAAAAGAAAACATCACTTTTACCCCATCTCTCGAAAGTGAACGGCCATTGTCCGAGCATGTGCGTCATTGTCTCGAAAGTTATTTTGTCCAACTTAACGGCCATGACTCATCCGGCCTTTATGCGCTGGTTCTGGCCGAAGTGGAAAAACCGCTGCTGGAAACCGCATTAAAACATACTAATTACAATCAAACCAAAACCGCCAAAATGCTCGGCCTAAGCCGAAGCACCTTACGCAAAAAGCTGGATCAATACGGCATCAGTTAATTACAAGATCAATCTTCCTTGAGGTTTGCATGAACAAAAAAGTCGCGCGCGCTCTGATCAGCGTCTCCGATAAAACCGGCGTACTTGAGTTTTGCCAGGAATTGGCGCAAATGGGCGTCGAATTGCTGTCTACAGGCGGGACCGCCAAACTGTTACAGGACCACAATATCGCCGTCACCGAAGTTTCCGATTATACCGGCTTCCCCGAGATGATGGCCGGCCGGGTCAAGACCTTGCATCCGAAAGTTCACGGGGGCATACTCGGTCGCCGCGGAATCGATGATGACGTCATGAACGCCAACGGCATCAAGCCCATCGATATGGTGGTGGTAAACCTGTATCCGTTCGAACAAACCGTTGCCAGACCGGATTGCGACCTGGAAACGGCCATTGAAAACATCGATATCGGCGGCCCCACGATGATCCGCGCCGCCGCCAAAAATCATACTGACGTTACCGTCTTGGTGGACCCTGACGACTACAACTCGGTTCTCGCTGAATTAAAAAATAATGCAATCAGCCTGAGCCAGCAAACTCGCTTCAATTTGGCTTTGAAAAGCTTCGAACATACTGCAAAATACGATACTGCGATTTCAATTTATCTGGCTAAAATCAATCAAACCCAATTTCCTGAAACCCTTAACTTGCAATTTCATCGCATTCAAACCATGCGCTATGGCGAGAATCCACATCAAAACGCCGCATTCTATGCTGAAAAGTCCCCCGAATCAGGGACCATTGCAGCCGCCAAACAATTGCAAGGTAAAGAGCTCTCCTTCAACAATATTGCCGATGCCGATGCCGCCCTGGAGTGCGTTAAAGAATTCGGCGAAACACCGGCTTGCGTAATCGTCAAACATGCCAATCCCTGCGGAGTCGCCACAGCCGATAACATTTTTACCGCCTATGATCTCGCTTATGCTACGGACCCAACTTCGGCGTTTGGCGGTATTATCGCCTTTAACAGAGAACTCGACGAACAAACAGCTACAGAAATTATCAAACGCCAGTTTGTCGAAGTCATTATCGCTCCAACCGTCAGCCCCGCTGCACAAAATGTGCTGGCCACCAAACAAAATATACGTGTGATGGAGTGTGGTATCTGGAATAGCGGTCATTCCCCGGCATTGGATATTAAACGCGTGTCCGGAGGCGTGCTAGTCCAGGACAAAGATTTCGGCAGTATCAGTGAAGCCGAAGTCAAGGTCGTCACAAAAAGAGCACCTACCGAAGAGGAAATGTCTGATCTGCTGTTTGCTTGGAAAGTAGCCAAGTTCGTTAAATCCAACGCCATCGTTTATTGCCGGAACGGTCACACTATCGGTGTCGGTGCGGGGCAAATGAGCCGCGTCTATTCAGCCAAAATTGCCGGGATCAAAGCGGCCGATGAAAATTTGCAAGTACCTGGGTCAGTCATGGCTTCCGATGCATTTTTTCCGTTCCGTGACGGCATTGATGCAGCTGCAGCCGCGGGTATCACCGCCGTCATACAACCCGGCGGGTCGGTCCGTGACGACGAGGTCATTGCCGCAGCCGACGAACATGAGTTGGCCATGGTATTTACCGGAATGCGCCATTTTAGGCATTAAATTGGATATTTTGAAAGACGTAGCGCGATATAACGCTTAGGCATTATTGTCAGCCTCGGACCTAAGAGTCTTCTTCGTCTCGATACCCTTTTGTTCTTAAACATCAGTCTGTAGAAACAATTATGAAAATTCTCATCGTCGGCAGTGGCGGCCGTGAACACGCTCTGGCCTGGAAAGTGAAACAGTCGACAAAAGCCGATCGCGTTTTTGTCGCCCCCGGAAATGCCGGAACCGCCCAGGAAAAAGGCATTGAAAATGTAGCAATCAGTTCCGACGATATCCCCGCTTTGATCGCATTTGCACAACAGGAACAAATCGATTTAACAATCGTCGGACCGGAAGCTCCGCTGGTGGCCGGTATTGTGGATCGCTTTACGGCAGCCGGCTTGGATTGCTTCGGCCCCACAGCCAATGCCGCACAACTGGAGGGCTCTAAAGCTTTCTGCAAAGATTTCATGGCTCGCCATCATATCCCGACCGCCGAATATCAAACCTTTACCGATCCGCAATCGGCAATCGCCTATATTCAGGCTAAAGGTGTTCCGATAGTGGTCAAAGCCGATGGCTTAGCTGCCGGCAAAGGCGTGATCGTGGCTCAAACCGAACACGAAGCGATAAATGCGGTAAAAGACATGCTGTCCGGAAACAGCTTCGGCGAGGCCGGCCATCGTGTTGTCATTGAAGAATTTCTGCAAGGCGAAGAAGCCAGCTTCATCGTCATTGCCGACGGCGAACACGCGTTGCCAATGGCCACGTCGCAGGACCACAAAGCGCGCGACAATGGGGATACCGGCCCCAATACCGGCGGCATGGGAGCCTATTCTCCCGCCCCGGTGGTCAGCGATGAAATCTATCAGCGCGTCATGGATGATGTGATTAACCCAACCTTGAAGGGAATGCGTGAAGACGGAAACACCTATACAGGCTTTCTTTATGCCGGTCTGATGATCGGTAAAGACGGTTCGGTGAAAGTATTAGAATATAACTGCCGTTTCGGCGATCCTGAAACTCAGCCGATTATGATGCGTTTACAAAGTGATTTGGTCGAACTGTGTCAAGCCGCACTCAATAAGAATTTGCATTCGATTTACACGCAATGGGATGAACGGCCCGCGCTGGGCGTTGTTCTGGCTGCCGGTGGCTATCCGGAAAGTTACCGCAAAGGCGATTTAATTTCCGGTTTGCCCCAAACCGAATCACATGACCGCAAGGTGTTTCATGCAGGCACTCAACTAACGGAAAAAGGCATCGTGACATCAGGCGGCCGGGTATTATGCGCCTGCGCTTTAGGCGATACCATTGCCGAGGCCCAGACAAAAGCGTACGAACTGACGCGACAAATCAGCTGGGACAATGTGTATTACCGTACCGATATCGGATTTAAAGCCATCGGATAACTCCAAACCAACTCCGCCTAGAATCCGATTTCGGGCTGTCAAAGCGATACCGTGGGTATAAACATAAGGATCGGAGCCTCCGAGCATTATTTCAATTGCGGGTAGATTTTCCTGAAGGTCAGATTAATTCTGGCCTTTTGAACTTTTTTACTTTTCGGCAATTCATGTCGCCAGTGATGCTGCAATTCCCCCGCCATTAGTAATAAGTCACCATGTCTCAGCTCAATCTCCACTTTTTTCTCGTTTCTCTTATGACGGAAACGCAGCAACCTACTCTCACCGAAACTTAATGAGGCAACCAGCGGATTCTTCCCTAACTCTTTTTCATCATCGGAATGGCAACCCATCGAATCCTGCCCGTTCCGATATAAATTGGCCATGACGCTGTTAAACATCGTTCCGCTGTATTTTTCGATCTCCGCTTTAATCGACAACAATGTGTCGTTCCAAGCTATAGGAGCATGGTCGGTCCCGGAATATCGATAATGTGCATCCGAATCACCGTACCAACACATCAGCCTAGGAACTTCAACCCATCGACCGAATAAGAATATCTTCTCCTGACGCCAACGAAGCTGTTCCGATAGCTTTTGGAATAATAGATCGGCCTTTTCTGAACAATAGTAACCTCGGTTTAAATAAAGCTCTCCGTGTTCCGGCGCCAAATTAACCGCATCTGACACAAAGTTCATTAAAAATGGACCGAGGCCTCCACATAAAAACTTTGCCCTGGAATCGGTATATTCCCTGGGTAGGCGGAAATAGATGGCTCTCTACCATCACTATCAAATAAATTCCGAACCGAAGCGGTTAAGTCAAGATAACCGAATAATTTTTTACCGTTCAAGGTAATATCGACCGTCTCATAATCTGCCAAAGCCGGACGTGAATCACCGACAGGACTAACACGATGACCAACCCAATTTAACTGGGTTTGTAATTGCCATTGCGGCATAAATTTCCACGCCAAGGCGGCATAAAGTTTGTGCTCTGGCACGCCAGCAACGCGCTTCTTGAGTTCTTCATTACGCGAATATTGCCATGCATAGTTCCCTCGAAAATTCCAACCTTCAAGAAACTGCCAATCCCATTCAGCCTCAGTCCCGTATCCATGCTGTCCTTCCCCATTATCTGCAGTAACTGTTGAAGTACTCACAAATGAAGTTTCATTGCTAATTAAATCATCAATATTGTAATAGAAAAAATTCATCGCAGTTCTCAACGTGCGCATAGGCCGAAAATCAAAGGCCAGCTCGACTGTTTCGATTTCCTCCGGTTGTAACCCAGGATTTCCGATAAACAGCTGACTATTCCGTTGATACTGTTCCAAGAAACTCGGAGCCCTGTACGCTTGTCCATATAACAGTTTTGTGGTCAGCTGATCGTTGACATCCCACACCAGCGCAGCACGCGGATTAAAGGTGCTACCGAAATCGGAATATTCGTCATAACGAATGCCGGCGGTTAGCTGCCAACCTTCCGCCAATTGCCATTCATCCTGCAGAGCGAAAGACCAAATATCTCGGTGGCGATCGGGTAAGAATGTTAGCGATGTTCCAGTAACATCGACCAAGTCTCCCGCAACGTTAAACCCAAACTTTCCTTCAAGTATACCGACACCGTAATTCCTACTTTCCGAAGTATTCAATTCTTCGTAGCGATAACCGGCGATAAAGCGAATCAAATGATTCTCAAAACCTTTATAGAGACTACTCAGTTCAATGCTTGGCACTTTATGTTTGATACCTATGTTTGTTCGCATGCCATCGGGAAACAGGACTTGCCCAACAATTGATGGCACATCCAAAGTCGGATTTCCGTCGATGCCGATAGGAAGAATACTTCCAGCCGGAAAATTAAATAGCTCAGTTTCGATTTCTGTAGTTAGATAACTCAAATGGGCCTGCAATTCCCAATCATCTATTGCGTCTTCCGTGGAAAAGCGCATATCGGCCAAATAATTTTCACCATTCAGCGTTCCCTTGTTATCTAATGCTCCTCCGGTTCCGGCTCTTAATCCTGCATCTACCTCACTGAACGCCCAGAAATGGATATCCATATATTTACGTTGCAGATTTAAATGGGCATTCCAGCGTTCCGCCTGAGTTTGCATCGCGCCCGGAGCTTGCGAAACATTTGTACCAAAAATGCTATCCAATGTTGTCTGCGCATCTACAGAAATAATGCGATCTTCATCGGCATTGTTGTGATTATATTGCAGACTGGCAGCGACTTCCCAATCTTCCCATTGGCTACCAAACTGTCCCCAAATACTTTGCGTATCCCACGCTCCTCCTCTTACACCCACGACCGTACCGTCAATATCTCCAGCTTTCTTGGTAATAATATTTATTACTCCGGCAAAAGCGTCCGCACCGTATAATGCTGATCCCGGCCCCCGAATAACTTCAATACGCTGAATAGCTTCGACAGGAATCTGCATCCCGCTCATATGGCTGCCTTTATAGGGCACTGAATAGCGCGTGCCGTTCAT
Source organism: Methylococcaceae bacterium (assembly GCA_050304855.1). Taxonomy (GTDB): domain Bacteria; phylum Pseudomonadota; class Gammaproteobacteria; order Methylococcales; family Methylomonadaceae; genus Methylomarinum. Next base: position 6,838 of record JBNLEI010000180.1, read on the forward strand.
CATCACCAATACTTCGGAATTAGTACTGTTGGCGATTCCACGCATCGTATAGATATAATCATTGGTAACCGGCTGTATGCTGACATGCAGACCCGGCACGGTATCCAAAACTTCATGCAGTTCGGTGGCCCCCATTTCGGTAATTTGCTCTGCGGTAATAACGGTCGTTACGGCCGCCGAACGATAAACCGGCTTGGATGTACCCGTAGCAATCGTGACAGAGATGTCGGCTAATTCGGACGGGGACAAAGCAAAAAAATCGTCCATATTTTCCTGGCAGTAGCTACTGTTACAAAGAGACAGAAGGCAGACCGAACAACTTATTTGCTTAATCCAACTATTCATAAAATTTTAAAAACACCGTTTCAAAGTTCATCCAGAGGTACCGGTTTGGCAATTCCATAGCCCTGAGCATAATCGACCCCTAACGCACTAAGTTTAGCTAGAATTTGCTCATTTTCCACAAATTCGG
>JBNLEI010000181.1:0-4325 GCA_050304855.1 Methylococcaceae bacterium
CCGTGAAACGCGTTTTCGAAGGTGATGATTTTGAAAGCGCCGTTTTTATATCGGCCGCCCCATTTCCGTGCCAGCTTGATCGCGCCTTCGTTGGCTTCCGCGCCGCTGTTGGCGAAAAATACCCGGTCGAAAACGCTATTGGCGGTCAAACAATCGGCCAGATGCAGCATCGGTCGGTTATAAAAGCCCGGGCTGGGGTTGATCAATGTTGCCGCCTGGCGTTGGATAACATCCACCAAAGCGGGATGGCCGTGCCCTAGCGTATTGACTGCCCAACCCTGGACGAAATCCAGATAGGCGTTTCCCTGTTCGTCTTGCAGCCAGGAGCCCCGGCCGGAAACAAAAATACAGTCGGGCCTTGGGGCGATCGGCATGACGGATTCGAACGAATCGTTCATTTTACTAGTCCTTGCGTGAAAATTTGGTTCGATAGCCGGATCAATTATTAAAATGGATATTAACAACCTTCAGGTAGTAGAAATAATGGGATGTTTGCACCCAGGTTTTCAAGATTGTTGACAGCAGGGACGCTGTCATCAAGGTGACAGGGATGTATTCACGCCGTATCTTGAAAGCCTGGGTAGAAACACCTGAATATTGTTAATAGCCATAAATATTAATCACTCCGGGTTGACGATGCGCAGCATGTGCTTCGCGCCGATTTGAAATTCGTAATCGACTTCCTCGATATTGCTTCGGCAGCCGAGTTCCGACAGTTTCCCGAGGGCTACTTGCAGGTGCTTCGACACCCGGTGCGACAAGTCGAACAGCGGAAATACCCGGACTTCGCGAGCGACCCGGCATAGCTCTACCAGAGAGGCAAGGTGGAAATCCAGATCAAGCTGGTCGCTATACAAAAACAGCAAATGCGAGCACAGAGCCAGATCGAACCGTCGATCGCCAAACGGCAGGGCAGGCAGCGCGGCATTCAGATAACGTTTTTGCCGCAAGCCGTCGTCGTAATCGCTTAAAAAACGTTCCATTGCCGAAAGCCGCGCCAGACCCAGCGCTTCAGCGGAACCGAAGCGTTCCAGCCGTAAGTGTTGGGCATTTTCAGCCACCTGTTCGATCATATCGTCGTAAATCGCATCGATGCGGCCTCGAATCTGAAGTCCGCTGAAAGCGTATAACGGATCGGCCGATACAATTTGCCCTCCGCGCTCGCTCATCACCGCATTGAACGAAGCCGGACCGTCGCCGATGCCGAGGATGGATTGATCAAAATCCTCGTTGCTCAAAGCGAACATTGCGACATATTCCTCGTAGGAACGCCCCCATGGGACGACTTGTTCCAGATTGAATCCCATCGTTTTCTCCGGGCAAAAAAAAGGCCGCGATTTCAAAGGAAGTCGCGGCCTGGTAAATAAATCAATCAATGTTTTCAGATCATATCATCATGCTCAAAACCACAGAACCGCCTTCGCTATGCTGCGTCGCAGCCAGCGCCAAAAAGCCCGTGTGTTAGTAGATGATGATTTGACCATGGAGGCGAGTATGCGGTTTTTTTTCGTTGTGGTCAACAACTAATGTAAGCAATTGATGATAAGACATCGGGTAATGGGGGAATAAGCATGGAAACCAGACTAGGCAAACGATTATTTTCCGATATCACGTTTTAAACCGAGCTTATAGATTGCGGGAGACGGCACAACCGAAGCCATTGTGTTTGACGCATCGGCAAATCGTGTTGGATGGCTCTATAAGCGGCTTTCCAAAAAAAATTCAGCTTCGGCTTTAACCGTTGAGTTTTTGTCTTCCGCGGCGGCTTTAATGAAGACTTCACTGGCGGGAGTATGAATGTTCGCTAACTGTTTAACGGCCTGCAGGCGCAAACCGGGCTCGCGTTCGCCAAAAATAATTTGGCCAAGTATCTGCTGTGCAGCGTCATGTTCGATCTGGCCCAACGCATTGATCACGTGTTCTCTGATTTCGGGACGATCGTCCGCAAGCCCTCCGGCTACCGCGTTGACTACGGCTTCGTTATGGGCCAGGGAGCTGAGTTGTTCGATGGCGTATTGCTTACTTTTGAGAGGTTTGTCCGATGTGGACAAGATTTCCGAAAGTCCGCTAATCGCCTCGTCCTCGGGACGTGTCGACAAATAGTGGATCCATTCCATTTCTTCGATCACTTCCCGTGGCATGGGGTCTTTTACGGACATCGGTTCGTCCGGTTGGGAACTGGACGATTCATAGACGACTACCTTGTCAATTAAGTGATTTTTATCTGAATAGATCAGGAGAAAATTGTTATGGGCAAGTAATCGCCTGAAAAGAAAGTCGATGGGTCGGTCATCGATGGAGATATTAACCTTGTTTTGGAGTTCGCTTTTTAAAACCAATTCAATGTTAGCTTTTTGGGATAGCAGGAGTAACGCATCCTTTAAGCTTAAATTATTAGCATGCAGTGTGACCCGGTTATTGATTAAGCTGAATTCATCCTTGATTCCGGAAGGCGTCTCGCCAAAAACATGTCGCACCAGCGATTGGTTTACTATTAGTCCAATAAGGAAACACATGCCTGTTTTTATTATTATATTCAACATGCTCATGGGAATGACTCTCATATATAAGGAAAAGCTGATCAAAGCAGTTTTTCCGAACTGCAAGGTCGCACGACCAAAACCGATATCGATACAAAATAATATATTTTGCCCGGCGAATAAAATTGTATTTTTATCTGCCGGGTGCAAAAATCCGGAACGGATTTATTTTCCTCTTTCCGGGTTTAAGCTTTCAGGGATTTTGAGGAAGCCATTCAAAATGACTCGGACCGTATTAATCGGTTGTTGGGGAAACTTTGTCAGGCCGTCAAGACGGGACGTATCTTTAGGTTGCCAGGATCGTTGCGAAACCATTAATCGGGTTGAGCCCGATTCAAAAATATTGAGGGCGATTGCTAACGGTCTATCGGTTCAATTGTTTGTTCGAACGCGCCTTGTCTGACAAAGTCCTGATAGATATGCTCGGACAGATGATTCATCGCATTCATGCTACCAATCATCGAAAAAGGGAAAGCCGGCAGGAAAAATAACCACCCCATCATGGATTCGGATTCATTAGCTTTGCTCGTATAGATTTTTCCCGTTTTGACATGCTCCAACGTATAAATCAGATCGTATTCTTGATCGACGGTATAAGGAATAAGCGTCAGCGTAAGGCCGCTGATGATTTGCATTGCAGTGCTTGAATCAACCTTATGCTGGCCGGACAAGGTCAGATTATAATCGGCGTTGCCGGTAAACTGGCCCAAGGGCACATAGTTCGCTGTAGAGATATATCCGTTACTTTTCCACGGCGTTTCGATTACTCTGTCATTGACCATACGCCCATCTTTATTGCTGGTGACAACCTGCATGACGTCTATGTCGTATTGATAGTCGGGACTGACGGTCGTTTCGATTGTAGGCGACGATAAAGGCTTGATGGGCTCCAGTTCAGGCAGCTTGTCGCCGGAAAATGTCATGCAGCCGGTCATTAAGGTAAACGCCGCTACGGATAAACTTACGGTTGTAAATGTGCGCATATTCATAATGGGTTTTGTCGAAGATCGCGATTGTTATAGCCATTATCATAAACCTATCCGATAACACGAGCACTTCTTACGGAATCCCTATAACATTATATGGCTATGAACAATATTCATCTGTTTCCACCCAGGCTTTCAAGATACGGCGTGAATACATCCCTGTAACCTTGATGACAGCGTCCCTGCTGTCAACAATCTTGAAAACCTGGCCGGAAACATCCCATTATTTCTGCTACCTGAAGTTTGTTAATAGCCATTTAACATTAAATACCGAATTGTTTGCCGGACACTTATATGACATATCACGAAGCCCATAAGTCGCATCGAATCGGTTGGCTCCGCGCATCCGTTTTGGGTGCGAACGACGGTATCGTTTCGACGGCCAGCCTGATTATCGGGGTGGCGGCCGCCCATACGACGCAAAGTGAAATTTTGTTGGCCGGAGTTGCCGGATGGGTCGCTGGCGCGATGTCAATGGCGGCGGGAGAGTACGTTTCAGTCAGCTCACAGGCCGATACGGAATCGGCCGATCTGGAATTGGAAAAAAAATCGCTGTCGGAAAATATCGAATTCGAGACCGAAGAACTGGCCAAAATTTACCAGGAGCGCGGACTAACGAAGGCGCTGTCCGAACAAGTCGCGGAGCAGTTGATGAGCCACGACGCCTTGGGAGCTCATGCGAGAGACGAAATCGGCATTATAGACAGCGCGAAGGCGCGCCCGATCCAAGCGGCCCTGTCGTCGGCCACCACGTTTACCGTTGGCGCCGCGCTGCCGTTGCTCACAGCCTGGCTTGCTC
>JBNLEI010000182.1:0-5447 GCA_050304855.1 Methylococcaceae bacterium
TACAAATTGATTGCTCCAAGGCACGCACATTATTGGGTTGGAAACCAGTAATAACAATGGAAGAGCAACTTAACAAAATGTTTAGGAATAAAGAATAAATGATTCGCTTTTTTGATATTATTTTTTCATTAATGGGATTGGTTTTTTTATTACCTTTGTTTATCGTATTATGGGCGATAGGGAAGTTTGATACCGGGGCTCCTATATTTAAACAGAAAAGAGTTGGTAGATATAAACAACCATTCACGCTAGTCAAATTTAGAACCATGAGTTTAGATGCAGCATCTGTAGCTACTCATTTAGTGTCTCCCTCTTCGATAACTAGGTTCGGCTCTTTTATGCGTAAAACAAAGCTTGATGAATTACCTCAATTATGGAACGTCTTAAAAGGAGATATGAGTTTGGTCGGCCCACGACCGAATTTATTTAATCAAGAAGAATTAATTGCAGAGCGTGATGCCTTGGGCGTTTATTCCGTCCGCCCAGGTATTACAGGGCTGGCGCAAGTTAACGAAATAGATATGTCGACTCCTAGATTGCTGGCCGAAACCGACGCTAAAATGATTTTGAATTTAACAGTGAAAAATTACTTTATTTATATTTTACAGACTGTTACCGGAAAAGGGGTTGGCGACCGAGTCAAGAACTAAGCAGAGCAAAAATTTTGCAATTACCCATCTGTATAGCAACAATCGGTCAATTACAGTATTTCATGTTGCTAAGTGTTAATAGGTTTTCATGATCAGAAAAACACAAAACCTTGCCCATTGGTTTTTAAGTCTCTCCCGCAACAAAAAAACGGCTATTTTGATCAGTGTAGATATTGTATTTGCTGTTGCAGCGCTATGGGCTGCGTTTTCTTTGCGTTTGGGCGAATGGTACATACCAAAAAACCGGGTGGTCTACTTATTTATTGCTGCTCCTATTGTGGCAGTGCCGATTTTTATTCGGATGGGCTTATATCGGGCGATTATTCGTTATTTGGGCGGCAGGGCTTTCTGGACAATAGTACAGGCAACGACACTGTATGCCATTGTTTTTTCAGCATTAGCGTTTCAAGCGGGCATAGGAGTTGTTCCAAGGACTGTGCCACCTCTAAATTGGTTGATTATGCTGTTATTGATTTCCAGCAGCCGTTTTTTTGCCCGCTGGTGGTTAAGCGAAAGCCATGCAAGAATGACTGCAAATAAAGGGCAGAATAATTATTACAAAAAGAATGTAGTGATATATGGTGCCGGTAGTGCGGGCGTTCAATTAGCTTCGGCGTTATCTCATGGCCGCGAGTTTAATCCAGTAGCGTTCATTGATGATGATCCCACTCTCCATAAACAGAAAATAAACGGCTTAAGGATCTATTCGTTGTCTTCATTGGATTATTTGATAGATCGACATAAATTGACCGATGTGTTATTGGCTATTCCGTCTGCAAGTCGGACGCGTCGAAATCAAATAATCAGGTTGTTGGAAATTTATCCTGTTCATGTGCGCTCCATGCCCGGATTAGCGGATATTGCCGAGGGTCGCATTACCTTTGATCAGTTGCAGGAAGTCGATATTGCCGACCTTTTAGGAAGGGATCCGGTGCAGCCCGACCCATCCTTACTGCATGCCAATATCACCGGTAAAGTTGTGATGGTGACAGGGGCGGGAGGTTCGATTGGGTCGGAATTATGCCGTCAAATCATCTCGCTGAAACCGAAAACGCTAATCCTCTATGAAATGAGTGAATTCGCACTCTATGCGATAGAAAAGGAATTGACCAGGTTACTGGAAGCGAGAGGTCTCGAGAAAATAAAACTGATCGCAGTGATTGGTTGTGTGACTAATAAACAGCGTTTGGAAAAATTTTGCCGGACTTTTAAGGTTCAAACCATCTATCATGCGGCGGCTTATAAGCATGTGCCAATAATGGAAAGAAATCCTTGCGAAGCTATTTCCAATAATGTGCTGGGAACATTGAGCGTCGCCCAGGCGGCGGTCGATACGGGCGTCGAAACCTTTGTCTTGATTTCCACGGATAAGGCGGTTAGGCCAACCAATACAATGGGGGCGACGAAGCGTTTGGCAGAGTTGATATTGCAGGCGCTCAGTCAGGACGGGGAAAGCAAAAAAACCCGATTTACCATGGTGCGTTTTGGCAATGTGCTGGGATCGTCCGGTTCGGTCATTCCTTTATTCAGGGAGCAAATTGCTCAGAACGGCCCGGTTACGGTGACGGATCCGCGGATTATTCGATATTTCATGACGATACCGGAGGCTTCGCAATTAGTCATTCAGGCGGGAGCCTTGGGGCAGGGGGGAGATGTTTTCGTATTGGATATGGGGGAGCCCGTCAGAATTTTGGATTTGGCCAAGCGCATGATTCATTTAAGCGGCTTGACGATTAAGGATGAAAAAAATCCATATGGGGATATCGAAATCATATTTACGGGGTTGAGGCCTGGAGAAAAGCTATTTGAAGAATTGCTGATTGGCGCCAATGTTTCCGAGACAAGCCACCCCAGAATTATGCGGGCCGAAGAGGAAGTGATTCCGTGGTCCGAATTGCAAGGTGTAATTTCCCGGCTGGATCAATCTGTACAAAATCATGATGTTGACGAAATTAGAGGAATTTTACGGCAATGCGTATCAGGCTATTCGCCACAATGCGATATTTGTGATTGGTTGTGGTTGCATAAAGCTTGATGAGTACTTCTGCCGTTAAGTGATCATCGGCATGTTTCCTTGCTGGCCAGGCTTCTATTCCTGTTTCGCCAGTCTCTATACCCACCTTGGTTTTCTTGTCTATTTCCTGGTTGGAGGAAGTTGCGCTCTCTGCTCGTGCCACTTCCTTGTAGCCAAAAAAAAAGCCTCCCGATGCTTTAAGCATGGGAGGCTAAAGATGCAAGCGGAGTGTTTTGAGGAGGATCCACTTGTTCTATACAGCACCAAGGAGGTTTCAAAAGCTGTTTGAGCTAACCGTTCGGTATCGCTCTCGCGACAATGTGGTTGAAGAGGGCCGCACTGCCAAAAAATGGTCGAGAATATAATCAGGTCTGGAATAAAGTTCCGGATGGCTGCTGAAAAAATCTAACCGAGTAGAATGGCTTGGTTAATTTCCTGCTGCGAAAATCTTCCGATTCTGTAAATCAAAAGCAACAAATTGTTGCGAAGTTGCTGCATACTATACAGGCTAAAAATAAGTTTACAATTGGGTGTTTGATAAATAGATTGTATTTGTTTTAGAAACAATTAAAATGTCAATAGCTCATTAAGATTTAAATTTAGCCAAGAGAGGTGGGAACGGTGGATAAATTGACCAGTATGAATGTTTTTGTGCGGGTGGCGAAAGCCGGCAGTTTTGCCGGAGCGGCCAGGGACCTCGGCATTTCTCGGGCGATGGCGACCAAACATATCATGCAATTGGAAAGCGAGTTGAACACCCGCCTGTTTAACCGGACCACGCGAAACATCAGTTTGACCGAAGTCGGGCAATCCTATCTGGAGCGCTGCCAGCAAGTGTTGCTGGATGTCGATGAAATGGAGGCTGCGGTCACCCACATGCAGCGAGAGCCGCGTGGCGTTCTTAAAATCAGTGCGCCGCCGGTGATCGGAGCGACACAGATCGCCCCGGCGTTGACAGAATACTTGATGGGCTACCCGGAATTGTCCGTTGAAATGGTGCTGAAAGGCGGGCAGGTCGACCTGATCGACGAAGGCGTCGATATCGCGATTTATCTCGGTCCGATCAGCGATACCAGCCTGGTGGCGCGCAAACTGGCGAGTTCTTCGCTGGTGGTGTGCGCCTCACCCGAATATCTAAAACAGCATGGCGTACCGCAAGACCCGGAAGATCTTGAAGACCACAGCTGCCTGATTAACTGGGCTATACCGCCTCGCAACAAGTGGCGTTTTAAAGGCATTCTCGGCGAACGCGAGGTCACCGTAACGGGCAGAATGCAGGCCAACATGGGCGATCCGATTCGAATGGCCGCGGTTAACGGGCTCGGTTTGGTCATGTTGCCCAAATATATCGTGGGCAGGGATATCGAAAAAGGAAAACTGGTGCCGATCATGGAAGATTACGCGATTGCACCGTTGGATATTCATGCCGTCTATCCACATAGAAAATACCTGTCGGCTAAAGTGCGTTCATTTGTCGACTTCATACAGGAATGGTTGCCCAAGCAGGTCGGCATGACCTCATGAATGAGGTCGGCCTTAAATGGGACGCCGTCTATAGCCGGAATTCTTCAGCGCCGGCACCGGCCGAAGTATTGTGTGAAAATAGTTGTCTGTTACCGAAACGAGGTACGGCGTTGGATTTGGCCTGCGGTTTGGGAGGGAACGCCTTGTTTTTGGCCGAGCGGGGATTGGCCGTTCATGCCTGGGACATATCCTTCGTTGCGCTTCAGTCGTTGCGTCGACGGGCCTCTGAGGCCGGCCTGAAAATTTACCCTGTGACAATGAATATTCGACCTCTTTGTTTGCCTGAGCAGCGATTCGACGTCGTCGTTGTCAGCCGCTTTCTTGACCGTACGCTGAGTGATGCGATAATAGCCAGCTTGAAAAGCGGCGGACTGTTATTTTACCAGACCTACACTGTCGACAAATCGATCTCCCACGGTCCCACGAATCCAGCCTATCTGTTACAACGAAACGAACTGCTTCGGCTGTTTTCGCCTTTAACGGTGGTTTCTTACCGGGAATTGGCCCGAATCGGCGACAATAGCAGAGGGCTAAGGCATGAAGCCTGTTTTGTAGGACAAAAAGCATGACCGGCCGGCAGGCCGCAATTTCATCCGAGTTCCAGAAGAAAAAGACCATGATAGACAATCTCGATCCGAAACAAAGTTGGCAATTCATGCAGGACAACCCCGGCGCGGTGATGGTGGATGTCCGCACCGCTATCGAGCATTCATTTGTCGGCCATCCGCCGGGTGCAGTGCCGATTGCCTGGAAGGAGTTTCCCGGCATGCAGCCGAACAGCGCATTCATCGATCAGGTCGAAGATACGGTGCCCGATAAAAACACGCCGATTCTGCTGCTGTGCCGTAGCGGCCAGCGTTCTTTGGATGCGGCGAAGGCGTTGGAAGGAAAAGGATATCGGTATCTGGTGAATATTGTCGAAGGTTTTGAAGGCCCCCTTGACGAAAACAAACACCGCGGCAACCTGGGCGGCTGGCGTTTTCACGGATTGCCCTGGGAGCAAAGCTGACCTCTTAGAACCGGATACGACTCGCTCGGCAACGGCCCGAATGGGCCGTTTCTTCGTTATGCGGCCGGCCGGAACCGGGAACGGTCCGGAAATACTCAACTTATTAATTAAAAACTCACGTGATAGAAAACCTTAGAAACATTGCGATCATCGCGCACGTCGACCACGGTAAGACCACGCTGGTGGACCAACTATTAAAGCAATCCGGCACTTTCGATTCTCACGAAAAGGTCGACGAAAGGGTGATGGA
>JBNLEI010000183.1:0-12508 GCA_050304855.1 Methylococcaceae bacterium
TTAAACATCAAATTTGGAACAAGTGGACGGTTTATTTAAGTGACTTAATTTGGCTCAATGTCGTCGTCATCCAGTGCAGAGGCATCATACATATTTCTTCCTGTGTAATGCTCTAACTCATTAACAAAATCCTCGCTGGAGTCAATTTGAAAATAGTTTCTAAGTTCTTGTACGAAAGGGTGCTCCCAATTTAATTCCACTTCGGAAATAAAATTCTCTAATCCTTCTGTTTGTTTTCCGCATTTAAGTTTTCCACAAGATGGGCCATCGCCATCATATGTCTTGCATCCGCCATCTGTATGATCATCGCATGTAAAATGTTCACAACTTACATCTGAACAACTATTCTTTACACACCAATCCTCATCGGATCCAGTAAGATGCTGACTCTCACACGTATTTTCATTACATGAAAATTCCGAGTTCCCTAGATTCATATTACCAAATCCCATTGAACCAAAAGCCGGCCCTTCAGAGCCGATTACTTCTGGAAAAGGCTCTACGCCAAAACCTGGAACGCTTCTGAACTGTTCGGCCGAGAGGGTTGGAAGATCTTTCCATTTAGCTGTCCGGGTAAGCAAATCTCTACAATCTTTCAAATATCCTTCTGGCAACGACGTATTTCTAGCTTCTTGTGAAAGCCTTAGAGTCGGCTTGACTGGATTGACGTGCATTCTAAAAAATTTCAAACCAATTTTCGCTGAGAAAACGACCGAGTCCAGCAAAGCCAGCGGCAAGCGGGCAGCTTTAACGAAGTCCATAGTTAGAGCCCCTCTAAATGTAGTTAAAGAAAAACAAATAGAATCAACACTAAAGAATTGTTCTAATTAGGAAGCAATAAAACCTGATTTCGAATAAGGCATAATAGAAAGCTTTTAAAATTAGCTTTTCATATAAAACATTTAATTAATTCAATGTTTTATTTTAAGTTGTTATTGTCTCTTATACGCTTATTTTAATATCATTTCAACTGAGTATTTTGGTATGTTTTTTTGATCTAATCATAAAATAGTCCGCTATATCTTCAGAAGCCTTATCTCAGAAAATACTGTTTTTCCAATTAAATAAACCTCTGGTTCATAGATAAAATAATTTATATTCACCCCGCCTACGTCTTTTTGAGAATGTCGATAATTTCGATCTCCGTAAATCGTAGCTTATCCGTTTTGTTTTATAGGAAGCAGTAGGTATAAGTGAGCTATTGTAGAATTCTATTTAAGATTAACAGTAAAATACACAACATAACGATTTATAAGCTCTCGTTTTCGACCTTAAAAGCTTTTAAAAAAATTGCCATTTTAAAAAAAACTGGTGTATAAGATATTCATGAAGTAATAATAAAATCGTTACCAGATACAAAATTATTCAAGTGATCAATAGGGTGACGCTGGTGGCAGGAAGCATCTCCTTTTGCCAAAGAGATAGCGGATAAACCCTACAAAAAGAAACCGTGTAATTGGAACCCGAATAACAGAGGATATAACCCATGCGCTCCTTTGTACCGAAACCAAAGCCAAGCCAACAGATTCGATCTGTTGCCTCTAAAACACGTTCCGAACCGTTTTTCCAAACAAACCACCAAACCCACTCAACCCCGCCTTCGTCACAACCAAATGAAGAATACATAACTAATGATCTAAGTGCAGAGCCTACTTTTTTAACGTTAGATTCCGACCAAGCGGCATCGAATACGAACGCCAGGATTCAGTCGAAACTGACAGTAAGTACACCGGGTGATCGATATGAGCGGGAAGCCGATAGGGTGGCCGACCAAGTCATGCGCCTTCCCGAACCAAAATCTCAAAGCACGGCTTATGAAGGAATGCGTTCGGAGCATGATGAAAATCAAAATTCAGGTGAAACTCAAGATTCTCAATCCTATCAAACTAGAAAAACTAATACGGGTATCGAACCCTCTATTGAGAGGAATATATTACGTTCTCCCGGTCGGCCGCTCGATGACACGGCCCGTCATTTTTTTGAACCTCGCTTTCATCTCGATCTCGGCCACCTACGAGTGCATACGGACGAAAAATCGGCTGAGCAAGCTCAAGCACTGGGAGCTCGTGCGTTCACGCTCGGCAATAACATTTTTTTTGCTCCAGGAGAGTATTCGCCGAATACCGATGCCGGCCGCCGCGTTTTAGCTCATGAACTCACGCATACTATTCAGCAGTCATCGGCAGTAACTGTGGTGAATCGAAACGCTCCAATCTCGCAGCACTCGAGCGTCCCCATGTTCATGCGTATCACCGACCAAGAAAGCACAACCTTGTTAACTCGATTTGGTCATTGGGCCAACCAACTGGAAATCACCAATGAAAGCTTAGGATACGGTCGTCGCATACTCGGATCCGACCAGGTGGCCGTCATTCATATTTATGATAACCGGGGCCAACGTCATGAATTTGCCGGTTATCATCTAACATTGCAGCGTGCAAACCATGCCGAACAAGAAGCCATCGGTATGGTCAATTTAACCAGGTCACAAGTCCGCGGTGGTCGCATGTACATCGTCATTTCGGATACGCCTTGCCCTGCCTGCCGTCAAGCGATTCAGGGACTGGCGGCCGATCTAGGATTAAATCCGAGCAATGTTGAAGTTTTCGAAGTCACTAGACGTTCTATTTCCGATCCCGGAACCTATGTCAGAGGCACAACCGCTTTGCGTACCCGACGCCGACACCCGAGCATACCTCTGGAGCTGAGAACCGTCAGAATCTTTCCAACGCATGGCGGCGGAGGCTCGGGGGGCAGTCTTCACGGCTTAGCCATGCGTAGGGAGTCATTGATCGGCGAACTTGAACGAACCACCCGCGCACGCCAAGCCTTAAGCACGCGAATCGGAGTCTATTCAATGGCTTTCTCTTCGTTGGTTAATCTTCTTGGTTATATCAGTGCAGTATCGGATGTCAGTCAAATGATGAGTGCCGGAACAACGCTACGAGAACAACAGCGTTTAGCGACTCGCATCAACTCGCAAGCTCAAGAAGCGTTGGAGGGAGCACAAAATATAGACCCAGGAGCGAGCTTCCATCTCCAAACTGTCTCGTTGATCAGCGACGCGGAAGCGGGTCGCGATTCCGATACCTTATTTTCGATAGATAATGAGCTCTATGATTTTTCCGTTTCCCTTGATTCAATCGTTAGTGAATATCACCGTCTGACAAGCGGATTAACTGAGCAAGCACGCTCTTTACGAGAGACCAGCGACATGTTCTTGCAATTGGCGCAAGCACCACAAGTAGGATCTACGGCCGGAAGCGCTTCTTTCGTCGCAATGCACCAATCGCTATTACGACTCTCCGGAACATTGCGCGGCGCAGCGGAGCGATACGGACAGGCCCATCAGATTCTGAATTTTGCTATGGAATCCGCCCAGCGATACTCACAACAGGCCAATCAAGCGGCTTGGCAACTCTTTGGTGAAGCCATAACGGAATCGTTGGCAGCGATCCGTCGTGAACGAGCAAGTAGAGAAAGTGAAGTAGAACCGGCACGTCTACCAGCGTCCCCTGGCCGCGAACTCTCCGAAACCGAATTGGTCCAACCGCGTTTTTCGTCTCGTCCGGTCATACGCCGGGGTCCCTAACTGGGAATGAGAGATTTTGTTTGTTTATGCAAGGTAAATTCTAATAGTTCGATAATTAAGGTTAATAACCATGTCACGGGGAATAATTTTTAAGGTTTTCTAACCTGAATCGTGGTTTCAAATACATTATTCTCCGGACTACTATCTCTGCTCGTGTTAGAGGGGTCGATCACGACTCGAGTTGTCAAACGGCTATACCAGCTTTTATAGCCCGCGTAGTTATGGGTTAGCACTCTCCCTCCTCTTGCGGCAATAGTTTTAATATGCCAAACACGCTCCGGTTTAGGAAAGTTTTTACCAGCCCACCACTCTACTCTTAAAGGTCCGGAGGCTTTATTACCCTGGTTATAAATGCCAATCCTTACCTGCATGGGTTGTTTTTGCACTGGAACTGCAGGCAAAAGCTCAAATTCAGAAACGTATAAATCAACGTTCAACACGGCTAGTTGCCTTTTTCTTTCTTCAATCGCAGCTTGCCGGTTTCGTTCTGCTTCCAGTCTGCGCATTGCTTCCTCGCGCCTTAATTGTTCTTGTCTGGCCTGCTCAAGCTCCTTCTGTCTAAGAGCTTCTTCCCGGGCTTGGCGTTCTCTCTCTTCCTCTTGTTGCCGCATTTCCTCACGCCGTAACTGTTCATTCCTAGCTTGTTCCAATTCGCGTTGTTTGAGAGCTTCCTCGCGAGCTTGACGCTCTCTTTCTGCCTCTTGTCGGCGTACTTCTTCCTCGTGCCGTAATTGATTCTCTCTGGCTTGATCTTGCGTCAACGTTTCTTTCTGTTGTAATCCTTCAGAAATTTGTGAACTATCTTCATTCGTTCCGTGAACTAGCTTCTCCTCGAGAAGCTCACTAGTGCCACCCCCGGTATTGTCTCCATTGAATTGTTCTATATCTTGAAAGACGCCGGGAATCGATAAAATCAGACCAGACAACAACATCACAGCACCCAAAGCCCCAGCCCATTTATGACGAGCTTGAGGGATTTGGATTTTTCCTGAAATTCCACCGCTCAACGCTAAAAAGAGGAAGACGATACCGGCTGTCACCAAGATAACCGGTATCGGCGTATTCTGCAGTTCCGTGATAATTTTCAAAAGTTCAGTCACGATATTTTCCCTCGTCGTTAATCAACCCTTATAGAATATATACCCCCAGTTAGAAGGCACTTCAAGCCCGAAGCGACGGTTTTGAACATTAATCGTCCATTCCGGGTCGCCCAATAGATTCGTCCACTGACCGCTCTCAGGAAAAGTTAGATCCAGCCAATGATTCTGATGGGAAAAATTTAGGCAAATCACCGCATGTTGTAAAACGCCCCGATCATCGACATGATATCTGCGGTAAACCACCAGCTTTTTCTCTGTATCGACTCCGACCCCTTCCGGATTAAAGCGGGTCTGCCAGCTCTCCCAGTATTCGGGATAAAAGCCGTCGGCCCTAAAGACCGGGTAGCGTTGTCGCATGTGAATGAGTTGGGTATAAATAGCCAGTAACGCAGCACCGAATTTGTCGTTACTGTACCGCCAATGTAAAGGCCGCGGTTGCACGCGTCGACCGCTACCCTGGTCGTTTTCCGGAATCCAATGATCCTCGGCGAACTCCTGACCGTTTTGCACCATCGGTGTACCTGGGGCGGTCAACAATGCGATCAAATAAGGCTGAGTCCGATACCATTGCAAAGCGCCGGCGTTGTCTTTGGCGCCTGCCTGCCAGTTGACGTGCGAATGATCGTGGTTGCTTAAATAAACGGTCGGAACCTTACCGCTACCTTGCAAAAAACGGTTATTGTTGAGCACATCCAGCAATTGCGGTTGAATTCGGTTATGCCAAAGCCCGTCGAAACACTGGCCATACAGCGCATTGTCCCAATAGCTCGTCGCACGCGTGGATTTGGTCACATCGACGGCATCCATTTCTAAATGTTCTAATGTCATTGAGAAATAATGCTCCCCGGAATTCACCATCTGTTTTTCGATCTCTTCCATCAATTGGGGCAAACCATGATTATCGCCTTTGTTATAAAAATTGACCGTATTATCGAAACGAATCCCGTCGATTTTGAATTCGTCGATCCAATAACGGCAAACGTCCCAAATCAGTTCCTGTGTACAGTTATAATCGAAATCGAGATCCTGAAGGCCTTCGAACTCGCCGTAGAACTTGCCCGTATACGGACAATCGCGATCGTAGTGTTGATAAAACACCTTATACGGAAACCCGCTGTAAACATGATTGAACACACCGTCCATAATGACGTGTATTCCTTGTTCGTGACACGCGCTGATGAGCTTTTTCAACCACGATATTTTTTCGGCCGGTTTATTCAAATCATTGGCGTAGCGATAAGCGACCGAATAATACAACGAAGGCGTATACCCCCAATTGAACCATTCATCGTTCCACGCAGTCCATGGCATGAATAAAATGGCATTAAAGCCTATCCCCTTCAGATACTCGACCTTATCGCGAATGGCGTCCAAGGGAGCTCTCACTCCCCTATACTCCGCAGTAAAGTCGTCAATCATCAACTCGTAGATCACCAAATCCCGCAACGGCTTGCGACCTCCAGCCAATGGCTGGATCAAATTATCTTCCGGCCGGCTTCCGCCGACAACGATCGCAGCATTCATATTCTTTTCGCCGCCATAGCGGGCAAACGGATCGCTGACCCAGCGAGGAGATTCGTTGGGATCTTTGAAAGTCACATAGTATTTATACTGATAAAAACCTTGGTGAAGTTCTTGAGGCGTTTCGTAGCTCCAGATTTCCCCCTCAACATGGTCGCTTCTTGTCAACTGAGGGGCCGTCGCTGGATTCCAATTTTCAGGTTGCCCCAATCCTTGCTGAAAATCGCCGCAGACCTGGATGGATTGTATGTTGTGCGATAATCCGTTTCCTTCACTGGGAAAAAAAAGACGAAAGCCGATTTTTCCGCAATCCGACCCACCGCTAATCTGCCATGATCCCAATTTTTCTTGTAGATAGTTCATATGAATAAGACCTTTCTGAAAGGTGCAAAGTCAAAATAGAAATTGTTAAGTAGGTATAAAACGACCCACTCGCTTTGCAAGGGATTAGTTACGAATCCATCTGATTCAACAACGCTTTCCCTAGCGCATATATAGATATTCCATCATTCTGAACCGAGTCCTGAAAAGATCAATAAGATTCAAGATCAAACTCTCATGTCCGCATTAGCTAATGCTCCATAACATTAACATCCATCGTTAATACTAAAACAGCGATAATTTTTTTAACGTTTAGTCTATATTCCATCGGTTATCCAAGGCATGTTGCGATCGCAGAACGAAAAACTGAAACACATTCCACCATAAAACTATCCTTTGCATCGTAGACAAAATGATGAATTAGGCTTCGATAATCCAACGTACGACGTACGCAAGTTTCATCCACCATTCAATACAAACTTTCCACATGAATAACACGTTTCTCTATTGCGATTAACTTAGTAGCGCTACTAATCCTTCACACTCTGGCTACATTTTAACTTTTGATCCAAACTATCAACACCAGTTTTATCGAAGCAGCAACAAGTCCCTTCGTGACTTAAAGCCCTAGTTTTTTCTGTCCAATTTTCCTGTTGAACTTTGGCAATTGGAAACACCGTGTAACCGCCAACACCAGCAACTATTTTTCCCGTTGTCTGCAAAAGCTTTCTTTGGCTAAGTTCTATAAAAGAGCGAAAATCTATAACCCATTTATATGTGAACTTGCCTGTCCTTTTTGTTGATGGTGAGCACTTTTCTCTTTTTCGATCGTACTTCAAAAAAATAGCTTCTTCCACTGGTCTTGGATCATATGTTAAATCTCCCCAGGTATAATTCACCTCATTCCATCGCCTATGACCTTCTTTTCGAGGAACTACTTTATAAGCAATACGGAAGCGATTAGTTAACGGTTTCTTGGTTGAAAATTCGCCCGAGTAGGAGCAGTGTACAATTTTCGGCTCGCACTCATCCTCCCCTAGGTCAATTCGAATCTTAATGTTATGGTTTCGCAAATTCATTGCAAAGTCTTTGAAAAGATCTGATAACCCAAATGGATCAACCGCAATTTGAGGTTGACTAGACACGTACTCATACAAATTCAAACCATCCACATACCCCAGCGGATCCCTCTGTAAAAATCTGCCGGCTTCGCAATCATAATAACGGGCACGGTAGAAATAGATTTCAGATTCCGCGTCCCACTGCCGACCGGTGAAACGCCAGGGGTTGCCGATCACGCTGGCTGTCACCGACGGACAGCCGTAGTCGGTATAGTCATACCGTTCGGCAACCGCAGCCGCGGCGTCGGTCACCGCCACAACCGACCACAAGGCGTTTTGGTGGTAATAGTAGTCGGTGCCGCCGCGTTGCATGTTCAGCACTTCGTCTATGTAGTTGCCGTAGACGTAGGTTGCCTGGGTGACCGCACTGCCGTCCTGCTCTTCGACGATGCGGGCGTCATCGTAAGCATAGCGGGTCGTCACCGGCGCTGGACCGCCGACACCGACGGTTTTGCTCACGCGCCGGCTGAGGGCGTCGTAACCGTATGCGCTGATCAGGCCGTCGCTTTTGCGGATGACTTGAATCAGTCGGTTCTCGTCGTCATAGAGGTAGAGGCGCTTGCCGTCCTCGCGGCGGTTGCCGTTTTTGTCGTGTGCCCAGTTCTCGCCATCGGCGGCAGGGGTGGCTAGGTCATCCTTGAAGTTGTTGGCGATGCCCAAATCGTCCGGAATGTCGCCCGGATCGTCTGTGGAGACATCGTCGTATTCGTTCATTTGATTAGGCGTGTTGCGATAGGCAACCCCATCGATGCTAAATTGATCCCAGTTGCCTACTTTGTCCAGATCGTAAGCACGCTGGGTAACCGGTACCGGCACCGTGGAACCGACGAGATTACCGACTTTGTAGTCGATCAAACGGTAGACGTCGTCGTAGGCATAGGCTTCGGATTTGGCGGGATCGTGGTTTTTTTCTTCGAATTGCTTGTTGCCTTCGCGGTCGTAGTCGTAACCGAAATCCAGAACGGTGCCGCCGTTGCTGTGGGTCAGCGAGGTGATCCAGTTGTTGGCGTTATAGCCGTAATTGGCGATCACGCCGTTGTTGTAGGTACGGGTTTCGACCCGGTTGCCAGGGTCGTAAGCGTAGTGGACGTTGAAGCTGTCGCAGTTGCTGTCTTCCAGGCGTTCGCGCAAGTCCATTTGTTCATTGCATAGGCGGCTGCCGGGATAGGTGATGTCGCGAGTGCCGGTCGCCGTGTTGTAGGTGTACTGGATGACCATCGGTGCGCCGATCGCATCTTGGGTGGTCTGCAAAAGCCGGTTGGCGGCATCGTAGCCGTCGAAGTTAACGGCCCAACCGCCCCGTTCGGCGTGGGTCATACGCCCGCCGATGTCGTATTCGAAGTGATCGTCAGGCTCGACGGGGTCTTGGTAATCCCTTTCCAGGAGATAATAGAGGTCGCTGTAGCCGTATTGGGTGACCTGCCCGAGTTGGTCGGTGCGCTGGGTCAGGTTGCCGGCCTTGTCATATTCGAATTGGCGGGTTGTGCCGTCGGCATAGGTTTCCACCATCAGGCGGTCGGCCGGGTCGTATTGATAAGCCGTGATTTCGCAGTCGTCCGGCGGTGTGGCACCGGCGCAGGCTGCGGGGGTGCTGTTTTGCTTCGCCGTGAGCAACCGGATGACGTTGCCCACGGCGTCATAGTCGGTGTCGGTCCAAAGATCGGACGCTGATAACACGGCGCAGTTGCTGCCCCCCATCAGTTGCGCTGTGCGGGTGCGGCGGTTGATGTCGTCGTAGGTGTGGCAGGATACGTGGTCTTCACGATCGGTGACTTTGATCAGATTGCCGGCTTTGTCATAGGCGTTGGTCATGTTGTTACCCAACGCGTCGATGACTTCGGTGAGCCGGTTGACGGCGTCGTAGACGTAACGGGTTTCCGGCGCCGGGTCGTCGGTCAGAGGATCGGTGTCGCCTTGGTTGCCGTCACGTTCGACGATGCGGTTGCCGATGCCGTCGTATTGGTATTCGGCCACTTTACCGATGCTGTCGACAATCATCACTACTTGGTTGCGGTCGTCGTAAGTGTTGACGAGGACGTTGCCGCGCGGGGTGGTGACGGTTTTGGCATTGCCGACGCCGTCGTAGGTCGTCGTCGTGGTCAGGTTTAGGCCGCCCAAGTCAACGGTTTCGGTGTGCAGCCAATTATTGGTCAAATAGCCGTAATCGGTGCGATTGCCGTTGGCATCGATACGGGCGGTGACGTTGTTCGCTTCATCGTATTGGGTGTACTCGCACCAATCGTCGCCATCGCAAACATCAGCACTGTCGATAACCTTGCGAAGGGTGATCCAGCGGCGGTCGACTTTGTCGTATTTAAAATAGCTATGCTTGCCTTCCGGGTCGATGGTATGGGCGATGTTGCTGCTGCCGGGGGTGGGACCGGAACAAGACGGCGCACCGGGGCCTGCGTGACAGACCATCGTGTCGCCGGTATCGTAGAAGTGCCGAGTAACGAGGTCATCCGCTGCCGTCAGCGCACAGGAGGTCGGACCCATCTTGCGGATCTGCACGGTCAGACGGTTGAGCGCATCGTATTGGCTGCAGGATACATGGCCGTTGGCGTCGGTTTCTTGAATGGGATTACCGACCGGATCATATTGGGTCTGACTAATATTAGTCAGTGCATCTTTGACTTGGATAAGGCGATTTTGCGCATCGTAGCTGAATTCGGTCGTTTTACCGCGCGGATCGGTCTGTGTGAGGCGGTTGTCGTTGTTGTCGTACGTGTGGCCCGTGATCAGGTTGAGGTCGGCCGGGTCGCGGATTTCCTTGGTCAGCCGATTGCGCAGATCGTATTCGTAACGGGCTGTTTGGAACGTGTCGGGTGCCTTGGCGACTTGTCTGCGTATTTCGATACGGTTGCCAACGCCATCGTAGTCGTATTCGGTGGCGAAGCCGAGCGGATCGATTTCTTGAATCAAGCGGTCGAGCGCATCGTAGACATAGTGCCATTCATGGCCATTGGCATCAGTTATATTCAGGCGATTACCGAGTATGTCATAGCCATAAAACGTTTCATATCCTTCGGGGTCGATCATTTTATTTCGATTGCCGAAGGCATCGTATGCATACTGGGTGATCTGAATAATCGCGCCGTTATGCACTTCCTCGGTTTTCAGCAAGCCCGGTAGGCCACTGGGGTTACCCGGTTCCGGTACACCGACGTAATAGGTCCAATCGGTTTGGAGTTCCAGGCCACCGACATCACGGGTTTCCTGAGTGCGGTTCCCCTGGGCGTCGTATTCGTAGCGGGTGACTGCACCATTGGCCGCGGTGATCGTTCTGACTCGGTCGTAGATCGGCCGCGAGAAAATAGTTGGCGGGTAGTAGGTATAGGCCGTATCGAAGTATTTGCTGGGGTCGGCGGTCGGGTACTCGAGGTAGCGGCGCTGCAGGATCAGATTGCCGTAGCTGTCATAGGTGTATTCGGTTCTATGACCGTTCGCATCGGTCATGCTGGCCATGTTTAAGGTTGTCGGATCGTAGGTATAAGCGGTTGTGGCGCCGTCGGGGGCTATCTTTTGGGTGACTTGGCCGTCCGTGTTATAAAAATATTGCCATGGGTTGCTGCGGCCGTCGCTACGCGTTGTGACTGAAGGAAGGTAGGTGCGTAATTTGTAGAGTGCTAAATCGACAGGATTGGTGCCCCAGTCATCAGGATTAGAGAAGTTTTGCAACGTGTTTCCCGCCTGGTCGGTTACGGCAATCGGATGGCCGCCCACATTGTAGATATAGGCCCATGAATGGCCGTTCTGATCCGTCTTGCGCACGATTTGATGACGCACATCGTAGGTATAGTGCACTGCGTTTCCGAGCGGATCGACAATCCGGGTCAGATTGCGATAGCCACCGTACTGTAACTGAGTGACTCGACCGAGCGGATCAATGATTGTGTTCAGTTGACGACTGGTGTTGTATCCGAATTTGATTTGCCGTCCAAAGGCGTCTTCCACCATCGCCAACAAACCGTCTTGATAGGATAATTGGGTCAGATTGCCGTTATGATCGGTAATCTCGGTGAGCATCCAGGGTTCGACGGCAGCAACCCGTAGCGGGTTGCCCGGAATTTTCCGAAAAACAAAGGTGGTGCCCCCTTGTCTGTTGGTAATGACGATGGAGCCGTCGGGGTTCTCGGCAATATCCTGTTGGGTACCGGATAATGCGGCGAGTGGTCCTCGCCGTCCTAAGCGCTGATATTTGGTCACTCTTCCGGATGAGTCCATTTTGAACAGGTCGCGGCCTTGCGTGAATAGAAAAACGTTGTAGGAGTGGCTCCAGCCGAAACCCATGACGGTATCTAGAGCAACGACTTCGCCGTTGGCATTGTTCGATGTGTATTTGAAAGCGAGTCCGAAACTTGGCCCCTCGCCCGACGTATTGAACACGGCATGGGATTCATCGAGCGAACTTTTAGTGTCAGAAATGGAACAGTTCCCGCCTCCGCAAGCAGAAATCTCGCAACGGCCGGTCAGACAGGGAGTTTCAAAGCCGGTTTGTCCGCAGCATACCGCACAGCATGGTACGCGTTCCGCGCCGATAAATTTAGCCGAGGCGGTAGTCGGCAGCCAGACCGCCAAACTGAGCAGAAAAGACAGAATCCATAAACCAAAGGGGACAGCGTGCTTGTTCATGGAAAGCCTCCAAAAACGATCGATTAGGTCATGTGTCGAGCGAAAAACGCGGTAACGCTATTCTATACGGCCGGTTCTGCCGAACCGCTTCAGCACAACGGGCAAGCAGAAGAGGAGTAACAATAAGGGACTCGGTTCCGGTATCGTAAAACCGAAAACTTCGCTATCGGCTTCGGCGAACAACCAGTATTCGGTATTGTAGTTAAGGGTAATCGGAATCT
>JBNLEI010000184.1:0-2243 GCA_050304855.1 Methylococcaceae bacterium
GTGCGCAGTTCATGGGAAACATTGGCGACGAAATCCTTGCGCATGCGTTCCATGTTTTTTAAATGAGTGATATCCTGAGCAATCAGCAATCTTAGTCCGGCACCGTAAGACACCAGGGTAATTTGCAAAATGAGCTTATCGTTAACGGGGGATACGATACTGATTTTCTGACTATAGTCGTTAGCCTTGAGGTACTGGCTAAATAACGGCGAACGAATCAAATTAGGAATTCTCTGTCCTTTATCGGATTTTTTCAGCCCCAATACTTCTCTGGCCGCTTTATTAATCCATTCGATTTCGGCATGCTTACCAAGGACGACCGCCGCATCGGGCAAAGCATCGGTCGATTTGCGAAACTGGTCGATCATTTTACTCAGTTTCTTTTTTCGACGCTTTTCAGTCTTTTTAAGTTTATAGAGGTGATAATAAATTTCTTCCCAAACGCCCTTGGCTTTGAGATTATCACCGACAGCTCCACGGCTTAGCCAGCGCTCCAGCTCATTGATCGACAACGTCTGCCTGATCAATAGATAAACGGTCACCACTAACAGGAGTTCTACAAAGCGACCGATAAAAAAACTCAGAACGGAAGTCGCCGCAAACAGCAGCAAAACGAGATAAATCTCCCGTCTCCATCGCCCCATGTTTAATTAGCCGGCGATGGAAAAACGATAGCCAAAGCCCCGGACCGTCTGCACCATATCTTCCCGGTCATATTCCGCCAAGACTTTTCTCAAGCGGCGGATGTGAACATCCACGGTACGCTCCTCAATATAGACGCTACGACCCCAAACCTGGTCCAACAATTGGGTTCGGCTATAGACTTTATTTGGATTCATCATAAAAAAGTGCATTAATCGAAATTCGGTCGGACTGACATCCAATGTCTTGCCGTCAATCGTCAAACGATGCTGTTCTGTATCCAAGACTAGGTCCCCTACGGCAATTTGCCGGTTTTCGTCGTTTTTTCCGCTTCTGCGCATGACCGCCTTGATGCGAGCAATCAGTTCCTTGGGCGAAAAGGGTTTGGTCATGTAATCGTCCGCTCCGATTTCCAAACCTTTAACTTTATCTTCTTCCTCGCCTCTGGCGGTCAATAAAATAATCGGCAAGTCCTTGTAAATATCGTCTTTTTTCAGTCTACGCGCCAGCTCTACTCCGCTGATGCCGGGCAACATCCAATCCAACAAAATCAGATCCGGCAATTGATCAGCCAACACTCTTAGAGCTTCTTCGGCATTTTCAACAGCGGTCACCTGCAAATCCGATTGCTCAAGAACCATCATCAACATTTCTCTGATAGCTTCTTCGTCTTCAACAACCAGAACGCTCAATTTCGACATAATAACTTATCGGTAGCTTTTAAATCTTTTCACTTTATCAGTGGAATGTTACTTTTTTATGACAATAATTTTCCAGTTTCGAAACCGATTTTATCTACCTCCTTCAATAGAGAAGACTTGCCCCCTATACTGGTTGCCTAAGATTTCTAAATCTATCAAATAGCGTTTAAATCGACAAAGTCCGAATCAAGCTAAATAATCTTCTTCCACCAGCTCCTTGTTGGCCTCAACCAGTGTGACAAATAACAACATGGAAAGCAAAATAGCGGCGATACCGAATAACAATATTCCCAAAGATTCTGCAGAAAAATACGAACTGCTCACTTCGACGACCGCATCATTAGGAACAAAAGTAGCCGCCGCCATACCGGTATAATGCATGCCGCAAACAGCGATCCCCATGACGAATGCGCTACCGAACTGCTGCAGTTTGCCTCGCAGATTAAATGCCAGCCATAGTGCGGCTATGGAAGCGACCACAGCGATCAAGACTGATATTCCGACGATACTCATATCATAAATCGTATCGGCTTTCATAATCATTGCCGCCATACCGGTATAATGCATTGCAACAACGCCCGATCCGGCTATGATTCCGGCTAAAATCAGCTTGGAGATATTAGCCCCGCCACGACCAACGATCAATAAACCAATCCCAACCAGGACTATCGCCGTCAGAAGAGAAGCAACAGTCAACAGCGGATCGTAATCCACATCCATTGGCATGTTGTACGCCAGCATTCCAATAAAATGCATCGACCAGATGGCCCCTCCTCCCAATGCGATGGCTGCTCCCGCCAACCACCAGAAAACCATCCGCCCTGTGGCATTCGGTATATGTACAGCGAGGTTTAATGCCGTGTACGAACCGAATACTGCAATCGCATAAGACAAACCTAT
>JBNLEI010000185.1:0-16676 GCA_050304855.1 Methylococcaceae bacterium
CGGCGTCATTGGCGGCTATGGTTTTTTCAAGGTATTCATGATCGGCCAAAGCGGTTTCCGCAGCCGTCAAAGCCAGCATGTTGTTATTAAAAGGTTGCCTGACTCTATTTAGTAAGTTGGCAATTTCCGGAGAACTCAAACTATAACCGATACGCAAACCTGCCAGCCCGTAAGCCTTGGAAAATGTCCGGGTAATAATCAAATTAGGATATTGGTTTAACCAGCTGATTGAGTCGCTTCGTAGTTCCGGGGAAACATATTCATAGTAGGCTTCGTCCAAAACACAAATGACCGAGGCTGGCAAAGCCATGAGAAAATTTTCCAGCTCATTTCGCCCCAAAAACGTTCCCGTCGGATTATTCGGATTGGCAATAAAAACCAGTCGGGTATTTTCGTCAATCAAAGCCAGCATGGCCGCCAGATCATGGCCGTAATTAATAGCGGGCGCGATTTTTGCCGAGGCGCCGACCGCTTGTGTCACTATCGGATAAACCGCGAAAGCATGCTGCGAAAAAACAACGTCAAGATCGGGACTTAAAAAAGTTCTAGCCACCAATTCGAGAATTTCGTTAGACCCGTTACCGAGCGTAATTTGTTGTGAAGAAATACCTAACTTTTCCGACAGTACGGTTTTGAGTCTAAAACCGTTACCGTCGGGATACCGAATCAATTCCGGGAGCGTCGCGTGAATGGCTGCGGCTACTTTGGGATTGGTCCCGAGCGGATTTTCGTTGGAGGCTAATTTAACGATATTGGAAATTCCAAGTTCGCGTTCCAATTCTTCAATCGGTTTACCAGGAACATACGGGACCAGACTTCTAACTCCCGGGACTGCTAATTCGCTGATTGTGGGGGATGTAGTCATTGATAAAATCTATATAACGGCTTTAGGATAGGAGCCCAATATTTTGAGCATATGGACATTATTTTTTAGAGCCTTAAAGGCCTTCGCCACTTTTTCGTCATCGCGGTGGCCGTTAAGGTCGATAAAAAACACATAATCCCATAATCCTTGACGTGATGGACGCGATTCGATATGAGCTAGGCTGATGTCGTATTCGGCGAAAGGGCCAAGAATTTTATGGAGTGCTCCGGGTTGATTGCCTGTCGATACCAAAATGGACGTTTTATCCTTGCCGGTTGAAGCCGGCAGCTGACGGCCGATGATAATAAAACGCGTCGTATTATTGGTATCATCTTCAATATTTTTTTCGATGATGCGCAGATTGTACAATTCAGCGGCTACGGCACCGGCAATTGCTGCTTTACTGTCGCTTTGCGATGCCAAACGCGCAGCTTCCGCATTACTGCTGACCCCAGTGCACTCAACACCAGGCAAATGTGTGTTCAACCACTGTCTGCATTGAGCCAAAGATTGCTGATGGGAGAACACTTCGGTGATTTGTTTAAGGCTATCCATTTTGCCAATCAGATTTTGATGAACACGAATTTCCACTTCGCCGCAGATTTGCAGCGAGGAGGTCATGAATCTGTCCAGGGTATGCGCCACAACGCCTTCAGTGGAATTTTCCACCGGCACAACCCCGAATTGGCAATGTCCGTTTTCTACAGCGTTAAAAATATCGTTGATGGTAGGAACCGGAATATCTTTGACGGCATGGCCGAAATGCTTAAAAGTAGCTTGTTGAGTGAAGGTCCCTTCCGGTCCCAGAAAGGCGACTTCCAAAGGTTTTTCCAAAGCCAAGCAGGCTGACATCAACTCGCGAAAAAAACGCACGGCCGTCTCATCGGTTAAAGGACCTGGATTCATTTCCTTGATTCGACGCAAAACTAAAGCCTCGCGATCGGGGCGGTAAAATGTGCCGGTCTCACCTTCGGCGATTTTAGTTTTAGCAACTTCCATCGCACAATCAGCCCGTTGATTGATCAGTTCGAGAATCCGCTGATCAATCGCGTCGATTTTTTCGCGTAATTCTGAAAGTGGAATAATAGCCGTCATGATTTCGGTGAATTAATGGGTCCTTTCAAATTCGGACATAAACTCAATCAGTGCATCGACACCGGATTCCGGCATAGCGTTGTAAATACTGGCTCGCATACCGCCGACAGAACGGTGTCCTTTTAGAGAACTTAATCCGTTTTGTTCGGCCAGAGCCAAAAAGTCCTTGTCCAATGCACTGTCGGCCAGCACGAACGGAACATTCATACGCGAACGGCATTCTTTGGCGACCGGGTTGCTGTATAGCGCCGATTGATCGATCGCCTGATAAAGTTTTTCCGATTTTCTTATATTCTGCTGTTCGATTGCTGCAATGCCGCCTTGCTGTTTTAACCATTGCAATACCAACCCCAATAAATACCAATTGTAAGTGGCCGGGGTATTGAGCATCGAATCGTTATTAATCTGTTGCTGATAATCGAAAACTGGCGGCACCGAAGGGGCGGCATGTCCGATCAAGTCGTCGCGAACAATCACGACGGTAACACCGGAGGGGCCCATATTTTTTTGCGCGCCGGCATAAATCAAGCCAAACTTACTGACGTCGAACTTTCTCGAGAGAATATTTGAAGACATATCGGAAACCAATGGCAAGTTTCCAGCAGCCGGAATATCGGAAAACTCGACTCCATGGATAGTCTCGTTCGACGTGTAATGCAAATAGCCGGCCTCAGGATCGATCACCCAACTGTCTCTTTCGGGAATCGTTGTAAAATGAGTTTGTTCCGAACTGGCGGACAAAACGACTTGACAATACCTTCCGGCATCTTTGATTGCCTTGGTCGACCAAGCACCGGTATTAACATAGCAGGCTTTATTTTTACCGTTTAGGATATTTAAAGGAATAAACGAAAACTGGGCTGTCGCGCCTCCCTGTAACAGAGCGATTTTGTAATTGTCAGGAATTTCCATAAGTTCACGCAAGTCCTGCAGCAAGGCTTCGGCAATCGCCATAAAATGTTTACCGCGATGACTCATCTCCATTACCGACATACCGCTGCCCTGCCAATCCAGCATTTCTTGCTGAGCTTTCAGCAAAACCGCTTCCGGTAAGGTCGAAGGACCCGCGCTAAAATTATAAATCCGCGACATTATTCTTGTTCTCCACTATTGTCAGTTTCTTCAGATTGAGACTCGTCATCTTCGGGTAAACCTTCTATACGATCGACACCGACTACTTTTTCATTGCTGTCTAACCGGATTACGGTGACTCCTTGAGTGTTCCGGCCAACGACGGAAATTTCATTAACCCGTGTGCGAACCAGGGTGCCGCCATCGGTGATCAGCATGATTTCATCGTTGTCGTTTACCAAAACAGCTCCGACCACAGCGCCGTTACGTTCCGAAGTCTGGATCGCAATCAATCCCTGCCCTCCCCGCTTGTGGCAGGTAAATTCTTCTAATCGGGTTCTTTTACCATACCCGTTTTCGGTAATGTTCAGCACCATTCCTTCGGTTGCGATAATTAAAGAAATAACTCTTTGCCCTTTTTGTAATTTGATACCGCGCACACCCGCGGCAGTACGCCCCATCGAACGCACGTCCTGTTCGTTGAAACAAACTGCTTTGCCGGCACTGCTGAATAACAAGACATTTTGGTGGCCGTCGGTAATATCAACGCCGACCAAGGTATCGTTGTCGCGCAAATCGATCGCAATTTTACCGTTACTGCGCTGGCGTTCAAATTCCTTTAATGGTGTTTTCTTAACGGTTCCCGATGCCGTCGCCATAAAAACATACTTGTCTTCACTATATTCACGTACCGTCAACATGGCATTGATTTTCTCGCCGGATTCCAACGGTAATAAATTGACAAACGGTTTTCCGCGAGACGCCCTGCTGGCTACAGGTAGGTTAAAGACTTTTAGCCAATAAACTTTACCGAGCGACGAAAAACACAAAATAGTGTCATGCGTGTTAGCAATAACCAGTTTATCGATAAAGTCCTCTTCTTTGGTTGCCGTTGCCGATTTGCCTCGACCGCCCCGTCGTTGGGCTTTGTAATCGGTAAGCGGTTGCGACTTGACATAGCCTTCGTGCGACATGGTTACCACCATATCCTCTTCGGTAATCAGGTCTTCCGCCGTCAGATTCAAATAATCCTTAACGATCTCAGTTCGTCTTTCGTCGCCGTATTGTTCTTTAATTTCCTCCAGTTCTTCCTTGATAACTGTCATTAGTCTTTCGTCACTACCTAGAATTTCCAGATATTCGTCGATCAACTTCAATAATTCCTTATATTCATTGACGATTTTATCCTGTTCCAGGCCGGTCAAACGGTGTAAACGTAAATCGAGAATAGCTTGGGCTTGGGCCTCGGAAAGTCGGTAAACGTCTCCGGCCAAACCAAATTCCGGTGGCAGGTCTTCCGGTCTAGATCGGTCTGCATCAGCCCTTTCCAACAGAGATGTCACCATTCCTGCATTCCAAGTCCTGGACAACAATCCTGCTTTGGCCTCAGCCGGGTTTTGTGAAGACTTGATCAATTCGATCATTTCATCGATATTGGCCAGAGCTATCGCCAACCCCTCCAAAATATGCGCTCTTTCTCTGGCTTTACGCAAATTGTAGATCGTCCTGCGGGTGACGATTTCACGGCGGTGATTAACAAACGCATTAAGAATTTCTTTCAGATTCATGCAATGCGGTCTGCCGTTATGCAGCGCAACCATATTAATGCCGAATACCGTTTGCAACTGCGTCTGCTTGTACAGATTATTCAATACGACTTCCGGTACTTCACCTCGGCGGAGTTCAATGACCATGCGCATCCCGTCTTTATCAGATTCGTCGCGCAAGCCTGAAATACCTTCTAATTTACCTTCCTTGACCATCTCGGCGATTTTTTCCAGCAACCGCGCCTTGTTTACTTGATAAGGTAATTCCGTTGTGACGATGGCTTGGCGTCCACTCTCGCCGATATCTTCGAAATGGCAACGAGCCCGCAAATAAATCCTGCCCCGTCCGGTAGTATAGGCTTCGTAGATACCTGACGCACCGTTAATAATGCCGGCTGTCGGGAAATCCGGACCTGGAATAATATCCATCAATTCGGCGACGCCGATTTCCGCGTTGTCTATTAGCGCCAGACAACCGGCAATGATTTCTGTCAAATTATGCGGCGGGATGTTAGTTGCCATCCCTACTGCGATACCAGAGGAACCGTTCACTAACAGGGCAGGAACCCGGGTTGGCAATACTGTCGGCTCAGTCTCAGATTCATCGTAGTTGGAGACGAAATCAACGGTTTCTTTGTCCAAATCGGCCAATAACTCATGCGAGATTTTGGCCATACGGACTTCGGTATATCGCATGGCGGCAGGAGAATCGCCATCGACAGAACCGAAATTTCCTTGACCATCGATTAACATATAGCGTAGGGAGAACGGCTGGGCCATACGGACGATGGTGTCATATACCGCCGTATCCCCATGCGGATGATATTTACCGATGACATCACCGACAACGCGAGCCGATTTTTTATAAGGTTTGTTCCAATCGTTACCGAGTACGCTCATCGCGTAAAGCACGCGGCGGTGAACCGGTTTCAGACCGTCTCTAACATCCGGAAGCGCTCGACCCACAATAACGCTCATTGCGTAATCGAGATAAGATTGTTTCATCTCGTCTTCGAGATTAACGGGAATAATTTCTTTAGCGAAGTCTGTCATTGATCCGTGATATCCAGTGCCGCCGAGTTTAATCTGTTCGGCATGATTTCCTTATAAACTGTCTAATTTAAGAAACTGAATTCCTTGCACTATCGTTAGACTAATAAGGCCCTAAAAATTTTAGGATTATACCAAAATTAATAATATTTCGTCGAAATTTGAAATCCCGTTTGGGCAATGCTAATTTGTCGAGAAATGATCAGCCACTCTAAAGTGCGAAGAATAAATTGACTGTAATTTTTTTGGATACGTCATAAACGGTTAATCTTCGACCGTAGCAAAAATTTCAGCCAGAAAATCTTTCATCGTCCGCCATGAGCGTTGATCTGCTATTGGATGATAAACCGTGCCGAAATCAGGATCGTTGGCTACCGGATTGGTAAAAGCATGCATGGTATTGCCGTAAAGATGAATCTGCCAATCGGCACCGGCTTCGGTCAATTCCTGACGCAATGCGCTAAATTGCTCGACCGACACCATCGGGTCGTCGTTACCATGTAGTACGAGTACTTTGGCTGTGATAACAGGTGCAGAAATATTGTCCGGTGCGGACAATAAACCGTGAAATGAAACAACTCCGGCGATATCGGCGCCGCTTCTGGCTAAATCCAACGCACATAAACCGCCGAAACAGAATCCGATGGCGGCAATTTTAGAATCGTCAACCCAAGGCATTAGTTTTACGGCATAGAGCGCCGCATTTATTCGGCGTTGCAGCATACTTCTATCATTGATAAACGGCTGCATCAGCGACGCATTTTCTTCTCGATTTTGTCCTCTTACGCCTTTACCGTACATATCGACGGCAAAAGCCAGATATCCCAATTCCGCTAACTTTTTTGCCTTATTCTCCACAAATTCGTCACGCCCGCCCCAAGCATGACAGATTAGCACGGCTGGTCGTTTATTTTCGCTGACGTCATCGTAGGCAAAAAAACCTTCCAGGAGCGTGTCGCCGTCCAGATAGCCGATGGTATTCGAGACAATCGCCATAAACAAACCTCATTCAGAAATAAAATCGTATGCAACGATACGATTGACGAGCGGTTTAAGTTGTTTTTCAACCACATTCTTGTGAATCGGATTTTGCATATAGGCTTCCAAGGCTTGTCGATTTTTTAAGGTTACCGTTATCGCGACGTCGAAAGTATCATCGACAATTCCTCTATCGCTGGGTACGACAATACCGACATGACGACTGATTATTCCCGGCAACGAATTCAGTTTTTCGCTTGCCGCAACAAAGTCTCTTCGCATTTTTTGATTGCCGGGTTCTTTAAGCCATACCAACACAACATGACTGATGGTACGACCGTCTTCGGCGTATGCTTGAAAAGGAAATGACAACCAGAGAACGATTAAAGCAGACAGCAATCCAAACTTTTTCATGAGAGATGACCTTGTTGTTGTAGCATATTAAAAAAACCAACGGAGGCTTCTTCCACCATATCCAAAACTCTTTCGAAGCCGTATTTGCCACCGTAGTAGGGATCGGGTACTTCACGTTCGCCTAAATGAGGTGCAAAATCCAAAAAATATTTTATTTTCGGTTTGAACGGGTCCGGACAAGCTTCCATCAAAATCTGATAATTATCATCGTCCATCGCCAGTATATGATCAAAGTCCTCGAAGTCTCCGTAAATGACTTTTCTGGCACGAATATGACCTAATTCGATTCCTCTTTCGCGAGCTGCTTTTTGAGCTCGCAAATCCGGAGCCTCGTTGACATGGTAAGCATGCGTTCCTGCCGAATCGATTTCAAACTGATCCTCTACCTTTTTTTCTTTCAGTAGCGCTTGAAAAACTCCTTGAGCACTGGGAGAACGACATATATTCCCCATACAAACGAATAGAACTCTGATTTTTTTCATATCGATAAAGTTTTAAATGACAGTGCCGCTAACAATTTTACAGTTAAAGACTACAATATTGATTATTATATCTTTATTATTAAAGATAATGCTCAAAAAATAGATCCATTTCCTATCCAAAATAACAAAAAAAGCCCGGAGAAAAAAACATGCTGATGATGAACTGGCACTCTGTTGGAGTCAAAGTCGTAGCGATTACCATGACTGTGCTTACTGTCATTGGTATCGGACTCCTTGTTCTGTATGCAAACGCTCAAAAACAGCAATTGATCGATAACAAGGTCCATTCGGCCAAACAATTGATGCTGGTTTCAGAATCGGTTCGTAACCATGTGATCGGCAAATGGGACAAAGGTGTTTTTTCAACCGATCTACTGAATCAATTGATCAAAGGCAAAAGTTCTCCAGAAGCTCGAGAAATCGTATTGGATACCGTACCGATCGCCAATGCTTGGGACGTGATTCAGAAAAAAGCCGAACAAGGCGATTTCCAATTTAAGGCTCCCCGGGTCAACGCTAGAAACCCGAAAAATGAAGCCGATGAAATCGAACGTAAGGTTTTATCTTATTTTCAAAGCAATCCTACTGCTACAGAATATGTTTATATCGATGAAGACAAATACGAAGCCCGTTATTTCAGACCGGTAAAATTGGCCAAACAATGTGAATTATGTCACGGCAACCCTGCTACCTCAGCTGCTCTTTGGAACAACAACGTGGGTAACGATGTTCTCGGCTACCCGATGGAAAATAAACGTGCAGGCGATCTTCACGGCGCCTTTGAAATCATTACGCCTTTCGGACCGGGCGCCGAAGAAGTTAAAAAGAATGTTTTATCCGCGATCGGATTTATGGTTTTGACGTTAATAATCATCGGTTCTACCGGCTATTTCGTCATGAACAAAATTATCATTTCACCTTTGACACAGTTGGCAATGAGTCTGCAGGATATCAGCAGTGGTGAAGGAAATCTGCGGGCTCGCTTGAAAGCCGAAGGTAAATCGGAGTTTGCCTGGGTTGCCAGCAGTTTCAACTCCTTCGTCAAGAAAATTGCGAAAACAATCGACGAAATCACCTATACCAGTGAAAAACTAGCGACAGCTTCTCATCAACTGGCGGGCATTACTCAAACTACCGAGTCGGGGGTTGCTCGCCAACTGGAGGAAACCACACAAGTAGCAACAGCGATGGAGGAAATGACCGCTACCGTCCAGGAAGTGGCTCGAAATGCGGTTAACGCCTCCAACGCAGCGGCCGTCGCTGACGAAGAAGCGCTATCAGGGAAAAATATCGTTAACGAAGCTGTGGGAGGCATTAACAATCTGGCATCCGAGGTCGAGAATGCTGCCAACGTTATTCATGAATTGGAAAACGACAGCAACAGCATTGGTGAGGTACTCGGCGTTATCCAAGGCATAGCCGAACAAACGAATTTGTTGGCACTGAATGCGGCAATTGAAGCGGCCAGGGCCGGCGAGCAAGGCCGCGGATTTGCCGTGGTTGCGGATGAAGTCAGAACTTTGGCGAGCCGCACGCAGAACTCGACGCAGGAAATTCAGCAAACCATTGAGCGGTTGCAAGGACGGGCGAAACAAGCGGTTGCCGTCATGGAAAACGGGCGTAAACAAGCGGCGAACAGTGTCAAACAAGCTGCTTCTGCCGGAGAATCGATTACCAATATCAGTCAACGCATCGACACCATTACTGATATGAACAATCAAATCGCCAGCGCGGCAGAGGAACAAACTGCGGTTGCGGAAGAAATCAACCGAAATATCAACAACATAAGTGCTGTCTCGGAAGAGACCGCGACTGGAGCCAAAAACACCTCTGATGCTTGCAAGGAGTTATTGGCTCTAGCCGATCAGTTACGGAAAACTGTTGGAAGCTTCAAAACTTAAAAATTAAACGCGCGGTCACAAGGAAGTGGCCTAATCCGCCCAATCATTCCTCATTCATCTTTATTAAACAAGCGTCACTATCCCCTCTCTCCGGGAGGGGCCAACGGATCGACTCCGATCGTGCCTACCAAACTATCAAGATATTGAGGCCGATTAAACCATTGGAGCTTTTCCTCCGCTATCTTTAATCGCCGCTCGATATCCATTTTCTCTGCCGTTTTCTGATGGCTGGTTTCTTCCAGGAATCTAACCAGATAGTCCGCATGGCGTTGCCAAAGCGCAACGTCTTTGCGTTGTTTGATTTCAAGTCGCTCACGGTACCAGTCGGAAGCCAATAAATATTCGCGGGTGAACATATTGCGTATTTCCGGATGGTGGGCGTCTTTCCCCTGATAATTTCCGTTGGCCATTATATGCAAAAGTGCATAAAGCGGCGGACACGCGTCGTCAACGCTACCGTCTTCCAGATATTGTTGCGCTACGCGCTGTTGCGTCTCGACGATGTTGTTAATGCCATCAACGAAAACATCCATATCCTGGACTTCGGGTTTGAGTATTTCCTCGGTAAACACAGAACTAGGGTTATCGAAAACCTTACCCATTAAACCATGAACAAAACGACTGGTAATCCGGTAACCCAAGCGGCTGGCCAAGACTTTTTCGCCGTTATAGTCGAAATCCGTTAACGGTTCGATAAATTTATGTTCAATCAGATAGCGGGGTTGACGCTCTTCGTGTTTTAATCGCGCCCAGATTTCCGGAATCAGTAAACTGATATCGTGGTCAACCCGCATATTAGGACCGATATAACCAGCTGAACTGGAGAAACCAGGATAGCCGGTTAAAATATAAGATACCAACGTATTATTTAGATCAGCCGTTGCTCTTAACGCATTAAAGGGACCCTTGGTTAATGCCCCTTCGCTGCCAGCACCCGTCGTTGATGGGGACTTACCTGTCAAAGAGCAGACAAAATCCATAAACAATTCGGGCAATTCCTGATAATGAATCGGATTATAAACTGCAAGAGAGCGGATTCCCGGTTCTGGGGGGTTGTTTCGACGGCCTGTCAGTACCGCGTTGACCGGATGGCATACCGGTTTATCGAGCGGTATTTTCCGGTGAAAACGGGCGCCTATTTCGGCAACGTACTTACGTACCGGATTGACAAGATCGGCTCGCGTTTCCAAATACCGCGGATTTTTTGACGGCAAGCCGTCGACTAATCGTGGATGAGCCGATGACACGACATAGCCTTTGTTCTGTTGATAAGCTTTAGTCAACAGCTTGCGCATCGGTGCGGTAAATTGGGAGAACGTGAGCACGTTTTCAACCACAGCCGAAAGTTTTTCATGGTTGAGCGGTTCGTAGTTGGCCATAAAAACGCCCGGCTCGGACATATTAAGTTCGGTTTGTTTGTCGTAGCCGGGAATGATGGCATCATCGGGACGTTGAAATAGCCGGTACTCGCAGTTTTGTAACAATTTAACGCTTTCATATTCAGCTGGCGTCGCGACATAGTCGGCGATAGCGGATGCAGGTACTACAGCCGAAGCCGTGATATCGTCCTCCATTTGAACTTTTTCCGCTGCCAAGTAATCCTGACGGACTTTGAATGTCCGCCAATTTCCGCTCAGATCGAAACCGACCCGCAAATAAGTGGCCACGATTTTACGGTCACCGAGTTTCAATTCATGTCCCGGGGCGCCATCGATCACATCGACGGAGAGATTGCTGCGCCAATTATCGCCCCATTCTGACCGGTAAAAACGTTTGATCAAAAAAACCAAAGCCAAGATACTGGGTGGAATTGACCGCAACCATTGATTGTATTCCGGTATATGGCTGGGAGACGGTGTCAGTAATTTGATGACCGATCCCAGACTACGTTCCGCACTCAATGGCTTTCGGGTGGGATCACGGTCTTCATCTTCGAATCCGGGTAAAAATCGTCCGCTATAATCTTTGTCGAAAATCTCCTGAACCTTATCCAAATCCTCTTTTAAGTCGTCCACAAACAATGGACCGAAAATTACGGCGTCTTCAATGGATTTGGAGATTTCCGATTTACCGCCTCCCGACACCGTGCAAGGTTTATGGCAAAGAGTTCCCTCTGCCGCCGTTCCAACCAAGCGCCAGGACGGAGCGCCCGGGTGTTTTTGCATTTCGATTTTATAACCGTTGGGCTGAATATAAATTTTCCCGGGCTGCAGCCTAATGGTTTGAGTTTTTAACTTTTTCCGCCAACTGATAGTCTGCGCATTCAAATTCATACGCAAATCCTGTTGAACATAAATGATCTCGGGAAAACGCTTATCTACGGCATAGCCTTCCGGCCGTATATCCATGATTTCACCGTATCGGGACACCATTTCGTCGAAATTATAGCCGGGCTCGCGAGTCTGACTGCTAAC
Source organism: Methylococcaceae bacterium (assembly GCA_050304855.1). Lineage (GTDB taxonomy): Bacteria > Pseudomonadota > Gammaproteobacteria > Methylococcales > Methylomonadaceae > Methylomarinum. The sequence continues at coordinate 11,818 of JBNLEI010000185.1, forward strand.
ACCAAACTCATCGCCATGGTTGTAACGTTGAAAAGCTAAAGCGCCGCCCGCATGTTCCTCTTCGGCCATACCATAAAGATTAGCGGCATAACTGATCTGTGTTTTGATTTCTTTTTTACAATATCCGTAATAATTATCCGCCAGAAGCGTGACGATAACGCCACTGCGGTCGCGGGCGGTTATTTTGAATGCCTGCCCGTCATTGTATAGATCATCGGGACTTTTCCAACACATACCGTCTTTCCTTTGTCGTTCGGTTGCCTCATCCCATTGTGGCAAACCCACTTCCTGTTTAGTCAACTTGGTCAAATGCGGCGCCAAAATGACACATCCTGTATGACCGGTCCAGTGATCCACATCAAGGGCTGCATCGAATTCGGGTAACGCCGGATTACCGCCGTTGCCGAAGATGCTCTCGACGAAATCCAGGTTGCTAACCAGATTGCCTGGCGCAAAAAAACGTATCTCCATCGACTTTTCGGGTTCTATTCCCGGGATAGCCGGACAGACGATCGGACGCAACAGCAGTGAAGCAAACATACGAGCCGATTCCGGTTGATTGGCGGTGAAAGGTATCACTAACAGATTTTCCGGAGGACTAACAGCATGCTGAAGCATAATGGCGAATGTTTTTTTCGGGACCTCCTTTTTGTCTCCAGGTACGGGCAAACCGCCTGCGGCGATGTGAAAAGAACCTTTCGTGGTTCTTCGATCGCTGGCTGGATTGTGCAGCACACCTTGCTTTACCCGATAGCTGGATACGATCTCGGAACGAAACTCATCTTCACCTAGCGGCAGTGACATTTCTCTAGCCACTCCGTGTCGGTCCAATTCGAAAGTAATTGTCGGCAACGAGGGAAGGTCATCCAAACCGAGGTCGGCAAAATAATCGTTCAGGAAGTTTTGAATACGTTCGTCCGCAGGATAATAACTGGTGGTGGAAAGCTGACGGCTCTTCTCCAGATAACTCAGCAGCAAATCGTTGGCCGTTTCCATAAATTCAGCGGAATCTTCGCTGACACAGGTCGGCTGACCGCAGGAAGCCAATTTGAGGTTGATATATAGATGTAATTTGCGCCTTTCCGCGGCTTCATCTCGTGGCTGTTTATCAAAACCTAAGGCTTGTAACTGATCCATTTATTATGTTCTCTAAAATTTGCTGGCCCTTTTTCAAGGGAATCATAATTAGATTGGTTCGTTATCCGACGCGCGGTTCTTCTGCGCCTCTTTGATGGCCATTTCCAGATCCAATCGCTGTTTTTCAAGTAAGGAAAGCTCAATTTCATTTCGCAACGCTTCGCTTTTTCTCTTCACCTTTTCTGCATCTTCAAACTTCTCCAGCTTTTGAAAAGGCATCACTATCTGGTTCTTCTTGGTTTCTTGCTGTTTACGCTTGTATTCCTGTTCGGCCTCGTATTCCAATTCCTTTTGTCTTTTTTTAAGTGCCAACTGTTGTTCATGGATTCTGAGTTTTGCCTGCCGCCAAGTTTCCTGCTGCTTCTCGTAACGTTCAATTTCCGCCCGGGTTTTACTGTCATGGATTTCGCTTTGGTGGAGTAATTGTTTCTCACGACGAGAAATATCGGCTTGTAGCTTTTTCTCTTCAACAATAGATTGATGCTCCAGCTTATCGGATAAATTTTGCCGCTCCATTTGCCGCTGTCGGACGTTATAATTCTGCTGCGTCTGAAGTTCGGCATCCATTTCCATCTCCTTTAACTCTTGCTGGTGTTTGATTGTTTCCGCCTGCATTCGTTTTTCGACGACTAACCGCGCGGATAATTGATGTTCTTCATCTTGTAATAAAATCAAACGATTCTCGGCTTCTTGAGCACGTCTTTGCCGTTCGACTTCGGCAAATTTTTGCAAATGCTCCAACTCCTGTCGTTTATGCAATAATTTCTGTTCTTTTAAAATTTGTTGTTGTTGAAAAAAAGTTTTGTTTTTCTGTTCAGTGAGTTCGTGATTTTGTTTCAGGACATAGAGGTAAACACTATCTTTTCCGGGCTTAACATTAGGAAAGTCTTTAAATTCAGCCTTCAAATGGCAGATTGCCTGCGACTGAATATTTTGCACCATCAGTCGTTCACAGATATCGATAGCGATTTTCTTTTCCAGTTCCTGTAATCCTTTTTGGACCCATCGGCCGTCATCGAGCGACTGGAGTTCTTTGTGCACGGTATCTGTTAGTAAGCCTTGAAAAGAATGTTGAATATGCTGGCTCAATTCCGGTAACACTTCGATATTACGCTGCACATAAGTCAGCGTTGCCTGAAATCGCAACTCAACGTCAATGTCGATCCGACAAAAACCGTCGAACAAATCAATCTGCTCTTGGTAGGTCCACTCTTCAATCGGCAGTGGATAAATTTCATGATAGAAACGTTTGGTGAAAACATCGGGACGTAAAAACACTTTTTGGTAAAAATTTCCCAACCGTGAAATAACGACCTGACGGTCAAAATCAAACCCGGGTTCCCAGGTTTCATTCGTCAGTTGGCCGGAAGCCAAAAATTCTCCCCCGGCTAACCACCGTTCCAGCTCTGATCCAGAATTACTCATTGCAGTCGGCTCTTTGTTTAGCTAAAGCTTGTGCTTTTAACATTGAAATCTTGTCAGCCATTTTTTCGGCCAGTAAAGGATAAAGATTGGGAGCGAACTCCACCGTCCGTTCGTCGACTTTGCGTAAAAACCCTCTACTTAGCAACAAACCGACGGCAAACATACGCGACCAATCGGAATAGCGTCGTGCTCTCTCTATCGGTGTTTTTTCGATGACCATTTCCAATTCATCGTTTTCATTGATTCTAAATTCGGTAAACTGACGTAAACATTCAAAAATGAGCTCTTCCTCTTGTATCGTTAATGGCCCTGGCGCAGTAAATTCGAGACGGTAGGATAACAGCACGGTAAAGAAATCGACCATGGCGGCACAAACGAAAGCAAAAGCCGAAAAACCCGTCCACATCGAGAAGGTTGGCTTGACGTCTTCAACAAATTGCTTGTACGTCATCAACATCGGTGCGTCGGGTAGCTGATTACCCAGAGTGCCGGACAGTTGATTAACACCCAATTGCACATTTTGATAATTGGCCAACAAATCGTAATAAGCTTTTTCGACATCCGCAGCCACATCCAATTGTGCAAGACTGCTTTGCAATTGGCGAATATTATCGTCAAGTTCATTGAAATTTTTTTCCTGCTGTTCCACGCTCAGCTTTTTTTCCTGATAAATCTGATTAAAGTGTTTCCAGAACGGACCTTCTCCGACTTGGTTCCTGTACATTTCCGCTATATCGGGATGAGTACCGAAATAGGCTTGAGAAACATCGCGCGATGCTTTATCCAGTTCTTGTTTTTGTTGCTGGGACAGCGCTGCTTTGATCTGTAAGACATTATCCAGGTACTGTTTTACCTCGGTTCTGATCTGTTGTAACCGATTGATATGCAAACTGTCCTGTTCTGAAATTTCATAAAATTTGAAATAGGAAAAAGAAATCGATGCCGCCAAAGCAATTAGAAGCGAGGCGACCACCGAAAAATATCGCATGCGATTCGCTTTCCAATGAATCCCGGCCAATTCCAGAGAACAAATAACGATAATCGACTGGATGGCAACGGTAATCACCAACGCGATCCAAGGCGTGATAAAGTGCGATAAACCGTAAAAAGTGGTAAAACCCGAACAAACACTCAGCATCAATACGATCGGTATCGACCAAATCCTCAACATTGACACAAACAATGTCTGTATGCGGTTAATGAAATAACCCAATCCCGATGAACGGATTTTTATCAAATTTGACGGTGTACTCATGCTATGAATGCGTGTTGTTATTCTCAGTTTTTTCTGTGGCTTCGCCAGCCTCGCGTTTCAACGCCTGATACCAAAGATCGTGATGTTGCTTCGCCCAACTGGCATCAACATATCCGTTAATCATGCCTTCCAAAGCGCCTTCTGTCCCGATGGTACCTATATAAATATGTCCGAGGGCGCCTACCATCAACAAAAATGCGCTGATACTGTGCGCAATATGGCTGACTTGAAGCCAGAACCGGGTCTGACCGAAATTACTAAAATCCAGCATCAAACCGCTTGCGCTGATCGTCAAGCCGGCCGCTATCAGCAACCAGAACCAAGCTTTCTCGCCTCCATTCATACGCCCAGCCGAAGGATGTCGTGTTCCGATCATTCCTCCAAATTCCCTAAACCAGACAATATCCGTTTTGTTGATTAAGTTATCCTTAAGCCAGAAAATCATCATCAACAATAAACCGACAATAAACAGCGGTCCGGTGTAATTGTGAGTAATTTTTGCACTTTGGGCAACTAACGAAAATCCATCATGACCGAGAGAATCAATCAAAAGAATACGTCCGTAGAGCAGAATTAATCCGCTAAACGCCAATAACAAAAACAGCGTCGCGGTATAAAAATGTAGCCAACGCTCGGTTTTGCTCCAACGTTCAACCAGTTCGCCGCTTCTCGGCTGAGACAATTTCACTTGTCCGCGTATCAGATAAAAGGCCGCCAAAGCTAAAACGGTAATAGCCAAAAACCAGGCGCCGGTACCGGCGATCAATTCATTGCGTAAATAAAGCCAATCGGCGCCCGAAGATTGGATTAACCGATTGGACTCTCTTCCGACTACGGCACTATAACCGACAGCTCCATCGCGAATCTGCCGCCATAACCCGGTTTCGCTCAAGTCCGCTCCGGTTGCGTAAACGGTCGAGGAAAACAACAACCAAAACAGCAAAATACGCATCGTTCAGTCCTTGTAAGCCGTTTTCCAGCCCCACGCCTGAGCATTAGACTTGGCGGAAGCTTGATCCGTGCGATTCATTTCGCGCTGCAA
>JBNLEI010000186.1:0-4368 GCA_050304855.1 Methylococcaceae bacterium
GCGCTCGCACGATACAACGAAGATGGAAGTTTGGACAGAAGCTTCGATCGTGATGGCAAGGTATTAACTGATTTTATAACTTCTAAGTATGAGTACATCCATGCACTAGCAATTGATGCCAAAGGTAGAATTGTGGTCGGCGGCATAGCTATGGTAGATAATACTAGTAAATTTGCGCTCGCACGATACAACGAAGATGGAAGTTTGGACAGAAGCTTCGATCGTGATGGCAAAGTATTAACTGATTTTATAACTTCTAAGCATGAGTACATCCATGCACTAGCAATTGATGCCAAAGATAGAATTGTGGTCGGCGGCCAAGCTAAGGTAGATAATACTTATCAATTTGCGCTCGCACGATACAGCGAAGATGGAAGTTTGGACAGACGTCTCGATCGTGATGGCAAGGTATTAACTGATTTTATAACCTCTAAGCATGAGGCTATCCATGCACTAGCAATTGATGCCAAAGATAGAATTGTGGTCGGCGGCATAGCTATGGTAGATAATACTTATCAATTTGCGCTCGCACGATACAGCGAAGATGGAAGTTTGGACAGACGTTTCGATCGTGATGGTAAGGTATTAACTGATTTTATAACCTCTCGCGATGAGTTCATCCATGCACTAGCAATTGATGCCAAGGGCAGAATTGTGGTTAGTGGCGAAGCTATGGTAGATACCAATTCTCAATTTGCGCTCGCACGATACAACGAAGATGGAAGTTTGGACAGAAGCTTCGATCGTGATGGTAAGGTATTAACTGATTTAATTTCCTATTATATGGATTCCAATAATGCATTAGCAATTGATGCCAAAGGTAGAATTGTGGTCGGCGGAGTAGCCTTTCAATAGAATAAGAATTAGTGTACAAACTCTACCGTTCAAATACAGTACTTAACTGTTGTACTATACCGAATGCGGGGGTCAGGTCTCGAATGCGGGGGTCAGGTCTTGCAATCAAGCATCCACCCCCACTGGAACGGATAATACCAATAAAATCCCTTCCAAGCACCTTGCCGACTCGTTCCCCGCGCAATTCAGCAAAGCACTAACCGCCGATCCGACAACGCCCACCTTCCAGCACCGACTGCATCCAGGAATCAGGTGTTTTTACTCGTTGACACCGTTTCCGCTAGCGGATAACCTCAGTTCCAAAATTTATCAGGTAAATTCGACAGGTTTGCCGGCTGATATCAACTTATCAGGGCGAATCGACCTGATATTGGAATAGGTTGGCAAATTCGGCCGAAAACACCGGCAAAATCAGATTATCAGGGCAAATTTGCCTGAAAATAATAGTTAAGAGTCTATGAGCTTCGAAGAGCGTAAATGGAATTTGGATCGAGTCCCAACAAAATGGGAGCGCATCCATGGTTCCGCGTTATCAATACTTATCTTCTTACTGATGGGAGTGTTCCTTTACGCCTCATTTTTGGCTCTCATGGTGGATGGCGCGGGAAATAAGCCATGGGGCTCAATTATCGTAGCAATGCTGCTCTTTGTTGCTTCTGGCTATCTCATGTTGCGCGTTGTGTTCAGTAAACGCCGTAAGCCATGTCCGAGAGCGATTGTAATCGCCGGTTACATTATCGGTGGTATGGGCTGCGCACTATTAGTAATGTCAGTTCTCGGGTTAGGTAATACTCCCTATATAGCGAGCACAGGTTTAACAGGTTTGGCCGGTAGTATCGTAATAATTACCCAAGGTAGGCACCGTGGTAACTCTTAATCGGGTAACCTAAAGGCATGAGAGGCATGAGGGTCAGGTCTTGCAATCAAGCACCCAGCTGCACTGGAACGGACAATACTAACTAAATCCCTTCCAAGCACCCTGCCGAATCGTTCCGCGCGCGATTCAGCAAGGCATTAACCGCCGATCCGACAGCGCCCTCCTTTCAGCTCCGACCGCATCCAGAAAGTAGGCATTTTACTCATTGACATCATTCACGCTAGCGGATAACCTCAGTTCCAAAAATTACCGGGTAAATTCGACAGGTTTGCCGGCCAATATCAAATTATGAGGGCGAATCGACCTGATATTGGAATAGGTTGGCAAATGTGCCCGAAAACACCGGTAATATCAGGTTATCAGGGCAAATTTACCTGACAATAATAGTTAGCTGTCATGAGAACTTATCCACTTAAAACAGAAGAAGGGAAAATATCCGGTTTTGAAATACCAAATATTTTTATTAGCTCAAATTCAATCGCTCGCTTTCTTAAAAAAGTTCCTGGTTGCACCGTGAAGTGGGTACGTAAAATATTCGCCAAATCGGATGTACATGTTAAATTCGAATTTCAAGGTGTAGTATTCGAAGCTTGGGAGCCGTTTGGTGATAATAGTCGAATTCATATAGGCCCAGAAAAAGATGCACCGGAAAATGTTGTTTCAAATTTAGAGGCAAGGGTAAGAACAACAAAAAGGTTCTTCTAATTTTGTATGGAATCAAGTCAACAGCTAAAACTGAGAGGGTCAGGTCTTGCGATCAAGCATCCGACCCCGCTTGAATTCATAATACCGATTATATCCGTTCCAAGACCTTGCCGAATTCTTCCACAAACAATTCAGCGAATCGCCGCAAACGCAAGCGTCTCGACTGTATTTCCTCTGGCTAGCATTAATGTCTATGCCACGAGGTCGCGCCGTCAAGTACGGACAATCCATGGCTCATTCATTGTCTAGGTAGTCTTTTTTCCCGAGTTCGACGCCTTGGTTGCGCAGTATGGCGTAAGCCACCGTGATATGAAAATAGAAATGGGGAATGATATTTTCCAATAAATAATCACTCCCCACATAAGCGACTTCTTTGTCTTCCAGCCGGAACGTAATAAGCCGATCGTGGCTTCGGTCGATTTGTTCGCTATCGATTTCCCGCAGGAATTCAATCGTTCGGCCGATTTTATTTTGAAAGCCCGCCAAGGTGGTCTCGCTACCTTCGTAACGCGGGGCGTCGATTCCTGCCAAACGGGCCGTGCAGGTTTTCGCCATGTCGGCGACGATTTGAATTTGTTGGCCAAGCGGATACATGTCCGGCGCCAAGCGGGCGTCGAGCAGTACGGACTCGGAGATGCCTTTTGCGTCGGCATGAGCGCGGGCTTTGTCGATAATCGACGATAAATTGCCAAGCATGCGAATAAATTGGGGAACGGACGCCTGGTACATGGAAATTGACATGGTTCGGCCGGGAAATAAGGGTTAGCGGTGGAGGAGGAGAGGTGGGGCTGGCTTTGCAATGATGTTTACATAGCTTCGTGAACTCGAAACCCATGGATGAAAAACGCCGCTATGTTCGCGGTACCAAATCCAAATCCCGTTAGCTATGGTCGTGATCATCGTCTGTCGAATTGTATCCGCAATCCATCCGGCATCATCGTAAACGAAAACACCTCCCGCACCGGTTGTCCGGTATCGATGCGGCGTACGGAGAAATTACGGCAAACCATTGCGGCGGCCATCTTGATTTCCAGTATCGCCAAATTGCGCCCCGGACAAAAACGGGGCCCCGCGCCGAAGGGCAGGTACGCATTGCGGTTGTGAACACGGGCGGAGGCTTCGGAATCGAGCCAACGCTCCGGTTTAAATTGCAGCGCCTCGGAGAAATTCTCTTCTTGCAGCGCGCCGTAGCGGCCGAGCAGCATTAGCGGGGTGCCTTTCGGTAGCATGACGTCGCCGAGTTCGACATCGACGACAGGCTCCAAAAAGAACATCGGGGCCACGTTTTTCAAGCGCAAGGTCTCGTGCGCGACGGCTTCGATATAGCTCAGTCGGTCGAGTATCGCCAGATCCTTCGCAATGGTATCGTCGCCTAACTCGGCGTCGGCTTCCTGCTGCATCAGCCGCTGCACTTCGGGATGTTCGCTAATCAGATACAACAGCCAGGAGAGGGTGTGCGCCGTGGTATCTTCGCCCGCCAGCAGGACGGTCAGCACATTGCCCTGAATTTCTTCGTCGGATAAACGGGAGCCGTCTTCGTATTCGGCCAGCAACAGCGCTTCGAGGAAGTTCGCCGGTTGGTAGGAACCGTCCGGGTGTTTCCCGAGCCGCTGCCGCGTTTGTTGCACGAAGCCGTCGATGGTTCGTTTGATCGCGGTTAGGGAGTCTTCCATCACGCGATCGCTGGGCAGTTTGACGTAATGCCAGTAAGGGAACGGCGCGACCGCCCGCCGATTGAAAACCGGAAGCTGTTTTTCCAGATGCTGTTGAAAGTCGTCGCTTTCGTTTTCCAACAGATTGATGTCGTAGCCGAAGGCAAATTGCGTGGTGACATCGACCGTAAAGCGCATCCAGTCCTTGTCGACCACTACCGTTTCCTTGGCGTCGGCCAGGTGTCGCCAACGCCTTTGCAAACGTTCCGTGATCCGGCG
>JBNLEI010000187.1:0-8188 GCA_050304855.1 Methylococcaceae bacterium
GTCAAGCGGTTGCTGCAATTATTGCCGAAGGGTTAATACCGGCCGGTTTGGAAATGACGGAGAAGGCTGCCGTCAAAGCCGCCGAAGATTTTGTTCATGCTGGTTATCCGTTGGATGCCGAGGCGATTTTATTATGTGAAATGGACGGTTCTGCCGAACAGGTCGACTGGGAATTGGAACGGGCGGCTCTGGTTTTAAAACAGCATGGCGCTAAGCAGGTCAGGGCCGCAAAATCGGAGCGCGAAAGACAATTGATGTGGGCGGGGCGCAAGGCCGCATTTCCGGCGGTCGGTAGAATTTCGCCCGACTATTATTGTATGGATGGAACGATACCTCGCCGATATTTAGCACAGGTTTTAAAAAAAATCGGTGAATTGTCTTCGCGATACGGACTTGCCGTTGCCAATGTTTTTCACGCCGGCGACGGGAATTTGCATCCGCTGATTCTTTATGATGCCAATGTCGAGGGCGAAATGGCCAGGGCTGAATCATTGGGTGGGGATATTTTGTCTATCTGTGTGGAAGTGGGGGGCACGATAACCGGCGAACATGGTGTTGGCGTCGAAAAAATCAACCATATGTGTCTGCAGTTCAACGGTACCGAGTTATCGTTATTCCACGCGGTAAAACGGGCGTTCGACGAAAAGGGGTTGTTGAATCCGGGTAAAGCAGTGCCGACGCTGCATCGCTGTGCCGAATTCGGCGCGATGCATGTTCACAAAGGTAATTTGCCCCATCCGGAGATTGAACGTTTCTGACTTGACTATTTAAGCGCGCGTCATTCCGGCTGACATAGTTAGCGCAGGTCGTTTTGGCCGGAATACCTGTTAGCCGAGCAATAATGCGGTAATGCCATATGCCAGTCCGTAGGTATAGGTAAAATAAAACAGCGACATGACTATGGCTGCCAACGCGTTGATTCCGAGTACTTTTTTACAAATAAACGCAACCAGGGAAAAGTCCCATATAATCAACAATAGCATCATCAGATAGCTGAACTGATCTTCGGTCACCGTCAACCAGATCATTACAGGCACGCCAAACAAAGCGACGACATTTTCACAAAACAGAATCGCTGTTGTTACCTGTATATAGGAATGGGCCGACTTGTTCAGTAGCAGGATGATTCCGGCGAAAGAGAGTGTTAAGCCGGTTTCAAGCGTCACTTCGAAAACCGCTTCGATGTCGTCGATCATATTCAGTTGAATGAATAGTTCGACTGCAAAGTAAAACCAAAGATTTTGTTTAAAAAAACGGATTGATCTGGGCAAGTCCAGTGGATGGGTTGCAAACCAGCATAGCGGTAAATACTGTTTGAAAGTATCCATAGGTGCTAACACTTAGTCAACAAAACGTTACGGGTTTAAATCGGTTGGAGTATCGTAGTTATTGAAACCATCATCGTGATAATGACTGAATTGGTCATTTAATATTTGGACCAACTCTTTGGTTTGTTCTATCAATTGCGATAATTTCAGCCGCGTTTTTTTGTTTTTTGCCACCGGATCTTTAATCGGTAGCAAAATGCGCCAGAAAGTCAGGCTTTTTTCAAACATTCCCGCCAAATTCTCCGGCAAGTTCAGTTGTTTTTGACGTTCATGAAGTTTATTAATGATCAATTTCGCATGAATTTTACTGACAATTAAATGCAGAGGAGTCAGAATTGCAATCAAAATCAGAAGGATCAGCGGTCCGATAATGGGATCGAAAAATAAATCAAGAATTCCGACGGAAATTTCCGCAAATAGAATCAGCGTGACGATAAATCCAAGTACGATCAGAATGGATGTATTGGCTCGGTCTTTCCAGAGCGAAAGGGCGTTTTCGACTTCTGGAATAAACACATCGTCAATTTCCCGGATGCTGTTTTCCAATGAACTCAGGACCCGATAAGAACGATCATTGTCGATATTTTGGATCCGGCGATCGATAATCGAGGTATCCCCATTATCGGTCAGGACGACGAATTGGCCGGTGTTTATGCCAAGGTCGGTTAGTCGCCTTTGCCAGGACGCGATGATTTCGTTGGTTTTCCGAGTATCTAGGCTGATTTCAGAATGATCAATGACGTAGATAAATTTGTTGGAATCCTGATGTTCGGCGATATTTTTAACGGTATCGTTGATCAGTTCAGGTTCTGCATCGAACAAGTCGGTAAATACCAATACCAAATCCGACATGCCGATAATACGCCGGCCGAGCAAACTATTGACTTCATTCGCGCTACCGGTGCTCAAAACCGGTGTGTCGACTAGGAGCTTGCCTCTTAGCTTTTCACTGTTGACGGTAACCAGCTCAAGGTAAGAGTTAATTTTGTTGCCTTCACCTTTGGCGACTTGTTCGATATCCCGACTGACTTGATAAAAAGGCAGACGATGGTCCGCGTCCAACGCCGTTCCCGGTAAAGTGGCGGAAGTTGCCTGCGGCGTATATTGATGAACGGTGAATTTATGGCTGGTTGAATGTAAATGAGTGCCTAAGTAACGATTGATAAAATCATTTTTTGCCGACGAATGACCGCCTAGAGTACTGATGATCGGCCACCAGGAACTTTTTCTCGCGGCAGTCTCCTCATGATCGATCAGCCCCATGTCAAATTCCATTTGGTCAAGCTCATGAAACACCTTAGTTGCTTTTTGCAGCACTGGACTGCTGCCGGCAAACTGTTTTTCTAGGTTAATCAGGTGTTTACTTACTGTTTTTTCAGCCATTAGATTAAAGCCTGTTTATTGTTATTTTAAGTCGTGCGAGCAGAATCAGAGTATACACCGACAATGTTGAAAGTTAATAACAATCTCGCTATTTTTTTCAGCAATCACATCGGTTGATCTTAACCGGTCTGGTTTATAGTCGGTGCGATGGAAATCTGCTCCAATTGAGATTGGAGCTTGAAAACGGACTTCTCATTAAAGAATTTTTGGGCTTTAACTTTATGTTATCAATGATCCAAACTGCTATAAAATTGATTATGGCCGATAGTGTCGCAAAGTATTATACCGAGGTGAGCAAATGTTGAGTGCCTTTATTAATATAAATCGTTAGGCGAAATAATGATCAAACACGGCGTCTTTTTTTTAATTTTGGGGCTGCTCACCGTCGGTTTTTGGTTTAGCGCCGATTTCAAGACTGTCGCCGCTGGCATAGCCATTTTTTTGTTCGGTATGCTATCTCTACAACAAGGTTTCAAGTTTTTTACCGGCGGAATCTTGGAAAAAATACTGCAAAGTGTTACTGATAATGTAGTTAAGCGGCTACTGTTCGGTATTGTGACCACAACGTTGATGCAATCCAGTTCGCTGGTTTCGCTCTTGGTTATTTCCTTTATCAGCGCAGGTCTGTTGGATTTGGCGGCCGGTATCGGCATTATTTTTGGAGCTAATTTGGGAACGACGACTGGTGCTTGGCTGGTCGCTGCTTTCGGTTTGAAGGTCAATATCTCCGCTTATGCCATGCCGATCCTGGTATTTGGCGTACTGCTACAGTTTAATAAGAATAAAAGTTTTCAGGGAGTCGGACAGATTTTAATTGGACTGGGATTCCTGTTTTTGGGCATTCATTACATGAAAGAGGGCTTTGATGCCTTTAAACAGAACTTGGATTTGACCGCTTATGCGATGACAGGTCCAAAAGGTCTGCTGGTTTATGTGCTGTTGGGGATTGCCGCGACAGTGATCATCCAGGCTAGCGGCGCCACGATGGTTTTGATTATCACAGCATTAGCCAGCCAGCAGATTACTTATGAAAATGCGCTAGCCTTGGCCATCGGCTCTAATGTCGGAACGACCATTACCGCCGTATTGGGTTCTTTGAGTGCAAACATTAAAGGCAAGCGTTTAGCCGGGGCTCACGTGCTGTTTAATGTTTTTACTGGAATCCTGGCGGTTGCGATATTGGAGGAGTTTGTCTGGCTGGTCGACCGTTTTTGTCAATTGGTAGGAATTGGAGCTACCGACTACACATTGAAACTGGCCGTATTCCATACGCTTTTTAATCTAGCCGGCGTGATTATTATGTTGCCGTTAAGCGGTATGATGGCTAGGTTGTTGGAAAAGGTCATGCAGGAAAAAAGGACGGCCGTCGAGTATCCGCGGTTTTTGGACCAATCGGCATTGCAATATCCCGACACGGCTGTGGAATCGATTAGACGGGAAACACTCCATCTTTATGCGAACGCTACTCACATTATTCTGAAGTCGATCGGTTTGCACCGGCGTGATGTCTATTCCGATCAAGATCTCAATTCCGTGATTGCAAAATACAAAAGAATTAATCCTTACGATATTGACGAAGCTTATGAACGTAACATTAAAGGGATCTACAGCGCCATAATCGAGTTTGTTAGTCAAGCAAGGTTCACTTGGGAACTAAAGCAATCCGGTCGTTTGTATTGGTTGAGAGAAGCCAACCTCAAATTAGTGGAGGCGGTCAAGGGGGTTAAACACTTGCAGAAAAATCTCCTAAGAAGCAATCGGTCTTATAATCGCTATTTAATCGGTGAATATGACAGGATTCGATATCAAATCGCCTTAGTGATCCGTGAACTGGAGAAACTTAAAAATAGTGAAGTGATCAATGAGTTACCGTTATTGTCGTTGGATATGCTAAAAGGCAGAATTAAGGAACAGCGCCGTATGGCGATTGAAACGATCGAGAATCTTATTAGAGAACACAAAATCAGCGCCGAAGCTGGCACCTCCTTATTAAACGATAATGCCTATGTCTATGATATTCAGAGCAATCTGGTGTCGATGGCGGAGACTGTATGGGTCAACTATGCCGTTAAGTCGGTTAAGGCCGAGCAGGAACTGGCATTGACTGACCATGAAATACTTGAAGTGATTAATCCTGAACCGGCCGGAAACCATGAATAAAATTAAATTGCTAGCTCGACTGCAGGCTTTTTTTAATGCCGACGAAAAGGAAAAAAGGGAAAAATCCGAAGAAATCAAAGGTGTGCTTAAAAAACTGAAAACCAAACAACGGAAAATCAAAAAATTGCTCAGTGAATGTCGAGACGAAGAGTTGAAAAGATTACTGCAATTGGAAACGGACATTATCAAAGCGCAAATAGATAAAGGCGTCGCCGTGTTAAAAAGTTTGAAAAAATAGGAGATCGCAGGCAAGGACTCATACTATCTAACAAACGGTAGGTGCAGTGGGTCAACTATATTTTTTATGTTGTTAGCTGCAACAGGCGTTTAACTATAAATAGTGTCAGTCTGATGCAGCCAGACAAATGACGGGAAACTGAGTTTGAATGCTAACTTTGATAGTTTCTGACGAAGGATTTAATAAACAAATTGGGAGGTGTTGATTGTTCTAAATACTGGTCGAAGAGATTGACACCTTCCACCGTCGATAAATAAGCATAAGCGCCATATCCGGTTGCCGATAAAAATTGTTCATTGAGCATGTCGATAAAATTCATTCTTTCGATTGCCAGTTTATTCATTAATTTGGGCCTCCTGTTAAACACATATATAAGCATAATGCCGTTGCTAAAAAGAACTGCGAATTGGTCGAAAAAATTCGATAGACGATAACTGGATAAGGCAGAAAAAAAGAGATATGTGATGTGCTCGTCTATTTTTTCTCGCCAAGTAACAGTTTATAAAACGAGCAGCCGGACAACGGCTAAAGACAAAAACCGGGGAAAAAAGTTTCCCCGGTTTCAATTGAAAATTTTATGGATCAGCCTGCAGCTAGGCCGGCGATATTGTAACCGCAATCGACGTAAGTGATTTCTCCGGTCACCCCGGAGGCTAGATCGGAACACAGGAAAGCGGCGACATTGCCGACTTCTTCTATGCTGACGTTTCTTCTTAACGGCGCCGTGTCTGCGGCTTTGCTCAACATCGCTTTAAAATTGTTGATGCCTGAGGCGGCCAAGGTTCTGATCGGACCCGCCGAAACCGCGTTTACCCGGATACCTTCAGGACCGAGCGCAGCTGCCATATAGCGGACATTGGCTTCTAAACTGGCTTTAGCGACCCCCATGACATTATAGTTAGGGATGGCTCTTTCTGCGCCGAGGTAGCTCAAGGTCAGTAAGGAACCGTTGCGGCCTTTCATCATTTGGCGGCCGGCCTTTGCCAAGGCAGTAAAGCTATAAGAGCTGATATCATGTGCGGTTGAAAAATTATCTCGAGTAGTGGCGTCGACGTAATCCCCGTCCAGTGCGTCTCTAGGCGCGAAAGCGACCGAATGAACGATGCAGTCCAGCCCGTCCCATTTTTTGCCCAATTCGGTGAATACGTTGGCAATCTGCTCATCGCTGCTGACATCCAGTTCAATTGTGATATTGGAGTCGCATTCCGCCGCCATTTCTTCAACACGGCTTTGCAATTTTTCGTTCTGGAAGGTAAAAGCTAGTTCAGCGCCTTCACGATGCATGGCTTGAGCGATGCCCCAAGCGATGGAGCGGTTACTTGCCAAGCCGACAATCAAGACACGTTTGCCTTGCAAAAAACCCATTAGTATCTCCCATTGTGTTTATTGTTAGAATAGGCGCCAGTATCCATGACCGTAATTGCGATGTCCAGTATTTTGTCAGTGAAAATGACTCGAATTTTAGTTATAAGTCTGTTGGCCGTGCTGCTATCCAGCTGCGATATTTCACAGTTGAATAATCCTTATCAGCGAAGTGAGGACGGTCGTAATATTTTGTATTCATCTTTTGCTGAACGACCTAAGCACTTGGATCCAGCCGTGGCGTATAGCTCCAATGAATATTCTTTTATCGGACAAATTTACGAACCGCCCTATCAATACCATTATCTGAACCGGCCTTATCAGCTAATACCGGCGACGGCAACGGGAATGCCGCAGGTGACTTATTACGATAAACGGGGAAAGATTTTGAGCGGCCGAATCGCCGACGGGAAAGTCGCCTATAGCGATTATCAAATTGAGATTCGACCTGGCATTATGTTTCAACCGCATCCGGCTTTCAGCCGAGACGAAAGCGGTCGTTTTTTATATCATGAACTGAGTGAGCAGGAACTGGCGGAAATTGATACGCTAAGCGATTTCAAGGTTCATCAGAGCCGGGAATTGACAGCAGAGGATTACGTTTATCAGATCAAGCGGCTGGCGCATCCCAAGGTCCAATCGCCGATAGCCGAGATTATGAAACATTATATCGACGGTTTTGACGAATTTTCCCGAGAAGTTGCAACGACGAAAAAAAAAGAGTTGAAACAGTACCCGATACGCGGCGTCGAAACGCTCGGGCGTTATCAATATCGGATCAGAATCAAAGGTAAATATCCGCAGTTTCGTTTTTGGCTGGCAATGCCTTTTTTCGCACCGATGCCTTGGGAAGCGGACCACTTTTATCAACAACCCGGTTTAAAGGAAAAAAACATCACCTTGGATTGGTTTCCGATCGGAACCGGACCCTATTTTCTTGAAGAGAACAACCCCAATCGCCGAATGGTGTTGGCTAAAAACCCCAATTTCCATGATGAGTATTATCCGACCGAAGGCGAAGCCGGTGATAAAGAACGCGGCTTATTGGGAGATGCCGGGAAAAAATTGCCGTTTATCGATCGTGTTGTGTACATGCTGGAAAAAGAGACGATTCCTTACTGGAATAAATTTTTGCAGGGGTATTACGATGCTTCGGGCATTGCTTCGGACAGTTTCGATCAGGCGGTGCAATTTACCGGGGAAGGGGATGCGCAGTTAACGCCGATGATGCGGGAAAAGGGCATTCAGTTGCAAACGTCCGTAACCACCTCGATCTTCTATATGGGGTTCAATATGCTTGATACCGTTATCGGCGGGACGACGGAACGGGCGCGCAAATTGCGTCAAGCGATCTCGATTGCGATTGATTACGAGGAGTTTATCGCCATTTTTATGAACGGACGCGGAGTGGCAGCGCAAGGGTTGTTACCGCCGGGAATTTACGGATTCATCGACGGGGAAGCCGGCATCAACCCTTATGTTTACGATTGGGTGGAAGGCGAGGCGAGACGTAAGGATATTATATTTGCACAACGACTAATGAAACAAGCCGGCTATTCAAACGGAATCGACCCGAAAACAGGTTCAGCCTTGACTTTATATTTCGACACGACTTCCGTCAGTGTGGATGATCGCCCGCGCATGAACTGGTTTAGAAAGCAATTTGAAAAGCTGGGTATCAAATTGATTATTCGTGCAACTGACTATAATCGTTTTC
>JBNLEI010000188.1:0-5785 GCA_050304855.1 Methylococcaceae bacterium
AGGATCGGACCAAATTGCCGCGCACAACGGCAAACGGCTGCTAAAACCTGGAAACCGCGAAACTGCCTTCAGACAATTAAACGAACAATCCGGCCACGTCGTCACATTTCATACCGGTTTATGTGTGCTGGATAGCGACGACCGCCGTTATTATACCGCGTTGGATAGTTGCTCGGTGCACTTTAAGAAATTGACCTTCGAACAGATCGATCGTTACCTTGATTTGGAACGGCCTTTTGATTGTGCAGGGAGCTTCAAATCAGAAGGTCTGGGCATCGCCTTATTCGACAAAATCCAAGGTGACGATCCGAATAGTTTGATCGGTCTACCGCTAATCAAATTAATCGACTTACTGGAAAAATTAGAATACAGGATTCTTTAGTCGAATACCGCCTTGTCACGATTTCTGGCATTTTCTAGTCCTTTTGCCGATTCCAGTCCTTTAACATCCTTCAACACGGCTTGCCTTAAGTCAGCATCCGCAAAATTGCTGTTAGCCAACTGACTGGCTGAAAAATCGGCGCGAGTTAAATCAGCACCGGTTAAATCGGCTGCTCGCAAATCAGCTGCGAACAATAATGCACCTTTCAGATCCGCATTTCGCAGGTCGGCGAACATCAACATAGCTCGGCTCAGATTCGCACCACTTAAATCGGCATTGGTCAATTTGGCTTTTTTAAGACTAGCACGCATCAATCCCATAGGCTGATTCTTCATATCCGCCCCCCAATTGACATTGGACAAATTGGCGCCGCTTAAATCTGCATTATCCAGATTAGCGATAACCCGGCTACCGGTAAAATTGGCGCCCTTTAAATTGGTCCGCATCATGCTCACCGCAAAAATACTGACATTGGATAGGTCGGCCTTCTCCATATTGGCTCCAACCATCACGGTCAAATCTAAGTTTAGCCCGGACAAATTGCTGCGACTCAGATTAGCGCCTCGTAAATCGGTTCCCCATAGATCAGCACGCCTGAAATCCAGCCCTGACAAGTCTACACCCGCCAAGTCCTTACGCCTTAAATCGACAGTTTCCCCGGACTTCGCAGCTGACAGCATCTCTTGCACTTGCGCCCTGGTCAAATCGGCAGCCGAAATCGTGGCGCATGCAACTAAGCCCATACAAATTAATAACGGTCGGATAGACCACACAGAGTTTTTCATCATTGTTCTCCTGTCGTACCCATCTAGATTAAAACGGCAGATATCCGGTTAATCGATGCAGTTAATTTTTAATACTGAGGCGAAAAAATTGAGCGCTGAACGCTATTTATTGAAATTTTCTTAGCGTTTTCCTGGAAACGCTAGGCGAATTTTGAGGCCGCCGCTTCCTTAAGATCAAGCACCACACCACCATGTTCGACCCGGTCGCGACCGTTATTTTTGGCACGATACAGAGCTTCATCCGCACATTGGAGCAACCTGGATGAAACTTCAGAAGTTGAAAGCTGCGGCCGCTTGCTCGGTTGATAGGTTGCCGAACCGATCGATATGGTCACTGTGATAGATTGTTCATTGAAAGTAATAGGTAATTTTTTTACGCTTTCTCGAATCCTCTCTGCAATTTCATAGGCCATTTTTTCGCTTATATTGGTCAGCAATGCGACAAACTCTTCACCACCATAACGAGCCAGCACATCATTGCTTCTTAATTGTTTTTTAACGGTATTAGCTACACTTGCGAGAGCAAGATCGCCGACCTGATGTCCGTAGCTGTCATTTATTTTTTTAAAATAATCGATATCAAGAAACAAACTGGTCAAAGGCTGTTCGTTTCTTTGGCTGCGATCCAACTCTTCACCGATCCGCTGCTCCAAAAAGCGGCGATTATTGACCCCCGTCAGAGTATCGACCAAACTGGTTCGGCGTAATGTCTCGAAATTAAGATTATTTTCCAAGCAAATACTCATTACCGAAACCATATGTTCGACAAAATCTGTCGCCATATCGATAATAAATCGTTCTTTCTCGTAGCTTCCCAAATTTAAAGAACCTAAGTAAACACCCCGTCTCGTCAACGGGATAATGGCCACAGAAGAAGGTTTTTGCGGCCCCGGAAAGAAAACCGAACAGTTCTGGGTATTATATCGCCCTAAAAAAGGTTTTCCCGAGAAGCCCAAAGTCTCCTGCAGTTTATCCTTATCTTGAAGCAAAATCAGTCCTTCGCTCTGCCGATGATCATATCCGTCTTCTTCGAGGTAACCGGCAATATCCCCTTTTTCATCCAACAAACAAAAACTGATCACATCCAAATCAAAAAAGACTTTGGCATCGTTAAGAATGTGCTCGATCATTTCAGCCAACGAATTAAGTCTTAACAATTCCATTTCAAAGACCTGAATACGCTTTAACGTCAAGCTGTTATGCTGAACGCGTCCAAGCAAACCATCGAGATGGCTTTGCAAAACCAACAAATCAGTTGTTAAATCTTCTTCCAACCTGGACGTCTCTTAAATAAATAAAACAATGCACTAAGGTTAGCAGTTTCTTGAGAAATTACTAATACCTTATTGTTTACGTTAGTTTTATGACAACAAGCGAACATGAGGCGTTCCAATAATCACGTTATATAATAAAAAAATTATGGGAAGTATTTTTTATCATCGGGACAATTCATGCTAACCACAGAGCAAAAAGACATTTTATCGCATAGCCGAATTTCTTTATCGAATCTCAACGAAAAACAACTCTTTGATATTGCTAAGCATCCGCAGCAAGCAAAAAACCTATCGGATCCCGAACTGGTCGAGTTTTTGACGATTGCCAACGCCTTATATCGAGGCGGTGAGGCCATCATCAACGATGCAGACTATGATTTTGTCTTCCAGGCCGAGCTGAAACGCAGACATCCAGGCCATCCTTTGCTGCACATAGTTGAGCCGGAAAGCGCATTTACCGGAAAAACCGTCGAGTTACCGGTGCATATGTTGTCTACCGATAAGGCATACAGCATCGATGAAATCAAACGCTGGGTCAATCGTATCGAGAAAGCAGCCGACGCCTTGGGCAAACCGTTCTCCGACATCATCTTTCGGATCACACCTAAATTGGACGGATACGCCGCTTATGACGACGGCAACGTGCTCTATACCCGCGGCGACGGCCGAAAAGGTACCGATATCAGTCGCGTATTCGAACGCGGCCTGAAAGTGGCCAAAGGAGGAACCCGAGGAATGGGCGCAGGAGAAATCGTCATCAGCAAAAGCTATTTCCAACAGCATCTGTCCGAGTATTTCGATAATGCGAGAAATTTCCAGGCCAGCGTCATCAAGGAAAAAGAGCTGGAAGAGCATGCCGAACAAGCCATCAAGGATCATGCCGCCGTTTTTTTTCCTTTTGCACTATTGCCCGATTGGAACGGTACTTGGAAGCAGCTGAACAACCGGCTAGAGGAAGTCATTAAATCGGTCTGGGAAATGGTGGATTACGACGTCGACGGAGTCATTTTGGAAATCACCGATCAGGATATCAAAGAATATATGGGGGCGACCCGCCACCACCATCGGTGGCAAATCGCATTCAAGGAAAATGTGGAAACGGCCGAAGTGACCGTTCTCCGTGTCACACCGCAAACCTCCCGTTCCGGGCGTATCACACCAGTCGCGGAATTGGAGCCGACCCGTTTGAGCGGCGCCCTGCTGTCGCGCGCCTCGGCCCATCATTACAAAATGGTGGTCGACAAAGGCATCGGACCCGGCGCTATCATTCGTCTGGCCCGTTCCGGTGAAGTGATACCGAAAATTGAGGAAGTCATTCAGCCGGTTAAACCGCAAATTCCGAGCCACTGTCCGAGTTGTCACAGTGAACTGGTCTGGGATAATGATTTTTTAATCTGCACCAACAATCTGGAGTGTCCCGCCCAGATCACCAATAGCCTGGAACACTTCTTCCGAGTACTCAAAAATAACGATGGCTTCGGTCCGGCAACGATAAACAAACTGTATCAACACGACATTCGTAGCGTCGACGCCATTTATCAATTAACTGCGGACCAATTCGAAGCGATGGGGTTCGGCCCAAAACAGTCGCAAAACCTCGTTGAACAATTATTGCGAAGCCGTTCGGAAGCCGTTGAGGACTGGCGTTTTTTGGCGGCTTTCGGGGTATTCAGAATGGGACTGGGCAATTGCGAGAAATTACTGTCGCATTACCCGCTAATCGACATTTTCGACCTGACTGAGGCTGATATTGTGACCGTCGAAGGATTTGCCGAAAAAACCGCAACGGTTGTCGTCAAGGGATTTGCCAAGATCCGCCCCTTATTCGATAAACTTTATCAGTTAGGCTTTAACTTAGAAAACAGCCGAGAAACGGCCCTGGATACCTCGCACCCATTAGCCGGTAAGCTACTAGTTTTCACCGGTAGCATGCAGCATGGTTCGCGCGACGATATGAAAAAGGAAGCCAAAGCGCTTGGCGCCAAGGTCGGCAGTTCCGTTTCGAGTAAAACGGATTATCTGGTGATTGGAGAAAAAGTCGGAGAAACCAAATTGAATGCCGCGCGGGATAATGGCGTCACCATCATCACCGAGCAGCAATACTTAGAAATGATCGATAAAAAGCAGTAGAAAGTCGAGAGCAAGGCAAAAACGCCTTGCTCCTGATCGCTATTTTTCTATTTTCAAAGCCAAAAACACCGGACTACCTCTGCGCTGAATCAGTACTGCAATTGATTTTTCCGTGGGTAAATCCGCTACGATTTTTTCAAAATCGGCCACATTTTTTATCATTTGATTACGAATGCGTAAAACCACATCTCCGCGTCGCACTCCAGCATCTGCCGCGGGCCCTCTCACCACTTCCTGGATCAGAACGCCGTTTTTCTCGACTTGCAATTGTTTACGCTGTTCAGCGGTTAAATCGGTTACAACAACACCTAACCGATTGACTTTTTTCTCTACGGAACCCGACGCGGAAACAATTTGCTCCTGATCCGGCAACAAGCCGATCTCGACCTTCAGCATTTTCTGATCGCCTTGCCTGATAATCCTAACTCTAGCCGTTTCGTTCACCGGCGTCATACCCACAACAGGGGGTAATTCACCCGAGGTTTCTATCTCCCGATCATTAAATTCAATGATTATATCGCCAATCTGTAAACCGGCTTTTTCCGCAGGGCTCCCTTCGATCACCTTGGCAACCAACGCGCCATAAGGGCGATCCATTCCGAAGGACTCTGCCAACTCACGGGTCACGTCCTGAATCTGCACGCCGAGCCAACCGCGCGATACTTTGCCGGTTGTCTTAATCTGTTCGACGACGTTCATTGCCACATCCATCGGAATAGCAAAAGAAAGTCCCATATAACCGCCCGACCGGCTATAGATTTGGGAATTCATGCCAACGACCTGACCCTCCATATTAAACAACGGACCGCCCGAGTTACCCGGGTTGATCGCCACATCGGTTTGAATAAAGGGGACATAATTGCCACCGGGTAGACTGCGCCCTTTGGCACTGACGATACCGGCAGTCACCGATTGCTCAAAACCGAACGGCGACCCAATTGCCAACACCCACTCACCAACCTGAAGTTTTTTGGTGGAACCGATTTCGACAACGGGTAAATGATTGGCATCCACTTTTAATAACGCGACGTCAGTACTTTCATCCGAACCGATCAGCTTTGCTTCCAATTCGCGTCTGTCTGTCAGTTTCACTACGATTTCATCGGCGTTCTTTACTACATGATGATTGGTCAACACATACCCGTCTTCAGAAATAATGAACCCCGAACCCAACGACTTGGTTTCTCTGGGCACAAAGTCCCGACCCGGGCCCT
>JBNLEI010000189.1:0-3093 GCA_050304855.1 Methylococcaceae bacterium
GCGCAAAAGGTACGCATGGCCGAAGACGCCTGGAATTCGCGCGACCCGGACCGCGTCGTCCTGGTCTATACCGAAGACACGCTCTGGCGCAACCGCGCCGAATTTCCGCAAGGCCGCGATCAAGTCCGCGAATTCTTGCAACGCAAATGGGCCAAGGAGCTGGATTATCGCTTGATCAAGGAAATGTGGGCGTTTACCGACAACCGCATTGCGGTGCGTTTTGCCTACGAATCCCACGACGATTCAGGCCAATGGTTCCGCAGTTACGGCAACGAGAACTGGGAATTCAACCCGCAAGGTTTCATGCAGCGGCGTTTCGCCAGCATTAACGATCTGCCGATCAAGGAAGAACAACGCTTGTTTCACTGGCCGTTGGGCCGCCGTCCCGACGATCATCCAAGTCTTAGCGACCTTGGGCTTTGAAATCACGGCAACGGGCTTAAATTTTCATTTGCCCGTTCATTAAACCTTTCGCGTTTCCGACGTCTCAAGACAAGCGAGGATACATGTCCAATGTCGTGATCTATACCTCGAGCCATTGCCCCTACTGCGCGATGGCAAAACGTTTATTTGCCAACAAACAGGTGAAGTATGCCGAACTGAATATCGATGAAAACGATGGAATGCTGGAAGAAATGCTGCAAAGAAGCAAACGCCGGACCGTACCTCAAATCTACATTGGCGAGATTCACGTCGGCGGCTTTGACGATCTGCACGCACTAGACAAGGCCAACACGCTGGACAACTTGCTTGCTCGAACCGAATGCCGATCGCCTTAAACCAAAGGGAGAGAGACGGATCATATCCGAGTCAGTACCACTCAACTCATTTTTCTTGAACGGGTATCCTCTTCCTGCCGATATTTGTTTAATTTGTTATAGAGCGTCTTCAGACTGATTCCCAATGTTTTTGCGACGATCTTTTTATCGCCCCCATGCTCTTCGAGCGAGGCGTAAATCAGTCTTTTCTCGACCTGGTCAATAGAAGTATTGGTTTGTATCAACGGCGTTCCCGATACCGGCGACGCCGTTTCGGTATCGAACCATTCGAAATGGGGGATTTGTATTTCAGCATCCGCGATCAAATGAGCCCGTTGTATGGCGTTTCTAAACTGGCGGATATTGCCCGGCCACGGGAGCGTTTTTAGATAATCGATCGCTTCCCGCGAGATCGTTTTTTTCGTTCCGGTTTGTTCGTTATTGATCCCGATAAAATGCCGCGCCAATAATTCGATATCGTCCAACCGCGTTCTCAAAGGGGGTAACTGAATAGGGAAAATGGCTAAACGGTAATAGAGATCCTCTCTTAATTTGCCTTCCGCTATCGCTTCATGCGGATCCCGATTGGTCGCGGCGATCAATCTGACGTCCGCGGCGATTTCGTTGTCTCCGCCGATTCGAACGAATTTCCCCGTCTCCAACACGCGCAACAGGTGCGGCTGCAACTCAATCGGCATTTCGGTCACCTCGTCCAGGAACAGGGTTCCTCCATTCGCCCTTTCAAAGAACCCCTTATGCTGTTTATTGGCGCCGGTAAAACCGCCGCGCTCGTGTCCGAACAATTCGTCCGATATAAGATTTTCGTTGGTCGCACCGCAATTCAACGCTAGAAACGGTTTGTCGCTTCTAAGGCTTACCTGGTGAATGGCGCGAGCGACAACTTCCTTGCCCGTCCCGCTTTCTCCTTGAAGCAGAACGGTGACGTTCGAGGGCGCCACTTTATCAATCATTTTCTGCACCCGCTTCATCGCTAGGGAGGCCCCAACGATCCCTGTCTTGTTGAATCCGGTCTTAGTCGGTTGACGGGAAAATCCCTGCTTCGATCTTTCCTCGTTCAAGCCGTTTAGCCATAGCTTTAAGCGCTCCAATTCAATCGGTTTAATCAAATAATCCACCGCTTTCGAGCGAACGCCGGCGATCGCGGAATCCATACTTGGGTAACCGGTCATGATGATGATTTGGGACGCTTCGTCGTTTAACAAATCCACCAATTCCATTCCGTTTCCGTCAGGCAGCACCAAATCGACCAGAACGCCGTCCGGAACTTGAGCGGAAATAAACTCTTTCGCTTGGGACAGAGTGTTGCATGTCCGCACGTTACACTCCTTTTTCGATATAAATTTCGTCAGAGCCGGCAAAATATGAGCGTCGTCGTCGACAATCAGAATATCTAACATAAGCTTCCAAAAAATGAGATTAAAGCCGAAAACCGATAACGTTGATCCGGAGCTTCCGTATTGACCCGAAACAAGTCAATAAAATGAACTGAGGATTGCTGGTTTAAAATGAACATTCTTTTTTCCGAGTTTCGGTTTCGTTCATGACGAATTCATGCCCGTCATTCGACGTTCTTTACCACGAACAAAGCAATTAGAGCAGCTTGCACCAGTCCAAGACGAAAAACCGAAAAACCCGAGGTCCTTTATTCCCTGGCGACTGAATCGTTTAAAAGGTTTTCCTGGTCATCTTCATTATCCTGACTAACCTGTTTTTCGGCGGTTCTATCGACCGAAATATCAATCACTTCAGGTGTTTTTGGCAGTATCGTCTCGATTTTTTTCTCTTGTTCTACCTCATCCCGACCATCTTTAAGCAATTTTAGTTCGAAGGTAGGATTCGGAATCGAAATATCCGTTTCCTGAAAAACCTGCTTTATGGCTTTAATCGCCTCGCTTCTTACTTTCAAAAAATCGTGATTTTTTTGGTTGATCCATCCGTACAATCTTAAAACGATCTTCGAATCTTCAACGCCATTGACTACCGCCAACGGTTTCGGATCCGCCAGTACCCCCGGAAGGCCGCTGATGGTATCCAATGCCAGAGTTTGCGCATGATTTAGATTCACGCTTTTTCCAATCCCTATGTCGAATTCAAAACGCCGCTCGGGATTGCGGGAATAATTTATGATGACCGCTTTAAATACCGCCGCGTTAGGAATTCTGATGTGGTTGCCGTCGGGCGAAATCAGTATCGTAGCCCTCGAAGTCAAGCGGGCGACACTGCCTAGCTGACCTTCGATATCTACAAAATCATTGACTTCGAAAGGTATTCGTATGCTCAGAAGGATACTGGCTATGAAATTTTCGACCGTATC
>JBNLEI010000190.1:0-5724 GCA_050304855.1 Methylococcaceae bacterium
TGCTCGGTCTCTGTTCGGGCTTGGTGGAGACACAATTCGCCAACATACGGATGGGCCTTGCGGCACATCTTGAAGGGGTAATGAACGGGACCTTCCTGGTCGCCTTAGGTGCGGTATGGCAAGAAATCCGTCTTTCGTCGACGGTCGGCTGCGTCGCCTTTTGGACAGCCCTTTACGGCACCTATGCCAACTGGGCGTTCACCACCCTGGCCGCCGTTTTCGGCACGGCCGCCTTGTCCCCCATTACCGGAACCGAGCACGGAGGGCAGCCATGGCAGGAAAGCTTGATTACGTTAGGTTTCACCTCCGTAGGCATATCGATCATTGCCGCTGTAGTGCTGATCTTGTGGGGCTTGCGAGCCGACGCGAGCAAATAGAGCGGAAAGGGAGCTTGGAATCCGAAGTAAATGAGGTTTTGTTAACTTCGTCGGGTTTTGCCGCAGTTCGACGCGGGCAATCGCCTTAAAGACTTATCGGACGGAAACAACCCACCTGTTCTGATCTAGGCGAACGACTTTATATGTTAATAATTTTTTAAGGAATAAGGAATATAAAATATCCATCATAAGCGATGGTGAAGATTAGTAGATCAATCGACGATAATCGACGCCTGGGATTATATTTCCAATTAAAGTATTTAAAGGTTAGAGGGGAATAACGATATGGTTTATTGGGGTGTGCATACTAACGAACCTGCTAACCTTATTTATCCCAACTCTCCGAGCAGCGGCCGCTTTGCGAATATTTCTTCGCCTAGCGAAGATCAAGAACTTACGCTTCTTGAACAGCTAAGGAAGCATATATCGGGGCCGACTCCCGTTTATCCCGATTTCTGGGGCAGGTATCTAGATTTGAATCCGCCCATTACAGAAGCGGAAACGCAATTTATTTTTCGCCACACTAACAACAAATGCCGGATCTTATTGATCTATAACGGCACGGCAAAAAATGGACGAAAGAGTCTGATTAAAGGAGATGGAAGGAGAGACGCCAGAACTGCCATTTCTCTTGCCGAAAAGCTCCCGATAAACCGGCCAAAACGGGTTGCCATATATGCGGACATCGAACCCGGTACTATCGTCTACGAAGACTGGATCAAGGAATGGTGGGACGAGATGGATAATTCGCCTTTTGCGCCAGGAGGTGGGTTTTATGCCGATCCGAACTGTTGGAACTTCAAGACATCTTACTGCAGAGCGATTCAAAGCCTCGCTCTTCCCCTCTTTCGTAACATCTGGTCGTGTGAGAAACCCAGTATTACAGTGCCTATCTCGCGTTCAACCGTATTTAATGTTTCCTCTCCCTGCGTAGGAAGCGGTGAAGTTCCCTGTGTATGGCAGTACGGGATGAATCTGCGGTTTAAACAAGATTGGATTCGGTTGGATTTAGATACGGCGACTCAGCGTGGTTACGACACGATGTGGGAAGCGTGAGCGGTTAGGTTACATTCTTCCCGATGCCGTAAAATCATCATCCTGCCGGCCTGTTCAAAAGAAGTATTAAATGGCTGCGTAACGTTAGTTCTCCAATAAAAACTGAACAATAATATCGGTCAGCGCTTTTTTTTCGGCGGTTTTGAAAATGTGCTGAGCATGGGCGTTGCCGTTTAGAAGTTTAAGCCGCTTTGGTTCGGGCGCGCGCTGGAATTGTGCTTTAATCGAAGCGATGCCGCCTTCCCCGGTGCTGGCGATATATAAAATCTTGTTCGCTCTCATTTCTTCAGGTTTCGCTATAGGGGCGGGCGATAGCAATATTAGATGAGATAAAATTCCTTTTTCGATTTGGGCGGCTGTTTTGCCGGCAATGCCTCCGCCCATGCTGGCGCCTAATATCGATATGTCTTTGTAGCCTTGTTGTTTTAAGAATTGCAGTGCCGCCAGCATATCTTCAAAACGATCCGCCGGCCTGTCGCCGCTCGTAGATTTTCCGTATCCTCGAAAATCGATGGCGAGAACGCCGATGTTATTGGCTGCCAATTGATTGGCCAGCTCGCGCCAGCTTTCCTTATTGAAAACTGCGCCGTGGCCCAGAACGACGGATTGTGTTCCCGCCGGGTAATAATCAGCATGAATGACGCCGCCGTCACGGGTGGTGAATGTAACCGGTTCGAAGTTTGCCGATTCGGCTTTAAGCTCAGTAGCAATCAGCATTAGAGCAAAACAAAGCGATAATTTCATAGAGAGCTCCTGAAATAAAAATAACCAAGTTCTTTACTTGGTTTGTTCATTAGGATACGCTAATACTTAAGGTTGGTTAACAGCGCTGGCTGTCAATCAACTGTATGAGGAAGTTTCATAACGACCATAAATGAGGGGGTTATCATGAATATCATAAATGTTATTGTTTCTTCGGTTATCTTATTGGCTTCAGGTTACGCCCTTGCTGCCGAAGATTCAAACGCTGGAGCGGCGCAAAGCCATAGTCGCTATGACAAGACTATGAATCCGCGTCAAAAGGAATATCCCAATCATCAAGGATTTAACGATTTACATATCCAGGCGATTCGACATTTAAAGCCGGATACCTACGACGTGCATGATCCTAAACTGCAAACCGTCGTGCACCACCACTGCAAGGCCTACGAAGATCAAACATTGTTGTGCTTGATGTTTCATACCGGCATGAAGGACCAGGACAAACCGATCGGTTTCGAATACATCATCACAACGGAACAATTCAACAGCTTGCCTGAAGAAGAAAAGAAATACTGGCATTATCACCTGACCGAAATCCCGCGCGCTCATGCGACATTTCCGGATCTAACTTCCGAAGAAGGGGCTAAATTGTTACCGGTCGTCAATGAAACTTATGGCAAGGTCATTTACTTTCAAAAACCTAATGACAAGTTTCCGCTGGGCGAACCGTATGTCTTGATTGTTCAGGATATGCCGGAACAAGATTGATCTAAACCATTCAAGCCAGCGGCATGCTGATCATGTCCGCTGGTTTGTTCGGTAGCCGGGTTATCTGTTTTTTGCGCGCGTTCTTTTAAATTTTTCAGATAACTGCGGCAACAATGCGATTGAAATATTTGCTGGCGGCGTTTTTATGGCTTGTTTGCAACGCCACCATCGCTAAGGACAACAAAGGATTGCTGATCAAAACGGCAGTGGATGCGTTCTACACCGACGATGTTGCATTGTTTTCTGTTAGCCGTCGTCTTTCGTTGAAAGACGACCCAACCCAACCGATTGTTGATAGACCGGACCGGGGTGGAGACTTTGTTTACGAACCTCAAGTCGAAATAGGCTGGACGGGGCAAAACGATTTGGGTGAATTCGATTTGTCGTTGGATGCCGGCGCCTATTTGTTTACCGAACGCACCGAATTTACTCATGGCTTATTTGAGATCCTGTTGTCGCAGAGCTTTGCAAACGGGACGACAATAAGCTTGCTTTACAACGCCGCTCCGGACTTGTTTTTGGGACAGAATCTTTTCAGGGAGAGGGAAGGGGAGGAGTTCGAAGAAGACGAAAGCCTTTCCAATCATTACTGGTCGGTCCATATTGACCATGATTTGAACACAAATCTTACGATGCGTTTGCTGGGCCGTTATGGGCTACGCGTCTACAACGAACCGTTTCAACATCGCGATACCGAATTTTGGACTATCGGTCCTCATCTCGAATGGCGTATCGGTCCGGATATCGACTTGTTGTTAGGGTATCACTATGAACGTGGCTATGGGTCTCAACATAAGGCTGCCCATTTTCCCGACGATGTTTCTTATATCAATCATTTTGCGTCGATGGAATTGTCCATTCGCTTGTTGGAAAAGCTGACGGCGGATTTTATTTTCGATTATGAGTCAAACGATTTTATAACCGGAAATGCGGAAGACGACCATTACGGCGCGGCCGAAATCGTTTTTCAGGGCGAGATCGAATTGTGTTACGAGCTGACGGAACGCACCGGAATAAAATTGGGTTGGCAGCACGGCAGGAGACAATTGACGAGCGAAGCGGCTACGATAAAAAACAATAATATCTGGTTAGGGCTTGATTATTCTTTTTAGGGGGACGCATGCGTAGTTTTCTGATTTTGTTATGGGGAGTGTGTCTGAGTGGCGGTGTATCGGCCGATCAATTGTTAGGCTTGCCACCTTTGAATATTCCCGAGAATAATCCGCAAACCGAGGCAAAAATAGCCTTGGGCAAGGCTTTCTTTAACGATGCGCGATTTAGCGCCAACGGTACGGTTAGCTGCGCCAGTTGTCACCAAACCGATAAAGGTTTTAGCGATGGTCTGAGCGTTGCGCAAGGCATAAACGGACAACGGGGTTTTCGTAATACGCCGACGGTGATTAATGCCGCCTATTATCAAACGCTTTTCGTGGATGGTCGGGCAGACAGCCTGGAAGAACAAGTCTTGGGGCCGCTGTTGAATCCATTGGAGCACGGACTGAAAAGCGAGGCCGATATTGTGTCGGTTGTAAAAAACGATCAGGATTACCGACGCCGTTTGATGGAGATGTTTCAGGTGACTGAACATCAAATTTCGGTGCAGCACATTGCCCAGGCTATTGCCAATTTCGAACGTACTGTGGTCGCCGGCAATTCGCCTTTCGACCGCTATTATTTCGGTCGGGATCGTAGCCAGTTATCCGATAGCGCCGCGCGCGGTTTATTGATTTTCCGGCGTAAAGGAAACTGCGCCAATTGTCATGAAATTTCAATGGCCCATGCATTATTTAGCGATAATCGTTTTTACAATATCGGCGTCGGTTCCAAGGAGCTTAATGGTGTCATCGATGAATTTGTCGCAGCCGTCAGAAAGGGCGTTGCCCCGGACAAATATGAGTTGACCGAAAAACAGCGCGCCGAATTGGGTCGTTTCAATGTTACCGGAATCATCGAAGATATCGGCAAATTCAAAACTCCGAGCCTGCGTAACGTGGCGTTGACTGCCCCTTATATGCACGATGGCAGCATGCAAACATTGGAAGAAGTGGTTGACTATTACGACAAAGGAGGGCACAAGAACCGTTTCCTGGATCCGGCCATTTTTCCGTTGAATTTGAGCGCGCAGGAAAAGTTGGATCTGGTTGCTTTTATGCGCACGTTAAATTCAAGCTGGCATGATTAGAGGCGCGAATAAGAATTAAAAATGACGTGAAAAGAAAATACGGGGCGGTCTTGCATTCTGCATAATCTAGTTTTGCTCGGTTGCAAGCCATGGTAATTTTTTGGTCATCCG
Organism: Methylococcaceae bacterium; assembly: GCA_050304855.1. Taxonomy (GTDB): domain Bacteria; phylum Pseudomonadota; class Gammaproteobacteria; order Methylococcales; family Methylomonadaceae; genus Methylomarinum. The sequence goes on from JBNLEI010000190.1 coordinate 5,197, forward strand.
CCATACGCACCTAGCCGAGGGAGGATGCCCGTGTTCAAGGGTACAACGAATGCCAAATCCTTTTCCAAAGTCCGGTTCCGCCCAATTTTCAATGGATTGGTCTACGTAGATTATCTTTTGCGGTTGGTCCAAAACATAACCTAAAGTTGCGGGTGCCGTTTTTTGCGCGTCACTCTCGAACGCCGTGTTGAAGCATGCTCTACTCAGCTGGCGCTGCCTCTCCTGATTGAGGCAAATGATCGGTGATCTCGAACCAAGGCGCTTTTGAGCTAACCATAACGTGACGCATAGGCTTGCAGCCTGGATCACCGTCTACCGTACCCAACGCTAAACCGAAGGCGTCTGCAAATGCTTGCTTAGCCACATACTGCATTGTCGAACCACACACCTTGCAAAAGGTTCGCGTGACCGCTGGTGAAGACTGATACTCGCCCAGTTGATCTTCGCCTTGAACACACCGAAAGTCGCTAAGTTCGACGTATGCCCATGTAGCGAAAGCTGCGCCGGTGGCTTTTCTGCACATTGAAC
>JBNLEI010000191.1:0-2676 GCA_050304855.1 Methylococcaceae bacterium
TACAAATTGTTAAGAATGTGGACAAAGCGTAAATGAGTCTGTTCATAGTATATCCGAATTGTCTGATTAGCCGGACGGGAGAGGTTACAGATTAAGTTGATTTGTTCAGACGGTTATTAACCCAAATCATCTGGATCAGGCATCGAATGACTGAACGAATAATTTTGTAGCGCTAGTAAGGGCGATTCATAAAACACGAAAGGCGGACGCTATTGAGGACATATGACAGTAATAACTTACGAAGATGTCAGAAAATTTAACAAAAATATCTACGGATTTTTGCGTTGTTGAGAGCTCTTGTCTTGATTTTTGGAGGAGGTTCGGTGTCAGCAAATTGAATAAAAATTCTCTCGGTTGTCGCTGTCGGGAAATGGGCTTCTTGAAATTTACATGCTTTTCATAAGGATATAATGCGAGGACGCCCTTTATGGTGCGTAGATTGTTTTTTGGATATGTCTAAAAATTGTTTAATTATCAAGTTATTATGAATATTAAGGAGCGGAATCAATATCGTTTAGAGTTGAGTGTGTCGGAAAAATTTACATTTTTCTCGAGTTTTTTGTGTAAACGTCAGTATTTTTTACAAAAATAAATTCAGCCTATTAATACATTCGGTAATGTCATTGCTTAAGCAACGTTCGGTCAGTGACGGCATGAACTATGCAACCCTATCTATGCAAGTTTCCATGTAGTTCGAGGAGGCGAATATCGGCCGCAACCTTGGGTTTATATAGAAACGCTGATTGAATCGGCAAGTTTGGTAACAAATCGGCTCAAGCGATGGAAGATGGCAGGAAAACTCTTTCATTGGGTAAGGGCTGGCCGTTTCGATCTTATTTATTAGAAAGATTCAGTAAACGGTTTAGCAGGCTGATCCGTTGCTGGAAGAAAACAAATCGATCAAAAAATTTCTGTAAAGCAGAAGTAAAAGGAGAGAGATTATGAACGTGTTAATGCAATACAGGCACAAATCATCCATTACTGCCATTTTCCTGGCTTTATGCCTGGCGAGTGCCGGAGCCTTTGCCGCTCCGGGCGGGGTGCCGGGAAAACCCGGAAACACGGGAGGCGGTAACGAGGCGCCCGATCTTGGAGATCTATTTATTCTATACCGTGATGATTACGGTATCCCCATTCTCACCGCAGAGTCGTGCCAGCAGCCTCTCGCGGCAGCGCCTATACAAGAGCTGGTGGATCAGGGGTGCGACCTCAACGATCCGTACGAATGCCGGATCATTCCGGTTGATCCGATAACCTGCGCGGTTCAGGTCGGTTTTGAGACGTATACCCAGGAAGTCGACTTCGGTCGAACCAATGTGGTTCGTTCGCCGGTTTCGGTTTTCGAGGCCCAATTGGAAGATGCCGTGGTCAAGCTGGCCACCGCCGACTGCATTACCCTGGATCCCGCCGGGCGGCTTGTCACCAGCACGGTTGACAATGGTCAGGTTTTAACGTCGGCCATCGATTCGCCTTTGCAGAATCTGGCGATCTACAGACAACTGATGCTGACCGGATTTCTCGGTGCGGAATCGAATCCGCTTTCGTTGCCGGGCGACACGCTTGATATCGCTGCAATGGGTGTTGGCGCCGCTTCCGACAAAACGGGCGAGGTCAATATCGATATGGTCGTCTACATGAACGAGATCATGGGCCTGACCGACGAGAGCGTGAATACTCTGCTGCCCAAGAAGTGTATTCAGGTCAGAGAGGAAGTCAAAGGCGTGGTTCAGCTGGTCCGGAAGTGTTTTCTGGATTACAGCGACGGCGATGGCGGTCCCAATGCCGTCGACTATAACCGCGATGCGCATTTCTTGGCATTGCCCGATCCTGCCTACATCCCGGAAAACAGTCCTGTCAACGGCTGGTTCGAATATTTGGAGGTAGTGGATCCAAACATTCCTTCGTTTCAGGTGGCACAGGGACCGATTCTGGATACTGTACCGGAACTGAGCGATGCGTTTGCGGCGACCAATCTGACCGGTTTTGCCAAGGCGGCCGACGACGCCCGTGCGGTCATCGATTACATGCATACCTGGGCGGTACCGGAAGAGTTCCAGACTCCGTTGACCTGCGAAGCCTCAGGCGATGCCACTTATGACGTCTCCATCAGTTCCGTTTCCGGACTGCAGGTTCCGGTGCGCATGGTGGCCGGCACGGAAGGCCGTGAATTCACCCTAACCGTGGCCAATGCGGGGCCGGATACGGCATCAGGCATGGTTGTACTGACGGCAGTCGACTCGAATGGCGCGGCGGTTCCAACCTTCCCCAGATCGTTTGACTTTACCATCATTGCGGGAGCCAGTCAGAGCTGGACGGAGTTTTTCAGCGTAGACTCCGCAACAACCGTGACCTGGACGGCGACTGCCATCCCGGACTGCGACACCTGTGATGCAAATCCCGGTAACAACAGTGTGACCGAGATTACCACGGTGATCGGACAAGGCGGCGGTAAAGGCGGCGGCCAGGGTGGAGGAAGCGGCAATAAACCGAATTAATAACCGCCACTGATTGATAAAGGGAACAAGGCCGGGCAAGCGGAATGCTTTTCCCGGCCTTTTCATTTCAGACTTTACAGGAAACAAGCGATGAATGATCGAACTTTCAAGTTTACCCTGTTCGTACTGGGAAGCGTCGTGGCGGTATCGGCCGCTCAGCTGGCAATGGCAGCGCCTCCTC
>JBNLEI010000192.1:0-9300 GCA_050304855.1 Methylococcaceae bacterium
TATGTCGGGAGATTTATCCCGATCGAATCGAAAAAATCTGAATTACCTTCCAGCAGCATCCACGCATAAATGATCCGGTAAAATCGCGATTGAGTCGACATCGGACGCTCAGCCGCATTGAATGTGAAAATCATGCGGCATTCGTTTGTTTAAAGGGGGCGATATTCATGTGTATTTATCCGTTCTGTTGAGTTTCTCGAACGATCCGGTTCGATCCTCACCCTATGTTCTGTCGTACTTTGTTGGACGTTACTAAAATATCTACCACTCGTTCAAACCATCCCGCCATAAATTGGCTTCCGCTTGGCGCCTTTTAATGAGTCCCGAACCTGGTGCCCATAAGCGTTTCATAGAGAGTAGTTGATCTTCTACGCCCACAAGTATTTCTTTTTTTCGACTTTCACTCAGGTTGCTCTTGTTGGCTGACTCGAGGATATTTTGAATTTCCTTCATTTCTCTTCGCCTCGAACCCGACAAACTAGTGCCTCGATTAAAGATCAGGCTAACCAGAACCGAGCGGCACAAATCAGGCAATCCGCTCAGCGAAGGATAAGTGGATTCCGTACTTTGGCAGTATCGGGGGAGAGTCAAATCCGTCAAAACCGGCCACGCCGATTTAAAGGGGACCTCTATTCCCTTGTTTTTTAGCTCAATGGCTCTCGCTTTTGACCCTTTCTTACCAATATCTTTTAATAACTCCTTTAGATGCGAAGCGGGCAGATGGTCACCCCAAGTTTCTTTAAAATTTTCCGCCGAATTAAAGCGTAAATCATACCCGACACCGATGGTAATGCCGCTTGCGTGCCCGGGGTAGTGTGGCCAGCGCGTTATCATGTCATAGTAGGAAAGACCGCCGGTTTCCTCCTTGGCGATAAAAGCTATACCGTTTGTGGGGAGCTTTTCAAATGGTTTGGGTTGCCTCTCTAGCCAGTTCCATAAGTTCTGATCAGCGATTCCGTTAGCAGGTTGGTTCGCTATGTCCTGGGCATAAATGACGCCTCGTTCGGTGCCCGAACCGAAATCACCGTCAGCGACTAGCATCGCGCCAACTTTGTTTAATTGAGCTTGCAACAATTCAACGTTCTTTCCTTTATCTCCGCGTTTTAATGTAGGGTTTGCCATTGTTTATCTCCTCTATTTCACGAAATCAAAAATCTTGCTGCAGTTAACACTGTTGCTCAGTGGGCTGTGGCCTGATCCGGCGTTTGTTGGGTTGTGGGAGTTGCCGGGATCTTGAATTGCTCAAGCTCGAACGTCTTGTCCAAAAATAGTTGTGATACGCGATCAACAAATCCGTCGGAAACCAAGTCCAATTGCCTAATAGATTTGGCCGCCTCCGTTCTCATTTTTGGGGTTACATTGCATCCGTTCTGCTTCATGCATTCCAATATTACACGAACCTTCTTGTGCGTCATATAAAAATGACCGTGAAGGCTTGTTGGCTTCTTGAGCTCCGGATCATCCGTTTCGTAGTTATTGAATTGATTGGCGACCTCTCGGCTGACGAGTCTTTCTAATTTGTTTTGATAAATAATGAGCTTGGTATTCCATTTCTCGACACTTTCCGCGTACTGAGCCCATTCCTTTTCGCTCGCGGTAAGGTCTCCGTAGACCAGCGCGTCGAATACGCGTTGAAGCCTAAAGAAGCGGAGATTAATGAGGTCGGAAATTTTTTCGAGCGATTCTTGTCCTTCTTTCAGTTTGGCCCGCAGCAGTTCAAACCGCATGCTGCGTTTCCATTCGTAGTCTTGGCGGGCTTGTTCCAGCGCAATTTGGCGTTCCCACGTGCGGCGCTCCATCCAATCGGCAAAAAAGCCCCCTGCCATTGTCGAGATACAGAATCCCACCAATAGCAGTCCTAATCCGCTATTCAAAAATGACCAAAGTCGGCTACGCATAACGTCATCCTTTTTTAGGTTAACGATAAACCAATGAGAGTTTAGCGTCTACCTTGAAATGTAGGGTAGAGGATGTTTTCTGATTGTTACAGGATAAATAAAAGATTTGTCTGAAATTGCTAAAAAATGGACTGAGTCCGGTTTGACCAACATTGGTGCTGGGCTTTGGGAAATGGCCTGAAAACTATTACTTGGATTGGGTGTTAATCAAAATCAACCTGCATTATAAGACGGACTTAATCGCTAAAAAAATCAATAGCGATCAATACCTGAAACTATTCGTCTTGTGAACCAGAAGTTGCAATACTCTCTGATAATTGCCATACATAACATATGGAAAAAATAGATTGAACGAAGGCAATAAAAGGACTAACATCCAAACTGAAGCGATTAGATGATTTTTATTCGCATCCTTAACTTTATGCCCAATGGACAAAAGAAGGTCTAGTCTTGCTTCAAAATGGCAACTGAACTTTGCAGTTAATTGATTTGTTGTTATCTATGCAAAATTTCTTTCTCGAAAGTCGAATGAATGCATATGTTTTTTCCAGAACGCTTAGGGATAACGTCATATCTAAACAAAACACATAGCTGCTGTATTTCTCATTACTAAACGGAGGAATAAAATGAAATCGAAATCCTCAAGAACTGATAATGAAAGTCTGTCAATCAATATATCCCTTAAAGAACGACCGGACTTCAAAAATCCGCTATCGGCCTATTTATTTGATACAAAAGGTAACTTATTGGCAAATGCCGTGGTAAAAAAGGGTGTTGCTTTACTCAGTGTTTCCGACCGCCAATTGACTCGAAACCGTTTCTTTATCGCTCCAACACCTCAGGAAAACAATGATGTTGTTCCCACGTTAGAGCTCATGGAAAAACGCTCAGCTTATGAACCGGTCATTACGATTGAAAATGGAGAAATTAAGGAAGTTGTTGTTCCTGGCCCCATTATCGATGTTTGGCCACTTTGCTTCTGCCATATCAAAGGGCGGTTGCTACAGCAAGGAAGTGACCGTTCTATTTGTGGCGCCAAGGTTCATATCTGTGAAATTGATAAAGTTTGGCGCTGGATCATTAAATTACCGGACTATAAAATTTTTAGATTGCGGGATGACTTAATTAAAGAAATCGAACGGTTGCGGAAAGAACCCCCTATTCCGATACCCGGGCCTGATCCAGGTCCTATCATTAAATGGCCTTTCCGTTTTGCACAAAATATCAGTGAATTGGGGCCACAACCTGAACCGCCAGATCTTCCCCAATTTAAAATCAACCCTCAACCCGAACCGCCTGGAAATATTAAATTCTATCAAAGATCGAATGCCGGCATGTCGTTCAACAGGGCATCTGAAGTCGGCTTTAATCCACAACCTGAACCCCCCATTTTTCAGTTCGCGTCGTTAACGTCAGCCCAAGTTTCATTAGAGACAATCACAGCGCTTAAATCCACTTCAGCGCAAGTGGTTAGGGAGGCCTTAATTGAAAACGTTAAGCTTATCCTGCCTTATTTGTGCCTATGGCCGCATTGGTGGACGTTCCATTGTGACCACATCGCTACTGTTACAACAGATCATCTTGGTCGCTTCGATGCCTATTATGCATATCCCTGTAATGGGGACAGACCCGATATATATATTTGGGTAGAATATGAAATCAATGGGGTCTTGGAAACCGTTTACAAGCCGCCCATAGCTTGTGCGACGCGTTGGAATTATATTTGCGGAAGCGAAATTCTTATTCGCATTGACGATGAAAGAATTCCTGCTTGCGATGACGAACCTGATCTCCCAGGATGTCAAGTTGCAATTATTTCCATTGGCAGAAATATCAGCATTGCCGAAATCGAAAATAGCGGAACCAATGAAGGATTGACAACCAACGGCGAACCTTTGGGCGGAAAAATCGAACCCCGAGTCTGGTTTAGTCGCAGCGAACTCCTTACTAAAGGAATCTCTTACTATCGTTGGTCTTATCGCAGACTTACCGACCAGGATGGAAACGATTTACTTGTATCGGATGATGATTGGAAACCTCTGAATCGCGACGTTGTACGCCATTATGCCGTCATTGGGTCTGGAGGCGGTGTAACGTTTGAACCTTTTACACTGGGCCCCAAGTCTGTGGGAGGCGAAACCAATCTATTTCAATTTAAACCTGCCATGCCACCAGCACCCGGAATTGAATGGTATGTAGTGGATGAGAGAGAAGATTTGGCCAGCGCTCACTTCGAAACCACAAAACTGCCTCATGGTTTGCCGGCAAGCGCAACCGCTTGTCAGAAAGCGCTACAAACAGCTGGAAAATATGAGTTAAAGTTGGAATTATTCAAAAATAACGGCGACTTAGTTGATTGGACAGCAGCGGGGATTGATCTACGAGTTACTGATATTGCTGCGCCTTTCGGCACCCACACGGTTACCACTGTTTCAGCCGGCAACTTACATCGGTTACTTAACAGTTCATTACATACCATGGCGTTCAAAATGGTTCTAATGGTTGACAATAGCTGCTGCCAGGCCGATATCAAACCTGTATCGGGTACCGGTTTGAGCTTTAATAGCTGCGGTTTTATTGAATACTCGTCCGGAGCAACTATCACACTCGAATATCAGGCTTACCACCCTCACGGGTTTGCCGATTTCAGCTTTAGCCTCAAACGAGGAGTCGCGCCAGTAGTATCTTCTGCCAGCGCTTCCGGTCAAACTGGCGTCGCAATTATTCCTACAAATGATGCTTCCGGCGTCTACGTGTTGCAACCTTCTGGAAATTACCAAATCACCCTCCCTGTTGCCAGCTTGCTTGGCCCTTGTCCAAAAGCAGCATTTTCAGAAGCATTGCATATTTGGGCAAGAGCGACGGACGGGTACGGCCGACTTCACCATCTAGATAGTTCCGATCATGCCGCCTTTGCGCTCGATACGCCTTGCCCCCCTTGCAACTGCGCCGATTAAAGGAGTTTATAATAATTTTGTCGTTTTCTAAGAGGAAAAGGCAGCCTAAAAAGGCTGTCCTTTTCCAATCATGGCGGACAAATAAATTCATAATTTACTTAATTATTTGCAGAGGTATGCAATCGATTCTAATCATTTGAAATGTTTTATAGGAATGGTAGATTCAATTGCCCGCACAAACATCCTTATCCAAAAGGGGGTAAAATTATGACGAGTTTCAGATTATTTGGAATTATCGTTGGAATAGGGATATTTGGGGTTTCAAAGGTTTTTGCAGCTCCACCCGATATACCTCCCGTTGAGGCTGTGATTATTAACGATGCATCTCAAGCCGTACCGGTAACGGTGCAAAATCAAGTCTCGCCGCCGTCAAATATTACTATCAACAATGACGCGACAACTCCCGTACCTGTTACACACGCTCCGCGCCCTTATATCAAGCGAGTTTCGGAAACGGGTGACAGCGGAACCTTTATTGTGAGTCTCTCGGTGCCAAAAGGATCGATTCTGAAGATAGAAAAAATTGCTGTTCTATTGGAAAACGATCCTGCCCCATTAAGAATGATTTCCTTGATTGTTCCTAACCCTGAAGAGCCTGAAGTTGGTCAAAATATCGTAATCGGAGCCCCAGTTACGAGATTGGGAGGCTTCTTCAGTGACAATGACGGCACGGTTGTTTACGTTGACGGTCCCTACTATGCACTGAGCTGCGGCGGCTGCGAAGGCGGAGTCGCCGATTTTGTCATTTTTGCATCTTTTAAAACTACCACTAATACGATGCGAAGAGCTGTTTTTGATGTGTCCGGACTGTTACTACCGGCAGTACCCTAGTCCTGGCATCTGAACAAATTGGGATAGACCTTTACTTTACTTGACGCAATACGCTTCAAAATGGTTAGTATCAATATCTTACATTCAAGCTCGATTAATGTTTGACGCGGGCGGGCGTTCATTTTTTTAACGTTAGATTAAAGCGTCATTACACAGTGAAGTGTTCTTTGTGAAATGCTGCTTTAACCCTTCAAATCGAATATCCAAACTTTTTTTACCGTATCGTCACGGAATACTCGGTTCCTTTGGTACAGGTTTTGGCGGGAGAAATCAGTCGGTGCTTTTTGATCGACCAATTCCAGCGTTTCAGCAATTTACTCCATTTTCCTGTGCGGTATTCGGCCCGAATTTTGACCGGCTGATTATTCACATGTTCCAGATTACGTGTTTCCTGCCAAACGCGATGCTTTTTAATGACCTCGTTTCGAACCGGTTCCGAGCGCCAAATTTCGCTTTCGGAGTCCCAATAATCCAGGTCGACTATTTTGATGGGGTTGCTGCTGTTGTTTTTGACTTCCAAATAGACATTCCGGCATGATTTTGCGAATGCTTGATTGGGCGCTAATGCTGCGGCAAAGCATAAGATCGCTATGGTCAAAGCGTATTTTCCGGTTGCGATCGTTTGGAATGAAGTTTCGGTTTGGTTGGTTTGTGTTTTCATCGTACTTTCCTCGTTATATTCATGAAATGATTCCAAAGCTTGTTTTTCGGCTTTGTCATTAATCAAATTGCTCTTAAAAAGCTATCCGACGTGGGTTCATTATAGGAGAACAAATTGTTGAAGGTATGGGGTAAATCCCCCATTTGGCTTGAAAAACGATCAGGATTGAAATAACGCTGCAGGAGTTAGCAGACAAAAAAAAGCGTATCCGTTACCACCCGATCCGCTTTATTTCATCGTTAAAGGTTTTGCATTGAATGGATCATAACGGTAGTGAAAAACCGTTTTTGAAAGTCAGTTAAAGCAACCGCGCCGTTTACCGGCTTAGTTCAAGGTCGTCGCATGGTTGTGACCCAATGCATGCGTGACCTTGAAGGCATGCTAATAAATGTTTCGAACTTGGAATCGATCGTTTCTAAGCGCTTTGCCGGATTTCCTTGTCGTAGCCGACGCAATCGAGAAATTCGGCCACATCCATATCGAGTATTTCCAGGCCAAGCCGGCCGCAGAAGCGTTCTTCCTTGGCCGTGGGTTGTTTGTTTAGAACCCAACCTTTCGGTTGTTTGGCATCGTAAATAATGTCGCTCATCACCATGCGTTCGGAGTCGCGGTTCAGCGGCATGCCGAGTAATAGGTATTGTTTGTTTTTCCGATATTCTTTGAGAAATGCGGGGATCGCAAATCCGCCCATCAGTTCGGTGATGTAGTCGACGTAGTCGGCATCCGAAGCGATGTAATTGGCATCCGGTAACGGCGTTCCCATCGGCTTGAATAAAATAGGCAGTTTGGTATCGACTTGTTCTTGAGTAATCTCGAAATATTGGCTGCAATCGTAATGATAGATCCGATAACGGAATTGCGTCTCGGTAATCCGGGCGACGCCGCAGACAAGCGTATGTTCGTCGTCGGCATAGCTTTGTTGCAGTTGAGTGTCGCGGTTGATGTCGACGATATAATTCGGCTTCCATTCGGCTAGCCAGTCGTGCAGGGCGGCACGGGTCCATTGGTTTTCGGCGTAGGTTTTGGTCAGGAATTGGCTGATGAAATTGCGTCCCCGTTTGAGTTCCTGGTTCATTGCGGCACGAGGAAATTCGTACATCAGTTTCGGCGCCATCGGTTTGCCGTTGTTCATTGCCAGAATCAGACTTTCGCTGCCTGCCGGTATGGGTTCGCCGGTTTGTTTGTTGACCACATCGTAAAGTACGCCAGGTCCCAGATAGGGAACGACGGTATTTTCATAGAGGCCGGACAGGATTTGGTTAATCGGTTCTGCAGTCATTTTTAACTCCTTAAATTGTTAGACGGGTCGGTTGTCTAGGTTGGATGCAAAAAACAATCCAGTTGTGCGGCCTTAAAATCGAAAAAGGGGAGTCGTTAAATAACTATTTATTAATCAGACGCTTGTGAGAATTAAAACAAAATATATGGGGTAAGATTTTTAAAAACCATACTGTGAGTAAGACTACAAAGCAACAAACAAATGTTTGTTTTGTCACGACATTAACGTGGTTTTTTAGTTGTCGCACAAAATAAAAACCTTTATAAATCAATTGGATATTTAATTTTTATTTCATTGGCACAGCGATTGCTCCTTGTCGGGTGTGTTCAATCGAAAACCCTGAAGAAGAGGAGATAACCATGGCATTACGTCAATGTGCAATTTATGGTAAAGGCGGTATCGGTAAATCGACAACTACGCAGAACCTGGTCGCGGCGTTAGCCGAAGCTGGCAAAAAAATCATGATTGTCGGTTGCGATCCGAAAGCCGACTCTACTCGTTTGATCCTGCATTCTAAAGCACAAACAACGATCATGCACTTGGCTGCGGAAGCCGGTAGTGTGGAAGATCTTGAGCTGGAAGATGTGTTGAAAGTCGGCTACGGCGATGTCAAATGCGTCGAGTCCGGCGGTCCTGAGCCTGGCGTCGGTTGTGCCGGCCGTGGTGTTATTACCGCGATCAACTTCCTTGAAGAAGAAGGAGCCTACGATGAAGATTTGGATTTTGTTTTTTATGATGTATTGGGCGACGTTGTTTGTGGCGGTTTTGCCATGCCAATCCGTGAAAACAAGGCGCAAGAAATTTATATCGTTTGTTCGGGCGAAATGATGGCAATGTACGCCGCCAATAACATCGCCAAAGGTATCGTGAAATACGCCAACTCCGGCGGCGTTCGTCTGGCGGGCTTGATCTGTAACTCGCGTAATACCGACCGCGAGGATGAGCTGATTATGCAGTTGGCGGAAAAAATGGGCACCACCATGAGTCATTTCGTGCCGCGCGACAACGTGGTTCAACGTGCCGAAATTCGCCGTATGACAGTCATCGAATACGATCCGTCGGCAAATCAGGCGGACGAATATCGTGCGTTGGCGCAAAAAATCATCAGCAACACCAACCTGAAAATTCCTACACCGATCACTATGGACGAGCTGGAAGATCTGTTGATGGAGTTCGGCATCATGGAAGAAGAAGACGAATCGATTATCGGCCAGACGGCGTCCGCGGAGGCTTAAGCCGTTATTTCCCCTTTGGAGGGTGGTTCGCCCGCTCTCCTTTTTCCTGAAAATGCCAGTCGGGAGATTGCCCGCGGCACACTAGGAGAATTGCTATGTCAGCATTAACGAAAGAAGAAACAGAAGCGCTTATTCAGGAAGTGCTGGAAGTCTATCCTGAAAAAGCCAAAAAAGACCGCGCCAAGCATCTGGCGATCAACGATCAGTCTTTGGAAAAATCCAATAAATGCATTACTTCCAACCGTAAGTCTTTGCCGGGCGTGATGACCATTCGCGGCTGCGCCTATGCCGGTTCGAAAGGGGTGGTTTGGGGGCCGATCAAAGACATGATCCACATCTCCCACGGACCCGTCGGCTGCGGCCAGTATTCACGTGCGGGACGGCGCAACTATTACGTCGGCACCACCGGCGTCAACACTTTCGGTACGATGAACTTCAC
>JBNLEI010000193.1:0-2382 GCA_050304855.1 Methylococcaceae bacterium
ATTCTGCGCCTCGTTCACATGCACGCTCCCCATATAGCGGTTCATATAATCCGATAAAGACAGGCTTTGGGCATCTTGCAGTTGTTCGGAAGAAACGGTTTGAATATGAGCGGGTATTTTCTCTGAGCTGACGCCACTGCCCGACAAAGGCGTCACACCGATAATTTCAACTTCGTCCAATCTGACTTTGGCGTTCTCTTCCGTCGGAGCCGCTTCCGCCTCTATTCCGAACAGACAAAAGAAACCCCACAAGCCGTGCGCAATGTTTTTCATTTCTTTCCCGTCATTTATTTCAAAATAAACGATGATAATGAAATAGCGTTTCACTTTGAATCGACGGAGCGAAAAAAGGAAATATTCCCATTGTTTTACCGAATAGGCGACGGATTCTCCGCGACCAATTAAAACCTATTTTTTATTGAGGGTTTGGCTATAATGGTGCGGTTATTTCACCAAATGAAACAGGTAATTCCATGGCAAATATCCAGGCATTCATTGACACCCAATTTTCCCGCATAACTTCCAATCCGAATTACCGGAAAATCATGGCTCTCCCTCCTGTACAACGCTATGCTGCGTTGACAGGCCTGTTTCTGCTATCACAGATCCTAGTCTTCGGCGGCCTTTATCTGATTTTTGACGAAATTGTCGTGATTGGATTCCTGGCCAGCATTTTAGCTGGACTTGCCACCGGTTTAGGCGCAGTGCCGGCACTGTTCTTTAAGGAAATCTCCACTCGTCTGTTCAATAGTATGCTGGGTATGGCTGCCGGCGTCATGCTGGCAGCCACTGCATTCTCGCTGATCGTACCCGGCATCGAATACGGTAACATGATTTGGCCGGGCAACGGCTTGTGGGTGGTCGCTGCCGGAATGATGATCGGCGCAGTTTTTTTGCATGTCGCTGATGAAAAACTTCCTCACTTGCATTTCGACGCAGTCCCCGATAGTCATATGGGGTCGATCCAGAAAATTTCCCTGTTTATCGTCGCTATCACCATTCATAACTTTCCGGAAGGCATGTCGGTCGGTGTCAGCTTCGGAACCGGTGACATCAAAAACGGCGCGATTCTGGCAATCGCCATCGGAATGCAAAATTTGCCGGAAGGCTTGGCTGTCGCGTTGCCGCTGGTCGGCTTAGGCTATAACAAATGGAAAGCGGTCGGAATCGCCACTTTAACCGGTTTGGTGGAGCCGGTAGGTGGGCTTTTAGGGATCACCATGGTCGCGGTCTTTACACCGATTCTACCGATTGCAATGGGATTCGCCGCCGGCGCAATGCTATTTGTCATCAGCGAAGAAATTATTCCTGAAACTCATGCCAACGGACGCTCTAGGATCGCTACCTTTGCGTTGATGATCGGCTTCATCGTCATGCTGGCGTTGGAAAAACTTTTGGGTTAACCCCTATAAATCGCTAATGCCGTGCGGCTACCATAAGCCAGCGACAACTATTGACTCTTTTCCAACTCATGAATTATTTGCAAACACTTCTCGATTTTGTACTTTCAGCGCATTTTGCTGAACTCTCCGCAACCGCCGGCACCAGCTTCGTCTTGATTGCGGCGGCCGAAATCGGCGACAAAAGCCAGCTGGTCTGCATGACACTGGCTTCTCGTCATCGAGGCATGCCTGTCATCTGGGGCGCAATCGCAGCTTTCGTCCTATTGAACACGCTGGCAGTGCTGTTCGGCGCTGCAATTGCCAATTGGCTTCCAGATTATGTTGTCGCGGGAACGGTGGCTTTGCTATTCGCTGTCTTTGGTCTGCATGCTTTATTCAATTACGAAGACGACGAAAACGAAGAAGTCGTCGAGAAAAGTGGACACGGGATTTTTTTCACCACTTTTTTACTCATTACCGTCGCTGAATTTGGAGATAAAACCCAGCTTGCGGTGGTCGCGTTCAGCAGCACCGCTAATCCGTATGCCGTGTGGTTAGGCTCAACGCTGGCATTAACTTTTACATCGGCACTGGGCGTATTGGCCGGACGGACCGTGCTGCAAAAACTTCCGCTTTCTTTACTTCATAAAATAAGCGGCGTGATTTTTTTGACACTTTCCGGATTCGCCGGAGTTCGCGCCTATCATGAAGTCATGGCGTCCATATCGCAAGGCAAATTTCCGCTATCGCTCGACAACTTTATGTAAAAGGATAGTTGTCACCGGCTACCACTCGGACTTAGACTATCGTGAAAGCCAATGATCCAGTCGAGTCCCGTGACATCCGATTTCAAAAAAACCGCTTTATATGATCTCCATTTGGCACTAGCCGCCAAAATGACGGAGTTTGCCGGCTATTTTATGCCGCTCCACTACCCTCCTGGAATTATTGCCGAACACTTGCATTGCCGCGGCCAAGCCGGATTTTTCGATATTTCCCA
>JBNLEI010000194.1:0-1703 GCA_050304855.1 Methylococcaceae bacterium
GACGAGCTCGAACCCGTACCATTCGTCCCGACCGAGCCGGCTGGCGTGGCGGAAGACCGTGTCGAGCCGGCCGAGGAACTGCATGAACGCGCCGGAGTGAACGATGGGGACCTCGCGGCCGGCATCGTCGATGGCCACCCGAGGCGGGTTGAACACGATGTGATAACTGCGGCCCGATGCAGGATGTACCCGGCGTCCGCTCATGCGTTTGATAATTTCTTCGTCATCGACGGCGATTTCGAGGACATAATCCAGTTCGACGCCCATTTTTTCCAGGCCTTCGGCTTGGACGATGGTGCGTGGAAAACCGTCCAACAAAAAGCCGTTTTTGCAATCGTCTTGGGCAATGCGTTCTTTGATTAGGCCTAAAATAATGTCGTCGGAAACCAATCCGCCCGCATCCATGACTTTTTTAGCTTCAATGCCCAACGGAGTACCTTCACGAACAGCAGCGCGCAGCATATCACCGGTGGAAATTTGCGGAATCGCATATTTTTCGGTGATGAACTGTGCCTGTGTGCCTTTGCCCGACCCAGGACTACCTAACAGGATGATACGCATAGCTTTTAACTCCGATGCATGGTTGAGGCTTTTTGCCTTATTGAAAAATAAATCAGCATGGCCTGACTTATATCGTCCCATGCTGCTAAATAACCGCCCATTTTAGCGCAATTGTTGGCTAAGTGCCTATATTGTCAAGGCAAAATCGATGTTTTTTCAGAAATTAATCGCCGTCAGTGGATTGACTGTGTAGGTTCAATAAAGCAAATTCCGTTAGTGACACCGATTCGGCGCGTAGATTGGCATCTATGCCCAAATCAATAATGCTTTGTTCGTCGATGAAGTTTTTCAGCGAATTGCGGATGGTTTTGCGGCGTTGAGAAAAAGCCTGAGTGACTAAGCGGCTGAAACGCTGAAAATCGCCAACGTCGACAGGGGGGGCTGAGTGTGGGGTTAAATGCACAATGGCTGACATCACCTTGGGGGACGGATCAAAGCTTTCCGGCGGCACGTCGAATAGCCATTCGGTCTCACAAAAATATTGAATCATCACGCTAAGGCGGCCGTATTTCTTGCTGCCGGGCTCTGCGCAAATGCGATCTACGACCTCTTTTTGCAGCATAAAGGTCATGTCTGAGATGCAATCGGTTGTTTCCAAAAGATGGAACATCAGTGGTGTCGATATGTTGTAAGGCAGGTTGCCGATGACACGCAATTTTTCGTTTGATGTCGCCAATGCGGCAAAGTCGAAGGCCAATGCGTCCGCACTATGTATCGTGATATTGAAATTGCCGGCATACTGTTTTTGCAATCGGGCCACAAGGTCTCGGTCCAGCTCTATAACGTCCAGTTTGACACCGGTTTCTAATAGCGGTTTAGTCAATGCGCCCAGGCCGGGCCCGATTTCCACCCAATGTTCGCCGGCTTGCGGATGAGCGTAATCCAGAATATCGCTGATGATGCGGTAGTCTTGAAGGAAATTTTGGCCGAAGCGTTTGCGAGCTTGATGAGTCATGGTCGGTATTGGTTGGTCTTTATCTGTAAGTGATCGATGAAACGCACGAATTACATGAAACCGATGGACTGTGCGGATAATTGCCGTATTAAAATCGTGGAATAAGAGGGCCTTAAGCGCTTTCGTGCTTATTGTGCATTTCGTAGGTCTTAAAGGTGTAGTCGGTTTGATGGGATCATCTCTAATG
>JBNLEI010000195.1:0-4496 GCA_050304855.1 Methylococcaceae bacterium
TCATTAAGGATTTTTTCCAGTAATTCGAGATAGGGTTGCATGTATCAATGATCAGGGTCGCTTAACGGCCATACAGTTTATGTAAATATCCGATCCGTTTACAACCGATAAGCAAAAAATAGTGCTGAACATTCGAAGTCAAAGATCAATTCCTTTCATATCACTTCCAAGACAAAGACTCATAATTAGCTTGCTTGTCAGTGTTCTCAAGAGATACATGAGCTGCTCTTGAATTATTTGCAGAATAGTATAGAGTCTAGTAACGTGTAATATGAGTTTTTTAAGTACACTTTTTCTGATAGAGTCGATAAGGAGTATAAGACATGAGATACGTTTTCATTTTTCTGATGTTGTTAATCGGCAACGCATACGCGGAACCCGTCAATATCAATACGGCCGACGCAGCTAGCATTGCCGCCTCATTACAGAAAATCGGCCCGAAAAAAGCCGAGGCCATTATTCAATACAGGGAAAAAAACGGCCCATTCAAATCCGCCCGGGATCTGCTTAATATCAAAGGAATTGGAGAAAAAACGTTGCAGGAAATCGAAAAGGATATCCTGATATCGGAAACCGCAGCAAAAACCGATCAATAGTATCGCTTCTTAAATTTCATACCTTCTTTAAATGCGCCGGACAGGCCAAGCCCGTTCGGCGTTTTTTTTGGGAAGTGTCAGATCAATTGTTACTTACTTGAAATCATCGCCGATGGCAATCAACGACTTTTCATAAGATGCATGACCCCCCTGATTTCTACTAATAGATAATTGCTTTCACACGATTCAAGGGGCATCCCCAAAGTTCGACGTCACGCAAAAAGATGCCTTCTTTCTGGCGCATGCGTGGCGCTTATCCACCCTACATTCAACCGGGTTCGTATGACGATAGAGATTAAGCTTGAACACCCGGTAAGGTGGATAAGCGAAGCGCATCCACCATATCGAGATCTGACAAAGTAGAAATAAACTCTAAATTTATTGCGGTCATGACCCATCCAACGCCATTTCTACCGACAATCTTTAGAACCGGAAGTGATGTTGCTAAATGTTCCTAACGTCTCGCACATCACTTTTGTATCGATCGGTTTGGTAATGATGCCATTCATTCCGGAAGCGATGCATTGCCTCCGTTTGTCATCCACCGCATGCGCGGTCAACGCCACTATGGGCAGATCCGATAAACTGAGGTCATTTCTGATTTTGCGGGTCACCTCGTAACCGTCCATTTCGGGCATTTGGATATCCATTAACACGACGTCGAATGCGGCTTTTCGGCTGAGTAATTCCAACGCTTGGCGACCGTTGTCGACAGACGTCACATCGATTCCCAACTTTTTCAGTTGAGCTTCCATCAATATCTGATTGAGCTCGTTATCTTCCACCAGCAATACTTTCATCCCTCCGAAATGGGTTTTGCCCTGTTGTTCAATATGTTTTGATGCGGGTGCTTGATCGCGCGGATCTTCCTTCACTTTCACGGTAAAGCTGAACGTGCTGCCTTTGCCCGGCGTGCTATCGACACCGATTTCGCCTCCCATCAACTGGACAAGCTGCCGGCAAATAGCCAATCCGAGCCCGGTGCCGCCATATTCGCGGGTGGTCGAGCTGTCGCCTTGTGAAAACGGTTGGAAAAGTCTCTTCTGTTGTTCGGGCGTCATACCGATACCGCAATCGGTAACGGAGAATCTCAGGGTAAGCAGTCCGTTTAAACGATTGACAAGCTTAACGTTGCAGGCGATCTCCCCCTTCTTGGTGAATTTGATGGCATTAGAGATCAAGTTGGTGAGAACTTGCCGCAACCGCAGGCTGTCGCCCAGCACCCGATAAGGTAAATCCGCCGACATCATGAAGCTTAGCTCCAGTCCTTTGCAAGACGCAGAAAACTCCAAGACATCCCGCGTATCGGAAATCATGCGGCGTATGTCGAAGGAGGAGTTTTCCAATTCCAATTTACCGGCTTCGATTTTTGAGAAATCGAGGATGTCGTTAATAATGCCGAGAAGATTGATGGACGATGCGTGGACCTTGTTCAGGCAGTCGCGAAGCTTGGCCGGATCGTTTTCCTCCAGACCAAGTTGGCTGAAGCCCATGATAGCGTTCATCGGCGTGCGGATTTCATGCGACATATGGGCCAGAAACGTAGCCTTTGCTATCGCCGCCACTTCGGCGGCCTTTTTCGCTTCCTCCAACTCTATCTCGTTTTCCTTGCGTGCGGAAATATCGAATATAAACCCGATCAGCTTCGTCGTTACGCCGTTTTCCCGAATGACGTGGACCACGTCCCTAACCCAGACAAAGCTTCCGTCGGCCTTCAATGCTCGATAGTCCGCCTCATGGTCTATTCCATGCTCCGACTGAAAAACGCAATAGTTGGCGACTGCTTCCCGTTCTTCGGCGTGAATTCGATCTATCCAGTCCTGAGCGGTGACCCAACTCGATTGCTCCCATCCAAGAAGTTCCTCGATTTGAGGACCGATATAGCTGAACAGCTTGGTATCCCAGTCGAGCTGCCAAGGGATTGCTTTAGTTGATTCGAGAAGAGTCTTGTAAACGTGGTCGTCGATCGTGGTCATATTCTGTAATTCTTCGTTAAGTACCCTGAAAGGGATGTGTGTCAGATGCAGTCGATAAAATTTTCGGCAAGAACCTACATTGTTAAATACCGCTTATAACGGCGACTACCGGAACGAAACCGGGAACAAGAACAATCATTTGCCGGGCTTCGCGTTAAACGGTTGCCTTGTTTTCATGGCCTGTAATTCATGAACGAACTCATCGTAATTCATTGCTTTAATGTAAAATGCACATTTTTCGGCACGTCTCAATAACCTTTTATCCTCAGATACTAACCAGTCTCCATAGTGCTCGGCAGCATCCGCAATGTATGCGTCGTTCGCCTTTTTTGACTTGCCCAAGTGTTTTTCGAAAGTCTCTCCATTTCCGATGGCGTCGCAGACAGCCATATCTATATCGACAACGGTGTTTCCTGAATGGGTCACCGGAAAAAGATTGCAGGTCCCCTGAAAGGAGAAGACGCTAATTCCTCGGATACCGTTCTCGGCATTAAGACAGCCAACAAGGACTGGTCTATTAGAAATATGATGAGATTCGGAACCTTTAAATTTACAACGATACGGTCATAGATGTTGTAATCGAGTGTTACGACCAACATGGCATCGAACAGGTTATTATCCAAGTCTGCACATCTTATAAACTAGAGTAATTGCTTACGTCAATACCCGCCATAGATTAATGTTATTCTAAACGGGACTACATACTTGTCTTCCATGATACACAAGTCAGGATAACTTCATCGATCAGACCGATAAATTTGTTCTCAGGCGTTTTTCAATTCGTCTATGCCAATCTCCCACTATCAAGGATCGGCAATTGCTAAAATCAAATGAACTGCACTCCGCCTCCGTCCCCGCTTTTTACGGCTTCGAAATAAATTTCAGGTATGACAATTTCCCAAGCGTCGCTTCTAATTGCTTCTGTATCACCCGTTTTTTTGGACCTGACCTGTATTGCAGCAACCCTGACTTCCACAATTCTACCGTCCGGAGGAGTAAAAGCCTGAGCCATTCGAGCAACGACCGTTCCGTACTGGTCGGTTAATTCGTACGTATGTTGATCATTGTTCTTACTTTTCAAACCAAGTGGACTGCCATAATTCAAATTGGCAATGGCTTTATGAACGGGATGACCGGCAGGAAAAAATCCGGGCCAGGACAGGACGACATGCCTTGGATTGGCTACCCAGCTTCGTAGCGTCTTTGTCCTTAACCGTTCAACCGGCTTGGGTTGGGTTTTTAGGCATAAGTTACTGCAATCGCTAATGAAGGGATGACGCTTAACTTGCCGTGCGCATAGGGTTAACGTTTTCCTCGCCCGGGTCATAGCCACATAATACAAACGGCGTTCCTCGTCGCTCGAATTTTGCCAGCCTCCAGCATCGAGGATGATTACATGGTCAAACTCCAGACCCTTGGCTCTGTGGGCCGTCAGTAACGATAAAGGCGAATGAAAACCGTCATTGTTAGATTTCTGGCTGCCGCAGCGAAATTCGTAGAGCGACTCGTTCAAGTCATTCACTAAATGCCTGCGATGATGCTCAACAGGGTCCGATTCAGTTTCCGCAACAAACTGCGCCAACATGGCTTCATAAGGATTTTCAACCGACTCGTCCAATGTGCGGCGATAACGCCTGCAATACCAGCGGGACAATGCCCCGTAACGAATCAGAACGCGTTTTTTTCCCGTCCGTTTATTTTGTCTATCCAATACCGAAATCAGGGCGTGGCCTTCTCGCGTGCTGTGGAGGTCCAGCAAATTTTCGTCGTTCATCAAGCGCGCCGGTATTCCGCTTTGGCGGCACAGCATCGCCATGGATTGCAAGGCCTCCCAATGTCTGCCGATCACCGCGAACCGCCCCCAATGCCCAATTTGATTGTCCCGGCCGGCCAGTCGATTCAAACGCATCAGTTCCGCCAGGGC
>JBNLEI010000196.1:0-21484 GCA_050304855.1 Methylococcaceae bacterium
GTCGGAAAGCGGCGGGCGCCGTCTTTCAACTCACGGGTGAAAAATTCGTTGAAACTGGCGTAATGGTCGAGATCCGGTTCCTTGGCTTCGGTCATATTGACGCCATAAAGTTTGACGACGAGCCTGATGAACAGGTTTTTCCAGATTTTGCATTCCGCATGCGTCAGTCGTGACATTAAACGGGATAAGAAATGATGCGGCAGAATGTATTGGGGAAGGGTCGTGAGTGCTTCTTTAATAGTCATAATTTAGGTCAGGTCTGCTGCGGTTTTGCCGCTCAGAAAATAAGCGAAAGCGATGACTTCGGCAACGGCAACATAAAGCTCCTGCGGTATTTCATCACCCAGTGGAACCTGAGCCAGAATTCTCGCCAGCTCAGGTTCGCAGGTTAACGGAACGCCGTGTTTTTCGGCGATTTGCAGAATTTGTTCCGCGGTAATACCTTCGCCCTTGGCGGTGACTTTAGGGGCGTTTTTGCCGTCATATTTGAGAGCAACGGCCAGTTCACTGTTGTAAAAGGTACGACCGCTCATAAATTTAAGGTAGATTGATCGTTTCCGGCGCTTGCCAGCCCGGTTTGCGGTGGTCTGCCACGACCGTTGTATAAATTCCGCCGCGAACGTTGAATTCGGCGCGAATTCGCATGAAATTGGGGCTTGTCGCTTTGACGATGTCGTCCAGGATTTCATTGGTGACGGCTTCATGGAAAGCGCCTTGTTCCCGGAAAGACCACATATACAATTTTAGCGCTTTAAGCTCTACGCAAAGTTGGTCCGGGACATATTCGATGTGGATGGTGGCGAAATCGGGCTGTCCTGTTTTGGGGCAGAGACAGGTAAATTCGGGAATTTCGATATGAATGGTATAGTCTCGTCCCGGATTCGGATTGACAAAGGTTTCCAGTTCTTTACTCGGTTGTGTAGTCATCAGGGTCCAATAAAATTTACAAAAAATTAATCAATTCTCGTGTAATAATACGCGGTTATTTTAATTACCAGATGCAATATTCTACCAGTTATGAAGCTGGAAAAAATCAAACTTTCAGGATTTAAATCATTTGTCGATCCGACCACGATACCGATTGACGGTAATCTGACCGCTATTGTCGGACCCAACGGATGCGGTAAGTCCAATATTATCGATGCCGTGCGCTGGGTGATGGGGGAAAGTTCGGCCAAGCATTTACGTGGCGGCAGCATGGTCGATGTGATTTTTAACGGCTCTTCCACGCGTAAGCCGGTTGGCAGTGCATTCGTCGAGTTGGTGTTTGATAACAGCGAAGGTAAAGCGGGTGGGGAATTTGCCAAATACAATACCATTTCCATCAAAAGGCAAGTCAGCCGTGATGGACAGTCGCTGTATCATTTAAACGGATCACGCTGCAGACGTAAGGACATTACCGATTTGTTTTTGGGAACCGGTTTAGGATCCAGAAGTTACGCCATTATCGAACAGGGTACGATTTCCCGTATGGTCGAAGCAAAACCCGAAGATCTTCGGATTCATATCGAGGAGGCCGCGGGTATCTCCAAATATAAAGAGCGTCGCCACGAAACCGAAACCCGAATGCGCCATACTCGTGAAAATTTGGAGCGGCTGGATGATGTGCGCGAAGAAGTCGAAAAGCAGCTTAAGCATTTACAAAAGCAAGCGGAAAAGGCGGAAAAATATACCGAACTAAAAAAACAAGAGCGACAGTTCAAACAAGAACTATTGGCGATGCGCTGGAACAATTATCACCAAACTTCGCAACAACTGGAAAACCAACTGCAGGAGGTTGCTGCTGAGCATAATCGTTTGTTCGTATTGCTCAGGGAGACGGAAAAAAATATCGAGGCTAAAAGGGCAGAGCAAAAACTTCAGCAGCAGAAACTCGATGAAGCTCAAGGCGAATACTATCATGTTGTTTCTGAAGTCAGCCGGCTGGAACAAACCATTCGCCATAACGAGAAGAGCCATGAAGAAACATTGCTTGAGATCAATCGGTTAAAACAGCAAAATCAACAAGCGGAGACCGAATGTCTGCAGGATATGCAACAGCTGGAGGAAATTCGCCAGACTCTCTCGGAAGCTGAAGAAGCGTTGGTTGTCGCTCGGGAAAGGGAAGAGGAAAGCCAAATCGTTCAGCAGGAATCGCAACAGCAAAAATCCGAATGGCAGCAACAATGGGAGTCTTTTTTAGGGAACAATGCTCGCTATCGCGAGCAAAACGAAGTCCAACGGATGAAATTGAGCCAATTGGAAAATCAGCAACGCCAATTGCAAGTTCGGGCAGATAAGCTGCACGCTGAAAAAAACCAATTAGCTGATAGTCAGTTACAGAGCGATATCGAAATGTTGGAAAACGCGATCGATCAATTGCAGGAGGAGCGTGCTGATTTGCATCAACAATTAGAACAACAACACCAGTTAATTGGAGAGCAGCGTCAACAAGTTAAACAACTTCACGATCAGCTGCATAGTCAGCGTGCCGAAATGCACAGTGTCAGTGGCAAGATTACTTCATTGGAATTATTGCAGCAACATGCCATGGGTAAGGACAAGAAAGACTTGGCACCTTGGCTGGACCAAATGCAATTAGTCGGGAAGCAACGGTTGGCCGAGTTTTTGGAAGTGGATGGCGATTGGGAAAAGGCGGTCGAAACGATTCTCGGTAGTTATCTGGAAGCAATTTGCGTTGAAGATTTGGATCAAATTCTGCCGGGACTCCAGTACTTGGGTGAACAGTCGGTAATTTTATTCGAAACCCGAGGTAAGGAACGAGCCAACGACGACCGGTTATTGTTGTCAAAAATTCGTTGCAATTGGGAATTATCGGCTTTGTTGGCTGGAGTTTATTGTGCGCAGGATTTGATTAGCGCACGCCAAATGTTGTCGCAGTTAAACGATTACGAATCCGTGGTGCTTCCAGACGGTACATGGTTGGGTAAAAGTTGGTTGAAAGCGATGCATGGAAGCGGCAGTAAAACTGGGGTGCTGCATCGAGAAAAAGAACTGCGGGAACTTAAAAAACGTCGATCGGAATTGCAGCAAGTGATTGAGGAGTCGGAACTGCGTCTCGAAGAAACCGAAGCGGCATTAAAACATTGCGAAACCAGTCGGGAAACGATTCAACACAGAGATAAACAGCTTAATGGCGAACTATCGACCAAAAGCGCAGAATTCAGCGCTCAATCGGCTCGCCATGAACAGCAAGAACGACGATTACAACAGGTGACTCAGGAGCTGGATGAAGTGATCGCGGAGCTCTCTGAGAACGCGGAAACAATAGCTGAGGGAGAATCGCTGCAACAGGAAGCAGAGCAACAGTTGGCGCAGTTGAATGAGCGAAAGCTGGAATTAGAACGGTTGAATGAAGAGTTACTGGCGCGTCAACATCGTGCCGACTTGTCGCTTAACGAAACACGTAAGCAAACCCATGAAATTCTGGCGCGAATTGAATCGCTAAAAGCGTCAGAACAATTGACCGCCAGACAAATTGAAAGATTGCAGCTGCAGAACCGCCAAGCGGTTGAGCGAATCGAAGAGTTGCAAACCAAACTTCATGTGTCGTTGTCACCCATGGATGAGGAAAAACTCATCTTGGATCAGCAATCGGAAAAGAAACAGCAGTTGGAGGCGGTTTTAAAACGGGAGCGGGAAATCCTACAAGAGAATGAAAAGACCATTGCCGATCTTAGCGAGCGACAAACGAGCACGCAACGCCAAATGGAGCGGCAAAAGGAAGCTTTGGACCAGGTAAGGTTTCAGCAACAGGACAGTAATGTCAGACAACAAACCTTGACTGAACAGCTGGACGAAGCGAATGCCGATCCCGAGCTTATTTTAAAGTCGTTGTCTAAAGATGCCGATGAACAGGTTTGGAAGCGTAAAGTTGACGAGTTGGGTTTGCAAATTGAACGTTTAGGTTCGATTAATTTGACCGCGATCGAAGAGTACCAAGCTCAATCGGAGCGGATGGCTTTCCTTAATGAACAGCATGACGATTTGATGCAGGCTTTAAATACGCTGGATCAGGCGATCAGTAAAATCGATAAGGAAAGTCGTCAGCGTTTTAAGGAAACTTTCGATAAAATTAACTCCGGACTGCAGGAAAAATTTCCGCGCCTGTTCGGCGGTGGCCAAGCGTATTTGGAACTGACCGAACAAGACTTGCTGGAAACCGGGGTTAATATCATTGCTCGTCCTCCCGGAAAACGAAACAGTTCCATCCATTTGTTGTCCGGCGGCGAAAAAGCTTTGACAGCTGTTGCCCTGGTATTTTCGATTTTCGAATTGAATCCGGCGCCGTTTTGTTTGCTAGACGAGGTCGATGCGCCGCTGGATGACGCCAATGTGGTCAGGTTTTCGCAAATGGTGGAAGATATGTCCTCTGCGGTTCAGTTTTTATATATTTCTCATAACAAGGTAACAATGGAAATTGCAAAACAATTGGCAGGTGTTACCATGAAGGAACCGGGCGTTTCCCGGATGGTTGCAGTTGATATTGAAGAAGCGGTTGTGATGGCGGAAAGCTGATGGATAAAGATATTTTAAGAATGGTCATTATTGCAGTGGGCGCAGTCGTAATTTTGGGGATGATATTGTGGAGCGCGTTCAAAAATAAGCGAAGAAGCCGCAAGATCAATTTCTATGATCGCGGCGATCCGCTGGAAAATATCGATGATTCGTTAAGACTACGTACTGAAAACGATGATTTCGATATTGTGCCGTTGGGTTCCGCTTTGGATGACGACTATGGGCCGGATCCGATTTCTGTCGATGCGGAGATAGGTACGGAGGAACGGCAGCCGCAAATTGATGATGCCGGTCAAACGGAAATACCTTCACTAATTCAATTCAGCCTCGTTGCCGATGCCGACGAGGGTTTTAACGGTCTTGCTTTGGCTCAAGCGTTCGAACGAGTCGGACTTGAATACGGCACAATGAAAGTATTTGAACGTGTAGATGAGAATCGTTTGGTCGATTTCGCCGTAGCCAGTATGGTTGAACCCGGCACATTCCCGGAAACCGATCTTGAAACTTTTTATTGTCCTGGAATCGTTTTCTTTATGCAACCCAAAGAAGTGGACAATCCTGCGGCCGTATTCGAGGATTTTATCCAGACTATCGACATGTTAGCGGTCGAGCTTGGCGGGGTTAAATGGGATCATCAGCGCCAGCCGTTAACGGAAGAGACGGTGCAGTATTTTCGTCGTTTATTGCGGTAGATAAAAAATCTAAAGTGTTTTCCTGGAAAGTATTTTTTACTCCGTTCGGTTAAAGAAAGTGTTCGCGCCGGCGTAAATCGTTTTTGCTCGTTATGGTCGTTCGCCCTTGTCTGCTATAATCTCCCGTTGCTCGGAGTTATACGGATTTGCCGGCCTTCACTCGGTATTAGACCTTACTTTAACCTTATTTTTTTATCAGTTCGAAATTAAGTGGATCAAAAACATATCAGAAATTTCTCCATTATCGCGCATATCGATCATGGCAAGTCGACCCTGGCCGACCGATTTATTCAAATATGCGGCGGGTTGACCGACCGGGAAATGGCGGAACAGGTGCTCGATTCTATGGATTTGGAGAGAGAGCGGGGTATTACCATCAAGGCGCAAAGCGTGACTTTGAATTATAAAGCTGCCGACGGCGAAATTTATCAGCTCAATTTTATCGATACTCCAGGACATGTGGATTTCTCGTATGAGGTCTCGCGGTCTTTGGCTGCTTGCGAGGGCGCTTTATTGATTGTCGACGCAGCTCAGGGAGTCGAGGCGCAAAGTGTGGCCAACTGTTACACCGCTATCGAACAAGGATTGGAAGTGGTGCCGGTGTTGAATAAAATCGATTTGCCTTCCGCTGAGCCGGAAAGAGTGATGTCCGAAATCGAGGACGTGATCGGTATTCCGGCCGATGAAGCCTTAAAAATCAGCGCTAAGACCGGTCTAGGCGTGGACGCCGTGTTGGAGCAGTTGGTACACAAAATTCCGTCACCGACGGGAGATGAAAATGCCCCTCTTCAAGCTTTGATTATTGATTCTTGGTTCGATAATTATCTGGGCGTGGTGTCGTTGGTCAGAATCGTCAGCGGAAGTTTGCGTAGAAAGCAGAAAATTACCGTGATGTCGACCGGCAAATCGTTCTTGGTTGAAAAGATTGGGGTTTATACGCCTAAGCAATTGGATAAGGATGGTTTACAGACCGGCGAAGTAGGATTTGTTGTCGCCGGCATCAAGGATATTTTTGGCGCCCCGGTAGGCGATACGATAACGTTGACTGACAATGCCGCTAAACAACCGCTACCGGGGTTCGAAAAGGTCCAGCCTCGGGTTTTCGCCGGTCTTTATCCGATCAGCTCCGACGATTACGGTAGCATGCGTGAGGCCTTGGATAAGTTGCGTTTGAACGATGCTGCGTTGAATTTCGAACCGGAAACATCTCAAGCCTTGGGTTTCGGTTTTCGTTGCGGTTTTCTTGGTATGCTGCATATGGAGATCGTCCAGGAAAGATTGGAGCGTGAATACAATATCGATCTGATTACTACCGCGCCGACGGTCATTTATGAGGTGGAAGTCAATTCTGGTGAAGTGGTCATGGTCGATAATCCGGCCAAACTCCCGGATATTGGTACGATTCGCGAAATTCGCGAACCCATCATTCTGGCTAATATTCTGGTGCCGCAAGACTATTTGGGTAATGTCATCAGCCTCTGCGTCGAAAAAAGAGGAATCCAGCGAAACATGCAATATACCGGCACTCAGGTATCGTTGAGTTACGAGTTGCCGATGAGCGAAGTCGTACTCGATTTTTTTGATCGTTTGAAGTCGGTGAGCCGAGGTTATGCCTCCTTCGATTATGAATTTTTGCGTTTTGATCCTGCCCCGCTGGTTAAGTTGGATGTATTGATTAATGGCGATAAAGTGGATGCTTTGTCGATTATTGTGCATCGCGACCTGAGTCAGATTCGCGGTCGGGAACTGGTCGATAAAATGAAAGACCTGATACCACGGCAAATGTACGAAGTAGCTATTCAGGCGGCAATCGGTTCTAAAATTATTGCTCGCTCAACTGTTAAGGCCATGCGAAAAAATGTAACCGCCAAGTGTTACGGTGGGGATATTACTCGCAAGAAAAAGCTGTTGGAAAAGCAGAAAGCCGGAAAAAAACGGATGAAGCAAGTGGGTAGCATCGAAATTCCTCAGGAAGCGTTTTTGGCGGTGTTGCAGGTAAACAAAGACTAAATACCTTTTGTCGATTTTTCTTTAATTAAGTATTGTCATCATGGATTACGATTTTTCTTTTTTTCTGGTGGTTGCAACGTTTATCACCGGTGGCGTTTGGGGCGGTTATCTTTTATACCTAAAAGCGACCGAACGGCAATATGAGGTTGAAAAAGAGCCTTTACTGGTCGAATATGCTCGTTCGTTTTTTCCGATTGTTCTCATCGTCTTGCTGTTGCGCTCTTTTTTGGTCGAGCCCTTTCGAATCCCCTCCGGGTCTATGATGCCGACGTTGTTGATAGGCGATTTTATTCTGGTTAATAAATTTAGTTATGGTGTGCGTTTGCCGGTATTGAATCAGAAAGTTATCGAGATCGGTGAACCGGAAAGAGGTGATATCGTGGTTTTCCGCTTTCCGAAAGACCCTTCTGTCGACTATATCAAGCGGGTTATCGGATTGCCCGGAGATCGGATCGCTTATTACAACAAAAAAATTTATGTGAACGGCGAGCCGATCAAACAAGTTTCACTCGGACGTTATCAGGGTATCGGTCAGGGTGCCAATATGACGGGAGCGGAACATTTGGAGGAGGATCTCCAAGGGGTAGAGCACAGTATTTTGATCAACCATGCGGCACCTGCGATAGAAGGCGTTTTTGTCGTGCCGCAAGGCCAATATTTCGTTATGGGGGATAATCGCGATAACAGTAATGACAGTCGTTATTGGGGAACCGTTCCGGAACAGAATCTCGTCGGTAAAGCGTTTTTTATCTGGATGAGTTGGGATTGGCAGCATAAAGGTGTCGGCTTCGACCGTATTGGCACTGTTCTGAAATAGTCTATCCTTATAAGGATATGATGATTATTTTTCCGGAGTTCACATGAAAAAAATGCCAGCCTCACAGCGCGGTTTAACCATGATCTCAATTGCTTTTATTCTGGGGCTAATCGCTTTTTTCACGCTGTTGATTTTAAAAATCGGGCCGATTTATTTAAATCACAGCAAAGTTGTCGATGCGTTGGAAGCTTTGGAGGGAACGCCTGGGCTGGCGGAAAAAAGCAAGTTTGAGGTTCAAACTCTTTTGGATAAACGGTTTGACATCAATTACGTGGAGTATGTTGATCGTAAAGATATAAAAATCACTAAAAATCCGAATTACGTAAAAATTGAAGTGGAGTACGAGAGAGTTGAGCCGATCATGGGAAATCTGAGCGCGCTCGCAGAATTTTATGAAGTGATAGAGGTGGGCGAGGGTAGTGGCGAGTGATCAGAAAACATGAAACACTTGCCAAGAAATTGGGTTTGCAATTCAATCAACCTGAACTATTGGTGACAGCGTTGACTCATCGTAGTATGGGGTCAAAAAATAATGAAAGACTCGAGTATCTGGGGGATTCCGTTTTGGGATTTGTCATCGCCCAGAAACTTTATGAAATGTTTCCCAAGGCGGGCGAAGGCGTTTTAAGCCGGTTGCGTGCCAGTCTGGTTAACCAAAATTCGTTAGCGGAATTGGCAAGGCAACATAATTTGGGTGATTATTTGATTTTAGGTTCCGGTGAATTGAAAAGCGGTGGATTCCGGCGGGATTCGATTCTGTCAGACGCTCTGGAAGCCATTATGGGGGCTTTGTTAAGAGACCAGGGTATCGATGCATGCCGCCAATGGATCTTGGAATTGTTTGAGGGCAAATTGTCGGAATTGGATGCCAATAATTGGACTAAAGACCCTAAAACCCAATTGCAGGAACTGATGCAATCCAAACAATTGGAGTTGCCAGCTTATGAGCTGATCACGCAGACTGGGGCAGCTCACGAGCAGACATTTAAGATTCGTTGCAGCGTCCAGTTGATCGAACAAAGTTGCGTTGCTGAAGGTGTTTCGAGAAAAAAAGCCGAACAGGCGGCTGCCGAAAAAATGTTGAAGTTATTAAAGAGCCGCGACCTATGAATTGCGGTTACGTTGCTTTAATCGGCAGGCCAAATGTCGGCAAGTCTACTCTGATGAATCATCTGCTGGGCCAAAAAATCAGTATTACTTCCCGAAAACCTCAAACTACGCGGCATCGTATCTTAGGGATTAACACTACAGATGCGGGCCAGGTGGTTTATATGGATACACCGGGGATGCATTCGGACGAGAAAAAAGCCTTAAACCGCTATTTGAACAAAACGGCCGATACCACCCTTTTGGGCGTCGATGTCGTAGTTTGGTTAATCGACGGTTTGACATGGCATGAATACGATGAGCAGATCTTTAAAAAACTGGAAAGAGCTGGTTTACCCGTTATTCTGGCGGTCAATAAGGTCGATAAGATCAAAGATAAAGAAGAAATCCTGGCATTTTTTGCGGAAGCTAAAGATCGCTATCCATTCGAACATATTGTCCCGATTTCTGCTTTGAAGGGTAGTAACCTGGATCGATTGCAGCAACTGATTTTTCAATTATTGCCTCAAGGTGGCCTGATTTATCCTGAAGACCAGATTACCGATAGGCCGGAGCGTTTTTTGGCCGCCGAAATTATCAGGGAAAAATTAACGCGAAGATTGGGTGATGAATTGCCTTACGCGATTACTGTAGAAATCGAGCGCTATACGGAGCTGGCTCATATCACTAAAATCTATGCGACGATATGGGTCGAGCGCAATAGTCAAAAAAATATTGTCATCGGAAAGCAAGGTGAAATGTTGAAAAAAGTCGGTTCCGATGCCAGAACGGATATTCAAAAATTGATCGATTGCAAGGTTTATCTCCAGCTATGGGTCAAAGTGAAAAAGGGATGGTCAAATAGCGAGCGATCTTTGCAAAGTCTCGGATTTATGGAGACTGAATAATTTCGTGCAATGAGTGATATCGCTGTATTCTTGCAACCGGCGTTTATTTTGCAACACAGGAATTATCGGGAAAGCAGTATAATTTTGGATGTGTTGACGCCCGACTACGGAGTGGTTTCCATTCTGGCTAAAGGTGTACGAAAACAAAAATCAAAATCTACCGGACTATTGCTACCGTTTTCTTTATTAAAATTATCGTTTCAAGGACAATCCGAACTTAAGCTGCTTATTGGGCATGAAATGGTTTTTCAGCACCATTTGACCGGAATTGCTTGGTTTTGCGGATATTACATCAATGAGTTAGTTAGCAAATTTCTGCATAAATACGACCCCCACCCGGAAGTGTATTATCATTACCAACAATGCTTAGAACAGTTAAGTCATTCAGTAGGTGATGGCATTGAACAGGCGTTACGTTTTTTTGAGCTAAAATTATTGGAACATACCGGATACGCATTGGCATTGAGCGACGATTCCAAGGACGTTGGCTCGCTTTCCGGGGCCATGCGTTACCGTTATTCCCCGGATATTGGTTTAATTTATGATCGAAACGGTTATATCACTGGCGATACGCTGAAGTCTTTACAGGCTGGAAACGCCTTAGATAAAGGCGGTTTAGCCGAAGCAAAAAAACTAATGAGAGCTGTTATCGATAATCAGTTGCAAGGTAAGGAATTAAAAAGCAGAACGGTATTGACCAAGATGATTCAATATCTACAATGAACCGGTTTCTGTAATCACTGAAAACGATTGTTTACCGCAACCGAGTAAATCAATTAAAAATTCGATTCGATGGAAAAACAACAAATTTTATTGGGCGTAAATATCGATCATATCGCAACATTGCGCCAAGCGAGAGGTACGCTCTATCCGGAGCCGGTACAAGCCGCATTGGTGGCGGAACAGGCCGGAGCTGACGGGATTACCGCGCATTTGCGCGAAGACCGTCGCCATATCCAGGATAAGGATATTCATTTGCTGAAACAAATGTTGCATACCCGCCTTAATTTGGAAATGGCAGTCACCGATGAAATGATTGATATTGCATCGCAGGTGAAGCCCTACGCCTGTTGCTTGGTTCCTGAAAAGCGTGAGGAATTAACGACGGAAGGTGGTCTCGATGTTGTTTCTTCTCTGTCGAGAATAAAGGAAGCGTGTGGTGAATTGGCGGTTGCAGGCGTTGAGGTTTCATTGTTCATTGATCCGGATGAAACGCAAATTGATGCTGCGGTTGAGGCCGGTGCGCCGGTTGTTGAATTGCATACCGGTCGCTATGCGGATGCCGAAAACAAGGCCCTGCAAATGCAGGAGTTAGAGCGTATCCAACGAGCTGCAAAATATGCTTATCAGCAAGGGATGCAAGTTAATGCCGGTCATGGATTGAATTATCATAATGTAGAAGCGATATGTCGTATTCCGCAGATTGTTGAGCTTAATATCGGGCATGCGATTATTGCGCGGTCCGTGATTTCAGGGCTAGATCCGGCGGTTAGAGAGTTAAAAGCGTTAATGCGACAAACCAGACATTCCTGTTGGTAAAGATGGAGTTGGAGTTTTATCAGATCACCAGTGTCGGCAATAGAACGGTTAACCAGGATTGCATGGCCAATCGGGTTCAACCCGATTTTGCTCTGTTTATGGTAGCCGATGGTTTGGGTGGACATCATGCGGGAGAAAAGGCCTCGCAATATTTCTGTCGAGGTATGTTCCTATTACTCGAAAAGTTTCAACCGCTATTGAAAAATAATCCTGAGCAAGTTTTCAGTCAATGGGTGGAGGAAGCTGTGGTAGAAATGCGTCATTTGTTCGCTGACGATCCTTATGCCCATGATGCCCATACTACCTGCGCGATTTTATATCTCGATGAAAGGATGACGATCAGCGCGCATTGCGGAGATTCCAGGATTTACCGTATCAATCCTAGGCATGTGTTGTGGCGCACCAGAGATCACTCACTGCCTCAGCAGCTTCTGGAGGAAGGATTGGTCAGCGAAAAGGAAATGGGGTTGCATCCCGAGCAAAATCAGTTAACTCGAAGTATCAATATATTGAACAAGCACAAAGCAGAAATTCGTGTTTATCCGCCCCTGGGAGTTGATGAGACTTTTGTTTTGTGCACTGATGGTTTTTGGGAATACTTAAAAGAAGTCGAACTATTGCAGTTGGCAAAAAAAAGCGCAGGTAAGGCAGAGCTAAAGAAATTGGCTCAATTAATGGTGTTCAGGGCGGGAGGTAAGAGCGATAATGTGACCGTCCAATTGGTAAGAGGTGTTTGAACGCTTTTATTTCAAATTGTGCAACTCGCATACGAGAGCAAGCCTACTAAAAACTGTCACTATTTGAAAGTCAAATATAGGAAGCATCTTTTATTTTGATGCCTCCTGACTAAGACACACCTCCAGTAAAAGCAAATTTCCGTCGGTGTTAGTAAAAACTTGTCTGGTTTTGTCTTATTGAGTGGCTAAACCGTGTTTCTGGATTCGATATAGCAGGGTATCCCTCGAGATGCCAAGTAATCGAGCCGATTTACTGCGATTACCTTTGGTTCTGATCAGGGCTTGATGGATCATATTGGCTTCCAAGGCGTCTAGTTCTAGGCCAAGCTCTGGAAGTCTAAAATCGTTTGCGGGTGTTGCGGAAGTCACTGTGCAGCTGAATTCGTGCGGCAAATTCTCCGGTTCGATAACTTTGCCAGCCAACAGAATGCTCAGGCGTTCGCAAAGATTGCGTAATTCCCGGATGTTGCCCGGCCAATGGTACGCTTTTAATTTTTTCAAAGTCTGTTTGCTGAACTTCGGCGCTTCGATGGTGTGTTCTCTAGCAAAATGACTGAAAAAATGCTTGGCAAGTGCCTCGATGTCGTCCGTCCGCTCGTTGAGCGCCGGAATTTCCAAAGGGACTACATTAAGTCTGAAATATAAATCCTGGCGAAATTCGCCATCTTCAATTTGTTTCAGTAAATCGTTGTTGGTTGCTGCGATAACCCGAACGTTTACTTTGTAGGGTTTGGTATCACCAACCGCTAGGCATTCGCCGGACTCAAGAAAACGTAATAGTTTGGCTTGAATCGATAAAGGCAATGAATTGATTTCGTCCAAGAACAAAGTGCCGCCGTCAGCGGCTTGAAATAAGCCAAGTTTATTGGAAATAGCGCCGGTAAATGCGCCTTTTTTATGGCCGAATAATTCCGATTCCACTAACCCTTCAGGTAATGCGGCACAATTAAGTGTAATGAATGGTTTGTTCACTCGGGAACTTTCTTTCTGGATGGCGTTAGCCAATACTTCCTTTCCAGTACCGGTTTGACCTTTTATCAGCACTGTGACATCAGTTGTCGCGACAACTTTAGCGCTGCGCAATAACGATTCAAATGCTGGAGATTGACCAATAATAGAATTGAAATGATCCACAAAAAACCTCTTCACGTTAAAAATGTTGTAAACGCATGGGGTAAAGCCATGGAAACGCGGCAAGTATCGCCACCAAAACGAACATCACGCCAATAACCTGTCTGAAGCGTTGCATTCGCGATAACCTAGCCAGTGTGTCGGTCATTATACCCACGCCCATGACCGCAGGTAAAGTCCCTAATCCAAAAGCGAGCATAGTCAGGCTGCTGCGAACGATGTCTCCAGTGGTGGCGGCAAGGGCTAAGGAGGTGTATACCAATCCGCAGGGAAGCCAGCCCCAGACGATACCGAACAAGAAAGCTTGTAGCTTTGTCTTAACCGGAATAAGCAATCTTCCGTAGGGTTCGATAAGTTTCCAAAAACGAGAGCCGATTTTTTCAATATAGGCAAAGCGGGGAAACCAGCCGGCGATGTAAAATCCTGCGCTGGCCATAACGACCGCCGAAAGGATCTGTAAGATTCTATGGCCGTGCCCACCAGTAAAAGGTAGTGTCAGAAATATTTGGAAAACACCTGCAATAGCGCCGGCTATGACGTAACTGCAGATTCGGCCGAAATTGTAATTAAGGACATAAGGTAACAGCTTGCGCTTTTGGCTGCGAATATCGGGGCTTAAACTGAATGTTAGTGTGCCAATGATGGAGCCGCACATACCGATACAGTGCAGGCTGCTGAAAAGTCCCATCGCAAATGCAAAAAGATATGACGTGCTGAAGGCGAGTTGGTAGTCCATTTGCGGCACATTACCACATTCTGTTATATCGGAGTAGAAAATTGTTTGGGCTGATAGGGTTTAGATGTGTCATATCCCTTATTTGTTATGAGGTAAATAACATAGTTTAATTAAATGAGTCTTGTTGTTTTTTAATAAGCGTTTGTTGTAAAAAAACAAATTTTAGTGGCTTGATATATGCTTATTTTTTTATTTTGTCAGTTTTAGAGGGAGAGATGTTGAAAACTAAAATCAGTTTGGCGATTGCAGTTGTTTTGTCGGTTCCGGTGCAGGCTTTTGCCGAGCATCAGGAGTTGCCGACTATTGTGGTGGAAGGTTCCTATGAGAGGCCGGGAACATTTGCGACAGCGCCGGATTCCTCTGGTTTGAAAGATACCGCTTCATTATTGGAAAGAGTGCCGGGCGCGAACGTAAACAGAAACGGACCGTTGACCGGCATAGCGGCTTACCGTGGGATGTATGGCAATCGCATTAACGTGTCAGTGGATGGCGCCAATATGAAAGAAGTTGGACCGAACAGCATGGATCCACCATTGAGCCATATCCCAGCGCCGTTGACCGGGTCGCTAAGACTTCATCGTGGTATTGCTCCGGTTAGTAGCGGTATTGACACAATTGGTGGGGCGATGCAGGTAGAGTCTCGTAAAGGAAGTTTTGCCGAAGGTGATGGCATAGAGACTAATGGCGTGGCTTCAATGGGATATAGCTCGGTCGAGGACGGACATTATGGTGTGCTGTTGGGCTCTGTTGCCAACAAAAACCATAAGGTGTATTTGAGCGGTAGTAAGGAACAAGGTCGCGATTACCGAATAAAAAATAATCAGAAGCAGGTACCGACCGAATATGATCGCGAAGCGTTTACCACCGGTTATGGTTATCAGCGCGAAGGGCATGAGTTCGGTATCAATTACAGTAACAATAATACTGGCCATACCGGTACGCCGGCATTGCCGATGGATATTGTGTATGTTAGGGGCGGCCTGTATGACGCCAATTACAGCTGGGATTTAGGTGAGGGATACAAGCTAAAAACCAATGTTTTTTATCAAAAAATGCGTCACTTGATGGATAACTATACCCTGCGTAGAGATATAAGACCGCCTGCTGCCAGGGATATGTATAATCGAACGGAAGTCGAAGCGGGAGGTATTGATTTGGCGTTTAGTCTGCCGTTGTTCGATGGTGAATTCACCGTTGGCGCGAATGGCGATCAATCCAATCATGATGCCAATAGTTGGATGGATATGATGGGAGGGATCAGTACCAATTTCTTCAACAATGTGGAAAGAGATCGGTATAGTGCTTTTGTCGAGTGGGATGGTGAAATTGCTCAGGATTTGTCGTTGGAGCTGGGGGCTCGATATACACATACTTGGAGTGATGCGGGTGAAGCAAGCGGTGGGACGATGGCGCAAATGGCTGATCGGATCGCTTTCAATTCCGCTGATCGCGGTAGAAACTTCAACGACGTCGACTTGGCGGCGGTTTTGCGTTACGCGGTTTCTTCGCAATTTGACGTTGAGCTTGGCTTTGCGAGAAAGAACCGGGCTCCGACCTACCAGGAATTGTATTTATGGACTAATTCAGCCGCGGTAGGTGGGCTAGCTGACGGCAATACCTATATCGGTGATTTGAATCTGGATCATGAAACCGCTTATCAATTCGAGTTGGGGGTCGATTGGCACACCGACAAGGCTTATGTTGCGCCAAGAGCGTTTTATCATTATGTCGATGACTTTATTCAAGGTGACAGAACGGCGGATGCAATTGCTAAGGGAGCTAATATTCTGCAGTTCACCAATATTCAGGCGCAATTTTTCGGTGTCGATCTTGAGACGGGTTATGCATTCGATGAAAATTGGCGTTTCGATGCCGGTTTGAATTATGTTCGGGGTATGCGAATCAATTCGCCGACCGGTGACGACGATTTATACCGTATCGCTCCGTTGAATGGTCGCACTCAGTTGACTTATGAATATTCTGAATGGATGGGGGCGATTGAAGGTGTTTATTATGCCGATCAAGGTGATGTCGCCGGATATAATAACGAGCTGAAAACCAAGGGTTATATGTTGCTTAACTTGCGAGGAAAATACGAACCTGTGCATGGATTGGTTGTAGGGGTCGGTATTGAGAATGTCCTCGATACCAAGCATTTCAACCATTTGGGTGGTTATCAGTTGCATAATAGAGCCAATGGCCGGGTTGCTATGCCGGGGCGCAACATTTACGCGACGCTTGGTTATAGCTGGTGATGTTTTGAGTAGATAAAAAGCGCAACTAAAGCTCGCGCTTTTTATCTAAATTAAGTTGCTTTTTTGAAAAAGGATTGTCATAATAAGCAGCTCGAACGGTATACGACAGGCGCGTAGCTCAGTTGGTTAGAGCACCACCTTGACATGGTGGGGGTCGGTGGTTCGAATCCACTCGCGCCTACCAATCTTATTAAAGCATCCTTAGTGGTGCTTTTTTTTATTGTAAAAAAAGAAAAAACAATGCCAGTAATTACCCTTCCCGATGGTTCCAAACGTCAATTTGATCAGCCGGTCTCAGTGATGGAGGTCGCGCAGTCTATTGGTACGGGACTGGCCAAGGCAACCTTGGCGGGTAAGGTTGACAATCGGTTGGTCGATGCCAGTGCGTTAATCGAGCAGGATGCAGAACTGCAGATTATTACTGCAAAGGACGAAGAGGGTGTCGAAGTTATTCGCCATTCGACGGCTCATTTACTCGCCCAAGCCGTAAAACGTTTATTTCCTGATGCCCAGGTTACGATAGGTCCGGTCATTGAAAATGGCTTTTATTACGATTTCTCCTATGCAAGACCGTTTACACCAGAGGATCTGAAAGCCATTGAAAAAAATATGCAGCAGTTGGTTGCGGATGATATCGAGGTTAAGCGCTTTATTTTATCCAGGGACGAGGCGGTCAAGTTCTTTCGGGAACTAGGCGAAGAATATAAGGCGGAAATTATTGAATCGATTCCAGCGAACGAAGATTTATCCTTGTACCAGCAGGGTGATTTTACAGATTTATGCCGCGGCCCTCATGTTCCTAGTACCGGCAAGTTAAAGGCTTTCAAGCTGATGAAAATCGCTGGTGCCTATTGGCGAGGTAATTCCAATAATGAAATGCTGCAGCGCATTTATGGAACTGCGTGGGCTGACAAAAAGGAATTAAAAGAGTATTTGCATCGTCTGGAAGAGGCTGAAAAAAGGGATCACCGTAAATTAGGCAAGACTCTGGATTTGTTTCATGCGCAAGAGGAAGCGCCAGGGATGGTGTTTTGGCATGCTAAAGGTTGGGCAATTTATCAACAAGTTGAGCAATACATCCGCGAAAAATTGCGGGTAAATGGATACGGGGAAGTTAAAACGCCGCAAGTGGTTGATCGATCACTGTGGGAGAAGTCGGGCCATTGGGATAAATTTGGCGACATGATATTTACCACGCATTCGGAAAATCGTGATTATGCGGTCAAGCCGATGAATTGTCCTTGCCATATTCAGATTTACAATCAGGGGCTAAAGAGTTATCGCGACTTGCCTATCCGGATGGCTGAATTCGGGTCCTGCCATCGCAATGAGCCTTCCGGTACGCTGCATGGTTTAATGCGAGTTAGGAACTTCGTTCAGGATGATGCGCATATTTTCTGTACAGAGGACCAGATACAGGATGAGGTTTCTACTTTTATCGATTTGCTGTTTGAGGTTTATAAAGATTTCGGTTTCGAGGACGTCATCATTAAACTGTCAACGCGCCCGGAAAACAGAGTTGGTGATGATTCGGTTTGGGATAAAGCGGAACATGCCCTTGAGTTAGCGCTAAACAATAAAGGTTTGGATTGGGAGCTGCAACCTGGTGAGGGTGCTTTTTACGGACCGAAAATCGAGTTTTCTCTGAAAGACTGTATCGGTCGAGTTTGGCAGTGCGGTACAATACAGGTCGACTTTTCCATGCCTGGTCGGCTGGATGCCAGTTATGTGGCTGAGGATGGTTCCAGACAGGTGCCGGTGATGCTGCACAGGGCCATTTTAGGTTCTTTGGAGCGTTTTATCGGTATTCTCATCGAAAATCACGCTGGGACCTTGCCGGTATGGTTAGCGCCTGTTCAGGCGGTTGTCATGAATATTGTCGATCGTCAGGCTGAATATGCCGAAGAGGTCAAAGAAGCTCTGGAAAAACAAGGTTTCAGGGTGAAAATTGACTTGAGAAATGAGAAGATAGGCTTTAAAATTCGCGAGCATTCCATGCAGCGCGTACCTTACCTTCTGATAATCGGTGATAAGGAATTGGAAACTAAAACCATTGCGGTACGCACGCAGAAAGGTGAGGATCTGGGCGGTTTGACACTCGAACAACTCAGCGGACGTTTGAGAGACGAGATTGCAAACAGAAAATAAAAACTACTTGGAGGATTAGGGCATCGCTTCTAAAAAAGATACAACGCGCCTGAATAATGACATTACAGCGAGAAGAGTAAGAGTCATTGGCGCTGAAGGCGAACAAATCGGTGTTGTTTCGTTGACGGAGGCTAAACAGCTTGCGTATGAGGCAAATTTGGATTTGGTGGAAATTTCACCTAATGCCGATCCTCCAGTCTGTAAAGTTATGGACTATGGCAAATACCTGTTTGAGCAGAATAAAAAACAGCAGGCTGCCAAAAAGAAGCAAAAACTGATTCAAGTCAAGGAAATCAAATTCAGGCCGGGAACGGAAGAAGGCGATTACCAAGTTAAGTTGAGGAATCTTACGAAATTTCTTAATGAAGGCAACAAAACCAAAATCACAGTCCGTTTCCGCGGTCGGGAAATGGCCCATCGTGAAATCGGTATGGAGCTGTTGAAACGCATCGAAGAGGACTTGGAAGACTTAGCGGTAGTCGAACAATTTCCCAAGGTCGAAGGTCGTCAGATGGTTATGGTGATGGGGCCTAAAAAGAAAAAATAGGTTTTTAGCTGTTTTCAGAAAACAGCCAGACGACTCAGGAATGGGTTGTTTAAAGTATCGTTATAACCGATACCTAAAATTCAGTAGGGCCATGCATTTTGCCTTGCCGAGTTTTAATTTCAAGGACGTTTTATTTTTTTAAAATTGGAGAAAACAAATGCCAAAAATGAAAAGCCATAGTGGTGCCGGTAAGCGTTTTAAAAGAACCGGTAACGGCGGTTTTAAATGTAATCAGTCACATAGACGTCATATATTGACCAAAAAGTCGACTAAAAGAAAAAGACAGTTGCGTAAAGCGGCAGCTCTTCATGCTTCGGATGCGCCAATGGTTGCGCGTATGTTGCCTTACAGTTAACGATATTGAGTGTAAAGAGAAGAGACTATGCCTAGAGTAAAACGTGGCGTGACCGCCAGAGCAAGACATAAAAAGATTTTAAAGCAGGCGAAAGGATATTACGGTGCTCGCAGTCGTGTTTACCGTGTTGCCAAACAAGCGGTTATTAAAGCCGGTCAATATGCTTATCGCGATCGTAAACAAAGAAAACGTCAGTTCCGTGCGTTGTGGATTGTTCGTATTAACGCGGCTGCGCGTATTTGCGGAATTTCCTATAGCCGAATGATTAACGGCTTGAACAAAGCCAATGTGGCTATTGATCGTAAAGTGTTAGCTGATCTGGCCGTCAGAGATATGGATGCTTTTGCTCAAATCGCTGAAATTGCAAAAGCTAACCAAAGTCAACCTTAAGGATAAGGTGCAAACATATCTGTAGTGAAAGGATATGTTGAATTGATGCCCTTCTTTCATGATTAAAGAAGGGCATTCATTACGATAATGGATTGTTATTTTCGTTATTCTCCCTCCCATTTGAATAATAAGCGAGCTGAGCAGTGTCGGCTAATATCGAAGACATTCTAACGCAGGCTTTATCGGAGCTTGTACAAGCGCAAGACCTTAATCAACTCGACCAGGTAAGAGTCAATTATCTCGGCAAAAAAGGCGCTTTCACATTACAGATGAAAGAGCTTGGAAAGCTTGATCCTGAACAACGTCGTCAGCTTGGACAGGATATCAATCAGGCTAAGACAAAATTCCAGGAATCGCTGGAAAATAGTAAAGCAAAAATGCAACGTGCGGCGCTGGAGGCAAGATTAGCCAGCGAGGCGATCGATGTGACTTTGCCAGGCAGAGGGCAGAGCATCTGCGGTTTGCATCCGGTAACCATTACCTTAAGAAGGATATCGGAGATTTTTTCCACCGTCGGGTTCAAGATTGAAGAGGGGCCCGAGATAGAAGACGACTACCATAATTTCGAAGCACTCAATATTCCGGCCCATCATCCGGCCAGAGCGATGCATGATACGTTTTATTTTGATGCGCACACGGTGTTGAGAACGCATACGTCGCCAGTGCAAATCAGGGCGATGGAAAACAATCAACCGCCGTTGAAAGTTATCGCACCAGGACGAGTTTATCGCTGCGATTCGGATTTGACTCATACCCCCATGTTCCATCAAGTTGAAGGGTTTCTGGTTGATACCGACGTCAGTTTTTCCGATTTGAAAGGCGTGGTTTTCGAATTTTTACGCGCATTTTTCGAGAAAGATATTCAGGTGCGTTTCAGACCTTCTTATTTCCCATTTACCGAGCCGTCGGCCGAAGTGGATATAGAATGCGTGATGTGCGGCGGCGAGGGCTGCCGCGTCTGTGGGCAAAGCGGATGGTTGGAAGTTATGGGATGTGGCATGATTCATCCCGAAGTCTTCAAGGCAGTCGATATCGATAGCGAACGTTATAGCGGTTTTGCTTTCGGTATGGGGGTCGAGCGCTTAGCTATGCTGCGTTATGGTATTAACGACTTGAGAATGTTTTTCGAAAATGATCTTAAGTTTTTGGAACAGTTTAATTAAGGAAGGATTGCATTATGCAAATTAGTGAAGCCTGGATTAGAGAACTGGCCAATCCTCCGGTCAATACCGACGAATTAGTGGCGCAATTGACCATGGCGGGGTTGGAGGTCGATTCGGTCGAGCCGGCGGCTGCGCAATTCGAAAATGTCGTCGTTGGACAGGTCGTTTCGATGGTTCAACATCCGAATGCCGATAAACTAAAAGTGTGTCAGGTCGATGTTGGTGATACCGAAACGCTTCAAATTGTTTGTGGCGCCAATAATGTTAAAGAGGGGCTGAAAATTCCCACAGCGTTGGTAGGTGCTGAGCTGCCGGGCGATTTTAAAATTAAAAAATCCAAACTCCGCGGAGAGCTTTCGCTCGGTATGCTGTGTTCCGAAAAAGAACTGGGATTGGCAACGGATGCCGACGGCTTAATGGAATTACCTGATTCTGCGCCCGTGGGAATGAAT
>JBNLEI010000197.1:0-4804 GCA_050304855.1 Methylococcaceae bacterium
GACTCGAAGTAATCGCTGAAGGCGTTGAAGAAAACGCGCAAAAAGATTTCCTCGCTAATCTAGGGTGCCTAAATTATCAAGGCTATCTAATGAGCGAGCCGGTGCCTATTGAAGAA
Organism: Methylococcaceae bacterium; assembly: GCA_050304855.1. Taxonomy (GTDB): domain Bacteria; phylum Pseudomonadota; class Gammaproteobacteria; order Methylococcales; family Methylomonadaceae; genus Methylomarinum. The sequence continues at coordinate 117 of JBNLEI010000197.1, forward strand.
TTTGAGGCACTAGCAAAAAATGATAATTTCTTTTGATATCTAGCTAGTTTCTACTGACTCTTAATTAATATCCCCATGGGTGTGAGGAACAGACCACTTGCGCGGCATTGATGTCGAACGCCATCGACGGATTTGGGAAACGTCCTCGCTGGCTACCGTCTCTCTTTTAACAACGACCGTTGATCCCCACGAGTGTGGGGAACGCAAAAAAGTCATCTCCAAATAATAATCAGGCGATTGAAATTAGTAATGTAGATGCGAAGTTCAACGCAATTGAAGAATAAAGAATTATCAAACCATTGGCCTTGTGTTTCATTAATGAACGTCGGCATCTTCACTCGATTGTTTCAAACGTAACGACAGCCGAAATTTTGTCCTATTTCGCATCCAAGCCTTGGAAAGCCTTTAAATTTAAAATTTCCATGTTTAGCGGCAACGATTCACGATATGCAGCAAACGAAGTCTGTTTCAGTATCCTCCCATCCCGATTTATCAAACGGCCAAAAAATTCGTTAAACGGGAATATGGCCTTTTAGACGGCGTCAAAGTACCAATTGTTTTATGTCAGAAAATATAAAAGACTTCCTAATACATTTCGAATTGAAAAATCATTGCCGACTTCACTCAAAAAATTGTCATTCAACGTTTCGATCGGGCCTCGCGTTCACCCTGGACAAGTAGACGAAAATGACCTTCCAAGCTGTTTAATCTAACTATATAGTTTATTCCCCTTTGCCTGTTTGCACTATCCTGGGCCTGGCGGCTATGTTATGCTGCCCGCCATCTATAAACGGGAGTTTTTGATATGCAAGAGCCGTTATTTATCACCACACGCGCCGGAATTAAAATGCCGCGAATCCTCTACGGTACGGCTTGGAAAAAAGAGCATACCGAAGAATGGGTTATTCAAGCGATCCGCTGCGGATTCAGGGGAATCGACACGGCCTGCCAACCCAAACATTATAACGAACCACAGGTCGGAGAAGCCTTGCAACGCGCACGGGAACATGGTATTCCCCGCGACGCACTGTTTGTACAAACCAAGTTTACCCCGTTGGACGGCCAGGATCCTGAGCGACTGCCTTATCAACCGGACGCTGCCTTATCTGAACAGGTCGATCAATCGTTCCAAACATCTCTTGATAATCTTAAAACCGACTATGTCGACTCCTTGCTGTTACATTCTCCGTTGACGCCGTATGAGAACCTATTAACGGTATGGCGTGCGCTAGAAAAGATTCAACGCGAAGGGTGCGCGCATCAAATAGGTATTAGCAACTTCTACGACCTGGTCTTGCTAAAGCGCTTATATACCGATGCCCATATTAAACCGGCGGTCGTGCAAAACCGTTTTTATGCCACTACGGGTTACGATGTGGCCTTACGCCAATGGTGCGCCGACCGTGACATCATCTATCAGAGTTTCTGGACATTAACAGCCAACCCCCATCTTCTCAATCATCCGACCTTATTTCGGATAGCGCGCCAACACCGATGCACCGAAGCCCAAGTATTTTTCCGTTTTCTTAGCCAAATCGGAATCGTGCCGTTAACCGGCACCTGTTCTTTGGAACATATGCAAGATGATTTAGGCTGTTTTTCTTTCACACTCGAAAGCGATGAAATCAGGTGCCTGAAGCAATTGCTCTATAACGCGCAAGGTTGAAATGACAGAAGAGCCGGAAATAAGCATTCCAATCCTTTCCGGCCTTCAAGCCTGAGGAACTCAACGAATGACTTCCAGCCCCCCCATATAGGGACGTAACGCCTCCGGAACGTTAATGCTACCGTCTTCGTTCTGATAATTTTCCATGACGGCGATCAACGTTCTGCCGGCAGCCAGCCCCGAGCCGTTAAGGGTATGCACCAGTTCCGGTTTGCCGGTTTCGGGGTTTCGCCAGCGCGCCTGTAATCTACGGGCTTGAAAATCCTTGAAGTTGCTGCAGGAGGAAATTTCCCGATATTTGTTTTGCCCCGGCAGCCAAACTTCCAAATCGTAGGTTTTGGCAGAAGAGAATCCGGTGTCGCCCGCACAAAGGACAACTTTACGGTACGGCAGTTTTAATTTTTTAAGAATATTTTCTGCGTGAGCGGTGAGCTCTTCGTGCGCTTGAGGCGAATCCTCGGCCCTGACGACCTGCACCAATTCGACTTTTTCAAATTGATGTTGACGGATCATGCCTCGCACGTCACTACCGTAAGCGCCGGCTTCGCTACGGAAACACGGTGTATGGCAGACAAATTTCAGCGGCATGTCTTTGGCGTCGACGATCATATCCCGAACAATATTGGTAACCGGCACTTCGGCGGTCGGTATCAGATAAAAAGTCGGATCGTTGTCGACTTTAAACAAATCCTGCTCGAATTTAGGCAGCTGACCTGTTCCGCGAAGACTCGCGGCATTCGCCATGAATGGAACATAGGTTTCCTGATATCCATGTTCGTTAATGTGGGTATCCAGCATTAACTGAACAATGGCGCGTTGCAAGCTGGCAAGCTGACCTTTGAGCACGACGAAACGAGCGCTGGCGATTTTAGCACCCAGTTCGAAGTCCATCCCTTTAAGCCCTTCCCCTAAATCGACATGGTCTTTCGGTTCGAAGGCAAATTCGGGTAAATCACCCCAACGACTGACTTCGACATTATCGTCTTCGCTTTTACCGTCCGGCACAGCATCGTCGAGAAAATTGGGAATGCCTTCGAGAATAGCCGTCATTTTAGCCTGGATATCATTTAGTTCGTTTTCAGCGGCTTTCAACTCATCGCCTAAATGCTGAACCTGATCTAACAGCGGCTGAATGTCTTCGCCCTTGGCTTTGGCTTGACCTATAGTTTTGGAGCGGGTATTGCGTTCATTTTGCAATTCCTGAGTTTTAACCTGGATGTCCTTGCGTCTTGCTTCCAAAGCTTCGTATGCGACTGAATCGAATTCAAACGCCCGTCTGGACAGTTGTTGTTTGACGAGATCGATATCGGTTCTGAATAATCGGGGGTCTAACATGTTTTTTTAACTACCTAAAATTAGAATAAATATTATTTCTGCTAACTATACATCATCGCGTTCGGGAAATACGTATTCGAAAAGATACCGGTTATGAGCCGGTGTCGATTCAAAAATCCGCGTCGAATGCCGACAGTTATTAATGAATATGCGCTGTCGCCGACCAACTGATAATGTGCTTCAGGTCCAGCCGGTTTTTTAATTTTTCTATCGCCTGCATGACTTTATCGGTCTCGTCGTAAAACTCGACAATCAAAGGTAATTCCAACGACAAATTGAGTAGCGTCGAAGTATGAATTTCTTTGCTATGACCGAATCCGGCAATCCCTCGGACCACCGTAGCGCCCAGGACATTCTCCTCATCTCTCAGAATATCCAATATTCGATTCAACTGATCGTGCCCTTCCAAGGTATAAACCCGGGCAATCGTGATTTTTTTGCTCATATTTGTTTCCCTGCCAGTAATCCAATCCACAACGCCAACCCGCAGACCATCACATTGCTCATAAAAACCCCCAACATCGCAGTCAAATGCGAATCGAAGGAATGTCCGCTTTCGATCAGATACAAGATCAAATATAAACTGGATAAGGTAATGAAGATGCCAACCATGATAGTGACCAACGCGGCCCGGTATTCCAGCGAAATCTCAATTTTATGCATCAGAATGGTACTGACGATACCGATGATGAAGGCGCCGATCGCATTCACTAATACCAACGCATATGGAAATATCCAATCCATCCAACGCACCACCCCACCGGAATACATAAAAAGGGTTCGGCCCAACAATAGACCTATCCAGACTGCCAGAAGACAAGCAAAAACGCTGATCAGTACATTGAGCGAGGCCTTAAGAAAATTGCCTTGTTCGATCAAATACAATGTTTCCAGGGAAAACGTTGAAAACGTGGTAAAAGAACCGAACACGCCAACCAATATCGCAGCTCGGTATTCCATGGAAATCGCTATTCGCTGCAGAATCAACGCTTCGGTCATCAAGCCAATCAAAAACGAACCAATGACGTTCACGCTCAACGTTCCGTAAGGGAACCCCCGCCCCAACCATTGATAAACGCCATTAGACACTAAAAAGCGTAAAACCGCCCCGAAAGCGCCGCCGATGGCCACTGCAATTATCTGGTTCATAATCAGAACTTAATGAAGTGTTCGCGGTAATATTTGAGTTCGTCTATCGACTCGATAATGTCGTCCAACGCCTTATGCGACGATTTTTTACTGAATCCGTCGAGTATTTCCGGCGCCCAACGCACTGCCAACTCCTTTAGTGTAGAAACGTCGAGATTGCGGTAATGGAAATACTTCTCCAGTCCCGGCATATAACGATACAAAAACCGGCGGTCCTGACAGATACTGTTGCCGCACATCGGCGATTTGTTTTCCTGAACCCAGTTTTGTAAAAACTCTATGGTTTGACGTTGCGCTTCGGCTTCGTCGACAGCTGACGCTTTAACCCGGTCGATCAAGCCTGATTGGCCATGGTATTTCTGATTCCAATCGTCCATGCCGGCCAGGACCTGATCGGACTGATGTACCGCCAAAACCGGACCTTCGGCCAATACATTGAGGTTTTTGTCGGTGACAATCGTTGCAATTTCAATAATCAGGTCGTTATCGGGATCCAAACCGGTCATTTCCAAGTCGATCCAGATAAGATTATCAGGGT
>JBNLEI010000198.1:0-1788 GCA_050304855.1 Methylococcaceae bacterium
GCGCGAACGCCAGATTCTGAATATGATCGTTGCCGGCAAGACCAATAAGGAAATGGCCGAAATGCTGTTTATCAGCCCTAAAACCGTCGATAAACATCGCACCAGCCTGATGACAAAATTGAATGTTCATTCGCTTGTCGAATTGCTCGCCTATTCATTGCGTGAAGGGTTAATCGATCCGGCTAATATCAGCGGACAGAATTAATACTCTAGGGAGAAACCGATGGATTGACAATGGGGTGTTCACCCCATTATGGAAATTACTTTCGCCCTATTCAAGCATGCCTAAGCTCAACCTCTATTCAACGATTTTAAGCACGGACAATTTGAGATTGATCTCAGGATTATTTCGGCCACCCGAAGTTCGTGAATAGCCATTAATTCTTGTTAGTCAGTAATTTCCTCGTATTGCCAAGCTATTGATTTTCATGGCTACAATGTGCCTCCATTCATACAAATTTGTTATCAACGCGCACTAGTTTAAAAAAATGGGGGAATCACCCCATACCTTCAAAAGCGGTCTCTGGCCAGAATGTAACCACGTTGTGAAGAAACACAATGTTGACTCATTTTAGGAGACCTGCCATGAAACAATCAAAACTATACAAAACATTACTGGCCGTACCGGCTTCACTGGCCTTGAACCTGTCTGCCGCCACCGATTCACTCGCCGACACCGGCGTCGTTTGCGATATCGATTATTGTAGCATTGCCATCCATCCGTCATTGAGCATTACTGCCGGCATCGACAATTTTTATCGGGAGGGCGACGGCCGCTACGAAATGACGGGCGATTTAATCGTCAATACGCCAGCCGGCGCATCCGACCTGCTGGATGCCGATCTGGTTTTCGAACAAAATCCCGAAGGCTCCGACATCGCTTTCGAGGTTTACGGTACTGCAAAAGCACCCTTTGCATCGATTCCATTGCTCGGCAACGGCGGCGCTTCCGCCCAGCCCGTAGCGGCAGTCGGGCTGGTCAGCCGCAACACGCTGCAATCGTTACTGGCCGACGGTCAAAAACCGTTACCGCTGGCGGAAAACCCTAAAGACCCGGAAGGGGATCCGGCCGACATCAAACAACCGGCTTATCTGTTTTTCCATTTCTCCAGCGGTTTGTCCTTCGATATACCGTTAAATGCCGTGCTGAAAACCGACAACGAAAATTTCGGCTTCTCCGTTCCCGGGGACCGCAGCATTACCCTGGTTTTCGACCCTGAAGAACCGTACTTTTACCTGTCGTCGGAATCCATGTTCGACTTTAAGGAAACCATGCAGCAAGCCATGCAATGGGCCGAACAACAGAACGATGAGAACAAAGCCGCTACGGACAATACCGATACGGCCAATGCGGGCGATCTGATCGATAAAATTCCGCTGCCGCAACTCAATCAATTGGGATGGTCGACAGAAGGCGGCATTCCGTTGCAGTTTGAAACCGTGTGGGGATTGCCGAATGTCATCGACAGGGTCAAAGGCCATTTGTTTGTCGATGCCACGATGCCATTGTACAAATTCTTCGAATTGAACGGCGAAATCGTCACGTCGATCGGCAAAGAGGGTTATACGCAGGCCGGTAACGGCGATCTTGCAGTCAGTTTCGATTTGATTCCGAATTTTCTGAACTTCAATTTCAATCTCGGCAAGGCCAGCGCCGGCGTTATCGTCAATGCGGACGAACAAACCGGTTTTTTCAGCGGCATCAAAAAACCGGATACGTCCTTTCTGCCCGACTGGATTCCGATCAAACCAACCAATGAAACCAAAATTTCCGGTTATATCAGCAGC
>JBNLEI010000199.1:0-1929 GCA_050304855.1 Methylococcaceae bacterium
ACGGGATAAGGGAAGTAGTTCGGTTTCCGCGACCGGGGTGACGGCGGATTCGATGCGTTGCAATGCCTGCTCGATGCTCAACAATTGTTCTTGGTTTGGTAGGCAGTAGTCTTTCATGGTGAGATTTTCAGAAATCGGTACAATATAAACTCAGTGATCTGCGAGACATCGTTAAGATCCAATTGAACGAGTCCTTCCGGTATGTCCAATGGCCGATCGGTGGCGATCGCGATCACAGTTGGGTCGCCTGGAAAAAGCAACGGATTGTTCAGGATCGGGCGATGCAGCTCTATTTTTGGGAATCGTTCCTCTCTAAAGCCTTCCACCAGGATTAGGTCCAATTCAGATTGATCGAAAATGACCAATTGTTCGTCCAGTTTAGGTTCCGAATGCTCGTTGAATTCGGTAATCACGGCTCGGCGGTGTCGGGACACTAACAGAACGCTGTCGGCTCCTGCGGACCGCAGGCGAAAACTGTCCTTGCCGGGTTTGTCGATTTCGAAATCATGGTGGCTGTGCTTAATGATGCCGACTCGGACTCCCCTCTTTTTTAGCAGCGGTATTAACTGGATCAATAAGGTAGTTTTTCCGGTACCGCTGTAGGCCGCAAAACCGATCACGGGTACTTTAGCGTATTTCATCGAGAAGTTTTTGCTGTCATCAAACAGGCGCCTATTCTAAGATATATTTAGGGTTGGCTAATAGTGCAGGTTTTTTTACGATTCGCAGAGCTGCTTGGAAATTATTCGGGTAGCTAAAGAGTCAGCCGTATCTTAGACATTACCATCCGATATGTATTTGCGCCAAACATCAACCTGATGACATCCCGTATATGGAAGCGAGTAGTTGTTTACAGGATCGATCCGTGAATAGCGGTTTTTCGACTTTTTATTGCATTGCCGCTTAATTGCGGTCCGCTGCACTAACGATTTATGCCAGCCTTTTATATTTTAGTTTACTCGCGTTAGATCGTGGGAGGGTTTCGTTGATTCGAATCTATTTATTGGTAATTTTTATCGTTGCGCTGTTCTTGCTGCTACGTTGGTTCTTAAAGTCGCCACCAGCGGTTGTTAAAGAGTACGCAAAAAAATTCGGCTTCGTAATTTTGGCCGCTGTCTTGGCGATTTTGGCTTTGCTGGGTAAGTTAAATTGGTTGTTTGCCTTGGGAGGGGTCTTGTTTGCAACGGCCGCTAGAGTTTTGCCGATAGCATTGCGTTACGCTCCCCAATTACAACGATTATGGTTTTGGTTTCGTTCGACCAAAGAGGGAACTTCGAATCAACGTTACCAGGATGTCACCGGTGGCACGATGAGTCGAGCCCAGGCGTATCAGATACTCGGTCTAAAACCGGGTGCCAGTGAACAAGAAATTATTCAAGCGCATCGTAAGTTGATGCAAAAAGTTCATCCCGACCGTGGAGGCTCCGACTTTTTAGCCGCGCAAATTAATCAGGCTAAAAAAAAATTACTGGGCCAATAACTTATGTGTTTGCGGAGAGCGTCTAACAAGTCGGTACCGATAATTCTGATGCTGCTGTCGGTCGCGTGTTCCGGACCACGCAATTACGCGCCGGTTAGAGACTACCATCGCGATATTCCGAAAACGCAAAAATATCATTACGTTAGAAAAGGCGAGACATTGTATGCGATCGGATATCGCTCCGGGCACGGTTACAAGCTCCTGGCGGCGTGGAACAATATCGCTCCGCCGTACCGCCTCCATGTCGGACAAAAAATCAAGTTATTCAAGCCTAAACAGAAACTTACTTCTTCCTTAACAAAACCGGGCGATATTAAGCGTATCGAAAAAACGAGAAACCTATCACAAAAAAGTCCAACATTTTCAAACGATAAGAAAAAAGTGTTAAAGTTGCACTGGCAGTGGCCGATAAAGGGAAGGGTCCTGAAAAATTTTTCTCAAACGGGAAA
>JBNLEI010000200.1:0-2842 GCA_050304855.1 Methylococcaceae bacterium
TGCTTTGGTGGCTTCTTAGGCCGCAAAGGTGACGGTGAGCCCGGTGCGAAAAGCCTCTGGCAAGGCCTTCAGCGCGTCATGGATTTCGCAATGGGAATTCGGGCCGCAAGAGAGGCGCCGAGTTATGTATAACGAGATGCCTATAATGGCCATTCTAGATCGCTTCGTAAAAGCCTTCCATTCGAATAGATATATGGGTACCTCGAAAAACCCAGTTTTTTGCCAAGCTTGCAAAGATAAATGTCTGTTTTTATTAATTCCCGTTTTTCAAAAATGAGGTTTTTCGAGGCGCCCATATGTTCAATCCTGTCCGCATATTTGAATAACCACAAAATAATGCTCAACCTCATATGACAATCGTTTTATTTACGCTGATTATCTACTGGTCTGCTATTCTCTTAATTCTGATTCTATGGAAGAAAAACTTGTTGCTTCACACTTGGCAGGAGCCCTATTTTTTAGATACCCCAATCGTCATCGAAAGTGACGATTGGGGGCCAGGAGGACGATTTCACTCGAAAAGATTGGCCTTTCTTCTTGATACATTATCTCAGCATAAAGATAGCACGAACCGGCCCGCTATACTCACTGCTAACATCGTCCTATCGGTACCGGACGTGGAAAAGATAAGTCAAACAATATCTGATATCCCAAGAAGGTTGCTGGATCAAAATTTTACCGACGTTTACCAAGCGATGTTAGCCGGTATCGAAAGCGGCACTTTCGTTCCTCAACTGCACGGCCTTGAGCATTTAAATGCCGCGGCCTTTGCTCGGCTATGCAGGGCTGCTGACGTTAGAACCGCTGCCGCACGCACCGATGACAACTGGTGGGATTGGGAATCGCTCGATTCACCGCTGCAGGGCCACTATGTGGATGGCAGCGCGTTGCCGAGCCGACCCATCGACGCTCGATCGGCCAGAGAAATTGTCGGCCAGGCGGTAACGTTGTTCGAAAGAATATTCAAAATGCCGACCATAACGACAGTTGCGCCATGCTATTTGTGGAATGACGACATCGAGGAATGCTGGCATACTCATTCGATAAGGGCGATCCAAACGGCCGGATATCGCTGTATCGGTAGGGACGGCGGCGGCAAATACATTCAAGACAAATCCTTGATCCGCACCGGAGACAAAAATGAGTTCGGGCAGATTTATCTGGTAAGAAACGTCATGTTCGAACCTGTTGACGGAAAAAACACGCCTGAAACCGCTTTTAATGAAGCACTTCGAGCCAAAAAGCAAGCGCTGCCGATCACAATCTCCACCCACCGCTACAATTTCACGCGCTCCGAGCAGGAATTTACCGATTCATTAGCCGGAATCGACCGGTTACTCACTCTGTTAACCGAATCCTTACCGAAAATTCGTTTTTTTTCTTCCGCCGAACTGGCCGAATTTATACTCAATCCTCATTCGCCGGTAATGAACCACTCGCGTAACGAGAGTATCAAACCGCCGGTCAGGCTAGAAAATTTCGCAAAAATCAGTCCGTTCTTATATAGGCTCTATTACCGTCACCCGAAACTTGCAAAATTAAGCGTTTTTTCAGGATTGATCTTGCCTGCTTGGGTCATTTGTCGAATAGCCAATTGGCAATCGAAAACCGTAACGCTCCAGTTTTGGCCGTAAACGGAGCCCTCACTCGAAACAAGAGGACCTCAGGGTTCCTCCCTTACTCTTAAGAAAACCGCAAAACGCGGAATTCCGTCGTCCGTCGTACCTTGGTAACGAAAAGTTACCACGCTTCCGAGCGGCGGCGGATTCTCCCGCTGTTGCCGGCTAAAACCGGTGCCGATATAGAACACAACATTATTGCCGGTCCTGACTTTAAGCGCCCCCATTTTTCCTAGAAACTTTCCCTTTCCCGGACGGTAACCGATGACAACAGCCTCGGCGTCGTGATACGGTTTTAACTTCCGCAACCAATCGCTACGGCCGGCATGATAAAGAGCGTCTTTATGATGCAGCATCAGTCCCTCGCCGCTTTCGGCCGCGATTTTGTCCATCGTCCGCATCAGCTCGACGTGAGAGGCAACGCGAAACTGATCGATCACTTCCAGAAAAGGGGAATACCGTTGTTCGGCTATCCGTCGCATGGCTACTACGCGTTCCGAAAAAGGATGCGGATTTCCCGGCAGATCGAATACCATAAATTTTACTTTTCGCCAGCCATCATGCGGCGCATCACGGCTGACAATAGATACGAGCTGTTGATATTCCCCTCGTCCCGACCAAAGCTCACCGTCCAAAGGCTGCTTCGGAAATCCTTCAGTGAACCATTTAGGTGCCCGAAACACATTACCGTTCTTGGAAACGAGTCGATCGCCGTTCCATCTGGCTCTAACCCCGTCGAGCTTTTCACTGACCCAGTAGTCGGCGACATTGATCGACTGCCGGAAAACTTTGGCCTGCATGATAAGCGGCTTGTCGCTCTCTGCCGCGAATACTACCGGTACCCATGGGACCCACAGTATAAGCAGCAGAGTTACCGCTTTGACTTTTGTTAACTGCATACGCCCCCCAAGAGTGTGTTCAAATGTTATCGACTTTTGGACGAAAAAGCGGCTCAAGCCCGCCCTAAATCGACCCGCTTAGGATAACCACAGCCGCTCGAACCCAAGCCAATATTTGACAACCTGCGCAGCGCCCTGCCGACACTTCCTTGGTCACAACTCTTCCCCGAATGGTCGCGACGACGCCAATATTCAGTAAATTTATTCGGCACAGTTTGCATTTAAGACTAACGGAATAACGGTTGCTTTTACAAAGGCTTTCTCTAAAATGACGTTTAACTAATTTAGCAAGGAATTGTCATGCAGATTCTCGGTGTGGATATT
>JBNLEI010000201.1:0-1951 GCA_050304855.1 Methylococcaceae bacterium
ACGGCGTAACTATGGCGATATCGCCCCGGCGGGGAATAATGACGGCGGTTAGACGTTCACTGCGCCACCAGGAAATACCCGTGAAATAGCGCATGGCCGAGCCCGGTTCCAGCAACAGGGCGTCCAAGCCCTGCTTGGCCATCACTTTTTGCGCGCGGGCTATACGCGTCTGACGCTCGGCCACGCTAATGGGGACAGCCCGTTTGGAAAGATTGGGCAGCGCCGGAGCTTTAGCGGTTTGACGCCGGGCGCGGGCCAAGGGAGTCAGTGCTGCGGTGCCGACGGCCAGGGTCGCCGCTTTAAACAGGTTGCGTTTGCTCAGTGGCATGTTTGGGTCCATTAATCCTATAAAAGTCGCTGAATATTCCAATGATATCCGGAAACGCTGAAATTCATAGGGGGAAACGCTTGTTTTGATAATCCCGCCTGAAGGGGTATAGATGTTGCCACTCGGGTTCCTTCCCCTCTATCGTGTGTTTGTGGAAGCTTGATTCTGTTTGTGTCTGTGCAAAAGTAAATTATGCTGCATAAAAAAGTTTCCTAAACGAGATATAATCCAAGCCTTCCCAAAAGGTTTTATTTGTTTGAGGTGCGCAGAAAATAAAACAAAAATAGCCGGTTTAGGTTTTCAGCGCTTGCTCGATAGTTCCACCCCGCGCGTTCAGCGGTTGCAGCAGCAGCGAATTGACGATATCCCGTGCCGGTTTCGTATCCCCCGCCGAAGACAACATCAGACTCTGGGCATAGTTGGCCGTAAAGGCGTTCCGGTCCAGTCCCAGTCCGCGTATAATGTGGCGTTGCGCTTGCTGTCGGTCGCCGCGGTCAAATTTTTCTGTAGCAGCGCCTTTAATCCGATTCCCAGCCAAGCGCGCCCATTTTCAGGTTGTCTGGCCAGTACTTTCTCGAAATAGGATTGTGCCGCCGTGGGATCGAAGGTCGTTGAGGCATAGGTTTCCCCGTGTCTGCAGGGATTCAATATTATTCGGGTTTTCAGCAAGCGCCAACTCGGCATTTTTTTTCGCTTTCGGGACATTGTCATCGTCGAGCATCAGCAGTGCCAATACACTCCGCGCCTCACTGCGAAAAGGGTGATCGGGATACTGCAATAAAAATTTCTCCACCAGACCGACGGCTGTTTTTATGTCGGCCAGGAAATGTTTCATGCGAGCCGCGAGGATATAAGCTTCGGGAACTTGCTCGGTGGTACGTGCAAAGTCGGTGTTCAACACCGCACCGGCTTGTTCGTATTCTCGATTCAGGGCGTGGGCATAGGCGAGGTTGTAACGCACCACGCTGTTGTCGCTATTGCCGTCCAAAAGCTGTTGTAAAAATAGAGATGGCCAGTCCTGGGCGGCCGTCGGCCATTAATGCGGAAGCCTGAGTAAATAACAAATTGCAATTGTGGGGGGCGATTTGCAAACCCCGTTCGATAAGCGTCAGGGTATCCTGATTGCGGTTTAATCGCATGTGGGTTTCTGTCACCGCCTCGATCAATTTGAGATTTTCAGGGTCTGTTTGAAGGTAGTTGAGATAGCGCTGCAATTGCGCCTGTGGATCAGAGTCCATCATTCATTTTCCAGCGTAAATCCGTTTTAATTGTGAATGCGCTCAGTGCCTGAGCGTTTGGCTTTAAAGTGATCGTATAACTTTTAACTTTTATTACATCTTTTTTAATTGCTAATTCAAGATAATGGTGATGTCGTCATTGTCGATTAGCGGGCCGAATTCTGCCCATTCTGCGTACTTTTACAAAACGGGTCAAGAAAATTCTGAAAAGCCTCGAACTACCAATTCAGATGGTCATTTTCCGCGAAAGCTGGGGAGTTAAACATCTTTATTATAAAAGCTTCCATATATGCAGGTGATTTGTGTCGGGGGGAGGATGGCGTCAAGGTTAACCAATTGTCGTGATATAGGATTTTTGTGAGGAAACTAATCTGATATTCTGGGT
>JBNLEI010000202.1:0-2333 GCA_050304855.1 Methylococcaceae bacterium
ACACTGCGGATGCCAAGACCATTTCCCAATCGTTATCGGGTATCGGTTTGAAAAAAGCGGAAGCCATCGTGCAATATCGGACGGCAAACGGCCTTTTCAAGTCCGCAGCGGATTTGACAAAGGTTAAAGGGATCGGCGAGAAAACAGTCAAGAAAAACGAACGGGATCTCGTTTTTTCCGATGCTGAAAGCCAACCAAAGAAGATAAGCACAACCGATAAGAAAAGCTGATATAGCAATCCGGGAGTACGGTTAGCCGTACTCCTTTTTCTACCGCGGAAGAATCAGAAATTTCCAACCGATGTTTTCCACTTCCCAGCAGAATGAATCTGCAACTAATTATACTCGACCGTAACTGTCGTCAAAACGAATAATATCGTCTTCTCCCAGATAACTGCCGGACTGCACTTCCACCATTTCTAATGGGATGACTCCGGGATTTTCCAGGCAGTGAGTGGTACCGAGCGGAATATAAGTGGATTCGTTTTCCGTTATCAGCATTTGCTGTTCGCCTTTCGTGACCTTTGCGGTCCCTTTGACCACAATCCAGTGTTCCGCACGATGATGGTGTTTCTGTAATGATAATTTCGCGCCCGGTTTGACGACAATACGTTTGGCTTGAAAACGGTCTCCGTTATCGATTAAATGGTAATATCCCCACGGACGGTAGACTTTACGATGAATCTCGACTTCGCTACGGTTGTTATCCTTGAGCTGGTCGACAATCTGTTTAACATCTTGGACCCGGTCTTTGGAAGCAATCATGACGGCGTCATCGGTTTCCACGACAATCAGGTCACTGACGCCGACAGTGGTAATCAGTTTATTGCTGGAATGCAAGAAAGAGTTTTCGGTATCCAAAGTGACGACATCACCACTGATCGCATTGCCGTGCTCATCTTTGTGGGTGACATCCCACAAGGCTGACCAGGAACCGACGTCGTTCCAGTCAGCAGCCAACGGAATAACGACGGCCTGATCGGTTTTTTCCATGACCGCGTAATCAATGGAATCGGCAGGGCATTGCAGGAAAATTTCCGCATCGGGACGGATAAAATCGATATCTCGTTGAGCGTTGGCTAACGCATTTTCACAGGCAAGCAAAATTTCAGGTTGAAATTTCTCAAGTTCTTGTAAATATCGACCGGCGGTGAAGGCGAACATGCCGCTGTTCCAGTAGTAATCTCCGCTGTCGACATAGGTTTGAGCGGTTGCAAAATCCGGTTTTTCGACAAATGCGGCTACCTTAAAACTCCCTTCGTTGGAGGCATCGCCACCTTTGATATAGCCATAGCCAGTTTCGGGTTCAGTCGGAACAACGCCGAAAGTGACCAGATTGCCTTGTTTTGCCAAGGTATTGGCTTTTTGCACAGCGGCTTGAAAAGCCAACGTGTCGCCAATCACATGGTCGGCAGGTAATACTAGCAATACTTCGTCCGGCGACGTTGCCGACAATGCGGCCAACGCTACCGCTGGGGCTGTGTTTTTCCCAACTGGCTCGAGAATAATCGCCGAAGGTTGTGCGCCTATTTCTCTCAATTGTTCGGCCATCATGAAGCGGTGGTTTTCATTGCAGACGCCCATCGGCGCTTTAAGCTCATTCAGACCGCGCAACCGCAATACGGTTTCCTGTAGCATCGTATTGTTGGATACCAACGGTAAAAATTGTTTGGGATGCTGGCTCCGGGATAGTGGCCATAAACGGGTGCCGGAACCTCCGGATAATATGACTGGGATCATGAATGTCTGCTCCTTGAGGACAAAAATTAAAACAGCAACGGGTTAAGCGCTTTCGTTAAACATCTTACAATGGTTCCGATTGCGATTGTATGAAGAAGGGTTAATGGAATCCAATTAATCAAGCCGCCAATTAGTAATATGTTAAATGTTAGTTTAGGATTAGCGCACTGGAAAATAAATTTCACAAAGGGAATGTATGGAAATAGATGTTTTTAATGGCGATGCCGACGGGATTTGTGCACTGGTGCAATTGCGTTTGGCGATGCCGGCTAATTCGCAATTGATTACCGGCGTCAAGCGCGATATCGAATTGTTGAAGCGGGCCGACGCGGGTCCCGGCGACCGGGTGACGGTTTTAGACATTTCGTTGGCCAAAAACAGGAAAGCACTGGACTCCTTGTTGGATCGAGGTGTCAGTGTGTTCTATGTCGATCATCATCAGGCGGGGGAAATACCGCAACATGCC
Source organism: Methylococcaceae bacterium (assembly GCA_050304855.1). GTDB lineage: Bacteria > Pseudomonadota > Gammaproteobacteria > Methylococcales > Methylomonadaceae > Methylomarinum. The sequence continues at coordinate 2,206 of JBNLEI010000202.1, forward strand.
GGCTTGCATGCCATTATCGACACCGACCCGGGGACCTGCACCAGTTTATTGGTTAACGATTATCTGCAAGGGCGATATTCGGCCTGGGCGATAACCGCCGCATTCGGAGATAATTTGAATGATCGAGC
>JBNLEI010000203.1:0-3629 GCA_050304855.1 Methylococcaceae bacterium
GACGACCAGCGCGGCCATTGCGAATCGGCTCAGAATCACAGAGTTGCCGCCGCACACGTGCCCCACGGTATTACGAATCAAAAGCTGACCGAATAACGTGCAAACGAAGGGCCGTAGTCGGTCAAGGCGTTTAATCGAATCGTTCGGGTAGAGGTTTGAAGCTCCGTGCCGTTACGGTAATTGTCGTTATCCAGCAAAATTTCCGGATGATCGCTCTGAGCGTTAACGAGAATCGCTATTGTATTTTTATGGTGTTCGCAATGGACGGTTTGTGGAGAAAGTATTCCGGACACCTTTTCGAGTAGCAAAATGACCGATTGCGTGTTGGTGACCGTTTCGATACGCAATATCTTGCCGCACATCGTGGCGTTTTTATTGTTAATAAGCAAAATCAAATCGCCGATATTACAATCAGTATCTTTGCATTCAAGGTGAAGATACTTATTATTTTTACTTTGCAGCAATTTAACTCTTTCAACTAAGTTGGAAAGTCCTTTGTATGCAGCTTTTTCGTTTGACTGGGCATAAACGCTGAGCGTATTTTTTTCAAATTCCAATGGTTCCAGAGTGAAATCAATTGTAGAGGCTTTTTCGAGCGACTGGCCGCTGATTTTATTTATGCGGTCGAGTTTTTCCTGCGACACCAGAAAGTCTTGAATGGGTTTGATTCCGACCAGCATTTTCAGCACAATGGGAGCCGAAGGCAGAGTTTCATGAATCATGGATTCGTAAACGGATAAATAAAGCTTTATGCGTTCGGTTTCAGGAGGACTGATGCCGTCATCGATGGCCGACGTTTCAATCTGGCGCAACACTTTTGAAGTGATAAGAGCGATTTCGTAACTTTGTACCGGTCTGTTAATCGCTTGAATCGGATAAGGCGCTCCTTTTTTCGTGTTCCAGATGAATTCGCAGCCGCCTGTCTTAACTTGGTCAAATTCGAGTAACGACGAATAACGAGTTGCGAATTCGAACAATGCTTGGTTGTCGCTGGCCGTTTGCCGGTGGAACGCGATTAACGTGAATAGCAGATTGCGTTTGATCACCTGTTCAAGCGTCGATTGCGCTTTAAATTCGGGTATTGTGGTGGCAATGCTCTCCTTTAGACCATTGTTGTTATGGGCAAAGAAAAACAGTTCGCCGCTTTTATCCCATAAAGTTCTCGATGGCAATTCGTGGAACAGGCTGCTTAGACGGAGATAGTGTCCGGTCAACTGCAGGGCGAAATAACTCGCCAACATTTTTTGCGGCGAGGTCAATTGATCGGTATCCAATAGAGAGTGAAATGCCAAAGCCAGATTTCTCGGCAGCTGCAGACACAATTTGGCTATTTTGGCAGTTTTTTTCTTTTGCGCTCCCGGTTTCAGCAGGTTGGCCAGAACGTTCGCCAAGTGGAGTATCGACGGCGTCAATTTCATCAATAAAGGAAAAATCAGATGATTTTCTTGGTCCGCTTTTCTTAGCAGGTTTATGGCCTGATTAAGCTGACTGCCGCTGTTGACCGGAGGGTCATTGCGGATAGACTCCAGCCACTCGGCGAGCGATTCGTCATTTAGCTCAAAAGGGAGTAAAGGCGTTTCCGACATGAAATTTCAACAATTTAGTCCTTGAATTGCTATCAATTCTAGATGAATTGTGACCTTTTTCTGAGAAGAGTTTGGCTTTTCTAACAAATCGTTGCTGCATGTTGCGAACGGATATGCATTCATCTGAAAAAAGCCTTATTTTATATAGAGTTGTATCGATAATAATCATCATTCGCGGTTTTCTTTCGCGATAGGAAAATAGTGAGCTTCAAACCTTGTGTTCCTTTGAAATCCATAAAGAGGAAATTGTTTCTCGACAGAAGGCTTTTAACAAACTGTATACGAGAGAGCAATACAATGAACCGTTTTCAGGGGGCAAGATTGATGACAACCCGATGTCATGCCCTATCTTAAGCCTGGCCGGAACTTTTATAGCCATATTTCACGGTCTACGCCGTAGTCGAAACGGAATGCGGCTGAAAACATGGTTTCACGAAGATGCGGCAGATTTTCTCGGGCTTGTGTTGGTCGTTTGCCGGTTTGTTCGGAAAAAACTGAGTTTCCGTTACATGGTTGACGATTGAATCATATTGGTCTTAACAGAGGGTTAACTTGTTAGGAGCTCCCGCAACTTCCTTTACCAGTTTGGGGACCAGGTAACCGGGCAGTTGCGTTTTGATTTGCAGCATGAGACGTATGGCGCGATCCGCTTCGACATCAAAATGCGCGGTTCCTTGAGCTTTGTCGAGAAGGTGTAAGTAATAAGGCAGCACGCCTATCGAAAACAGCCGTTCGCTGAGTTCGCATAATGCGATAGCCGAATCGTTCACGCCTCTTAGCAAAACGCTTTGGTTCAGTAATGTAACGCCGCAGCTGGCGAGGGATTTACACACGCATTCCACTTCGGAACTGAGTTCTCGGCTGTGGTTGGCGTGTAAGACAAGTACGATTTTTTTACGGCTTCGCTTAAAAATATCCAATAAGTTGTTGTCGATTCGTGCGGGCAGCACCACGGGAAGGCGGCTATGGATGCGTATACGGGATAGATGCGGAATTTCACCAAGACTCTGAAATAAAGCGGATATTTTTGCATCGTTCAACAATAGCGGATCCCCGCCGCTGAGGATTATTTCGCTGATATCCTTTTGTGAAGAAATATAAGCCAAGGCTTGCTCTTGTATCTTCGGTGTCAATTGGTTTTCGCCGTAAGGGAAATTACGGCGGAAACAATAACGGCAATTGATCGCGCAGGCTCCGGTCAGGATCAGCAACGCCCGTCTTCGGTATTTTTGAAGAACGCCCTGTTCGGCGATCGCGTTCAGGTCGCCGACCGGATCGGGGGAAAAACCGGGAACGATCGACATTTCGTCGTGTAAAGGAATTACCTGGCGCAACAACGGGTCTTCAGGATTGCCGCGTTCCATGCGCTCGACAAAACTCAGCGGCACCTTCAGGGGAAATTGCCTGATATCTTCTATATTGGGTAAATCAGTCGATGCAATGTTTAAATGACGGCATAAAGCGTCGATTTCGCAAAACCCTTCGCTCAGTTGTTGCTGCCAGCTTTTTTGAGTGCCTTCCTTTCGAGTCAAAATTCTATCCGTCTGAGTGAAACGGCTTAAATGGTAGCCAATATTCCTATCAAAATACATATCCTTTATAATGCCTCGAACTTTTATCTGTTCACACGAGGAAAAAATGGCGAGCTATAGCACCAATGAATTCAAGGGTGGTTTGAAAATCATGCTGGACGGGGACCCCTGTTCCATCATTGAGAACGAATTCGTCAAGCCGGGCAAGGGCCAGGCTTTCAACCGGGTCAAAATCAGAAACCTGAAAACCGGGCGTGTGATCGAGCGAACTTTTAAATCGGGCGAATCCGTGGAAGGCGCCGATGTTGTCGAAGTTGAAATGCAGTACTTGTACAACGATGGCGAATTCTGGCATTTTATGGCGCCTGACACCTTCGAACAGTATCAGGCCGATGCCAACGCGGTGGCCGATGCGGCCAAGTGGCTGAAGGAACAGGATATCTGTACGATGACTTTATGGAACGATGCGCCGTTATCGGTAACGCCTCCTAATTTTGTCGAACTGAGTATT
>JBNLEI010000204.1:0-35017 GCA_050304855.1 Methylococcaceae bacterium
TATTATGATTACGGATCGCTGGTGTCATTGGGTAAGTATTCCACGATAGGAAACTTGATGGGAAATTTGATGGGAACCGTGACAATTGGAGGATTCATTGCCCGTATCGTTTACCTGTCGTTATATAAGATGCATCAGGTCGCCGTTCACGGCTATTTCAGAACGGCGATGCTGACTTTATCCAATTTGTTTAGACGCAGTACCCATGCCCGGATAAAAATGCATTAAAATGCAAAGCGAATTAACCTTAAACCACGACAAGAATAACAATGTTTGAAATTGAATACGAATTCCGAGAACAGGATCTGGTGCATTTTAACGAAATGAGGCTGAAAAACGATTTGGAGATGCAGAAGACTATCCGCAGGAACCGGCTGATGGTGCCGGGCATTATGCTGTTTATCGGCTTGTTTTATTATGTTTACTATGTCGATATGGCAACGACCGCCTATATCACCATTCTGGCGTTGATCTGGGGTATCGTGTCGCCGTATTTTATGAAAATGGATATGCGCCGACAGATCATGAACAATTATACCGAAGCGGAAAAAAAAGCCATGTTCGGTATCCATAAATTGACCATCGATCAGGACTATCTGCTGGAGGAGTCTCCGGGCGGTAAGAATAAAACGCCCTGGTCCGAGATGCTGAGGGTCGATCATTTGAAGGACTATGTTCACATTTTTATCGCCATCGACGCAGCGATCGTGATCCCAAGGGAAACCGTCAAATCCGGCGACTTGAAGAAATTCGCCAAGCAGGCGGCAAGCATGATCGAGCGGTTATCCTGAAACCCGGGCGGATTGTTAATTTTGATGCTCGGCTTGATGAAGCGAAGGCTCTTCAAAAACACCGTCGCGCTTTTGAATATACGTTCTACAAGCATCCACGCAATCCGGTTTGCTCGGATAGGGGCCGCTGATCATGTCGACCGTATAAAACCACCAGCCCTGAGCGTTGACATAATACCGGTCCTGCGGTTTGAAAAGTGGATTTAGCGGTTTGCGGAATTTGTTGGTCATCCTCGATATTTTACCGAATTGAATGCTGAACTTTAAAAATATCTCATTACGTCGCGGGTCGCGTGTTCTGTTCAACGGTACTTCGTTTACGATCCATAAAGGCCAGAAAGTCGGTCTCACCGGCGCCAATGGCGTCGGAAAATCCAGCCTGTTTGCGATGCTGCGCGGCGAATTGCATGCCGACGAGGGCGAATTCAGCATGCCTCCTAACTTGGAAATCGCTCATGTCGCCCAGGAAACACCGGCTCTGGCCTGTTCCGCAATTGATTATGTCATCGACGGAGATCGCGAGTTACGCAGTTTGCAACGCCAATTGAGGCAGGCCGAACAAAGCGAGGACGGTATCAAAGTGGCGGAATTGCACAGTGCGCTGGATCATGTCGGCGGTTATACAGCGCAGGCTAGGGCTTCGCGGCTGATGAACGGGCTCGGTTTTGATTCCGGGCAGGAGACGCAATCGGTGGATTCCTTTTCCGGCGGATGGCGTATGCGTTTGAATTTGGCTCAGGCGTTAATGTGCCGTTCCGACGTGCTGTTATTGGACGAACCGACCAACCATCTCGACTTGGATGCGGTCATTTGGTTGCAAGACTGGTTATTCAAATATCCCGGCACGTTGTTGTTAATCTCCCATGACCGAGATTTTCTCGATGCGATCACAGATCATATCGTGCACATCGAACAGAACAAAGCCGAGATTTATACCGGTAACTATTCCGCTTTCGAACGAATGCGTGCGGAAAAACTGGCGCAGCAGCAATCGGCCTACGAGCGTCAGCAGCGTGAAATCGCCCATATTCAAAGTTTCGTCACTCGCTTCAAGGCCAAGGCGACCAAAGCCAAACAAGCGCAAAGTCGAATTAAATCGTTGGAACGTATGGAGTTGATCGCGCAGGCCCACGTCGATTCGCCGTTCAATTTCACTTTTCGCAGGCCGGAAAAACTACCGAACCCGCTGCTGAAAATCGATGAAGCCGAAGTGGGGTACGGCGACAAAACTGTCGTCGACAATGTTTCGCTGTCGATATCGCCCGGTGACCGTATCGGTTTGTTGGGGCCGAACGGGGCTGGAAAATCCACTCTGATCAAAGTGCTGGCCGGTGATATGCCTGCTCTCGGAGGCAAGGTGCAAACGGCCGAGGCGTTGAATATCGGCTATTTCGCGCAGCATCAATTAGAGCAGTTGCGCCTGGAGGAAAGTCCGTTATGGCATTTGCAAAAACTTGATAAGCAGGCGACAGAGAGAGATTTGCGCAATTTTCTTGGCGGCTTCGATTTCAGGGGCGACAAAGTGAGCGAACCCGTCGGCCCTTTTTCGGGCGGAGAGAAAGCCCGATTGGTTTTGGCTTTATTGGTCTATCAAACCCCCAATCTGTTATTGCTGGACGAACCGACGAACCATTTGGACCTGGAAATGCGCCACGCCCTCAGTGTCGCTCTTCAGGAGTATGAAGGTGCAATTGTATTGGTTTCGCATGATCGTCATTTGTTGCGTTCGGTGACCGATCAGTTGCTGTTGGTTGCGGATGGTTCGGTTAGGCCTTTCGACGGCGATTTGGACGATTACCGCAATTGGTTGGCCGAACAGAAGAAGGAAGCACCTGAACAGACGATTACCGAGATGCAAGCCACTGTTTCTCGTAAAGACCAGCGTAAGGCCGAGGCGGAGCGGCGCAAGCGGCTTAAACCGTTAATGGATGCTTTGAAAAATGCCGAGCGCCAAGTGGCGCGTTATCACCAACTGCAGCAGCAGCTGGAGCAAGAATTGGCCGATCCGGAACTATATAGCGATCAAAACAAGGAACGTTTGAAACAGTTGCTGGTGAGCAAAGCGGAGGTGGATACTGCGTTGGAGCAAGCGGAAGCCGACTGGATGGAGGCGGAAGAACAACTGGAACGGGCGGAATAACCATGTATGAACTCATGAAACTGTTTTATGAAATCGCTATTTTTAAAAAAGGGCCGCAGGATGTTCCCGCTTCCCGATGGTTGTTTCGTCTGTTGGTAGCGGTTTACATGGGGATTAATTTTTTGATACTTAACCTCAGCAATGATCCTTTCAAAGCGCTGTTGCAGGCGGCGGTGGAAGCGATGCTCATCATCGTTTTCGCCTGGAGCATATTGAGGTTTTTCGGTAAGTCCGAACGTTACTTGCAGACTGCCAGTGCTTTGCTGGGGACCGACGCGTTACTCAGCTTGTTTGCGTTGCCTGCGTTTGCGACGTTGATCGGGCAAGGTTCGGCCCCGGCATTTGTTGTAGTGGTTTTGTTGATGTTGTGGCATTGGGTTGTGACCGGACATATTCTCAGGCACGCGTTGTCGCGACCGTTGATTTTCGCCTTGGGAGTGGCGTTCTTATATATACTGGCGGCTTATCAGGTGATGGCATTGCTTTTCCCTGAGCTAGCGGCAGAAGGAGAAGCATTATGAGTATTTATCGGCATATATTATTAGCGGCGGATTTTTCCGAACATGGTCGTGAAGTGGCGCGTAAAGCGAGGCAGTTGGCCGAACAGAATCAGGCTCAGTTGAGTTTGGTTCATGTCGTCGACAATCTGCCCATTGCCGACGCATCTTACGGGCCGATCATACCGTTCGACGTCGATTTGACTGAAGAGCTGATGGCTGCGGCGAAAAAACGATTGGCTGAATTGGGGGAGGAACTACATGTTCAGGCTCAACGCCAGTGGTTGGAAATCGGTAGCCCCAAGCTTGAAATAGTCAGAATTGCCGAGGAAAATCAAGTCGACTTAATTGTAGTCGGTTCGCACGGTCGTCATGGGTTGGCGCTGTTGTTGGGCTCGACGGCTAACGGGGTGTTGCATTATGCCAAATGCGATGTGTTGGCGGTACGCTTGAAAAATGATTGAATTGGTGTTGGGCGGTGCGCGGTCGGGTAAGAGCCGTTACGCCGAACAACAAGCGCTGGCTTCGGCAAGCCCTGTCATCTATGTTGCAACCGCTGAAGCCGGCGACGAGGAAATGCGGGCACGGATTGATAAACATCGCTCGGATAGGCCGGACCATTGGCTGACGGTGGAAGAACCGGTTAAATTGGCTGATACAATCAGACAGTATTCAACGGCGGAAAATTGTTTGCTGATCGATTGTTTGACCTTATGGCTTAGCAACGTGTTGTTCGACCGTTCCGGTGAACTGCAAGTCGAGTATTTTCAGCAGGAGAAAGGCGCTTTGCTGCAGACATTGGCGCAATCGTCAGGCCGTATCATCATGGTCAGCAATGAAGTTGGCCACGGCGTGGTACCGATTCATCAGAGCGTGCGTCGATTTGTCGACGAAGCGGGATGGCTTCACCAGGATATCGCACGGATCAGCCATCGGGTGATATGGATGGTTGCCGGTCTGGCCCAGACAATAAAAGGAAACAAAGGATAATTCCGCTAAGCACCTCCTGCTGCGGAAACAGCATAACTATCGAAAGTATTTAGAATGGATTGGTTTTTAGCGGAAATTCCAGAACCGGATCAGCAGTTTTATCAAAAAGCGAAGAACAGGCAGTCGCAATTAACCAAACCCCCGGGTTCCATGGGAGAGTTGGAGCGAATTGCAGAGCGACTAGCTGCATTACAATGCTCGGAAACGCCATCGGTTGATCGCGTCTGGGTTTCGGTATTTGCCGCCGATCACGGTGTCGCCGAGGAATCGGTATCGGCATTTCCTCAAGCGGTATCCGTGGAAATGGTCAAAAATTTCTCCGTCGGAGGTGCAGCAATCAATGTTTTGTCGCGTTATTTGCAGGCTGATTTCGAAGTGATCGACGTAGGGTTGATTAAACCGGTCGTTTGTCGCGGAGTGATCAGCGACCGTGCAGGAGAGGGTACTGCCAATTTTTGTAAGCAGGCCGCTATGACGGAACTGCAGTTAGGTAAAGCGATGCTTGCCGGAAAATCGGCTGTCATCCGCGCTGTACAGAGCGGTGCGGAACTTTTTATCGGCGGCGATATGGGAATTGCCAATACCGCCAGCGCGGCGGCTTTGGCGAGCGCACTATTGAATAAAAAAGCGGCTGAATTAACCGGAGCGGGGACCGGCCTGTCGGCGCAGCAAGTCGAATATAAAACCCGTGTTATACAATCGGCGCTCGATAAACATCATTCAGCACTTGAATCGCCGCTCAAGATATTGCAATATCTGGGCGGTTTTGAAATTGTGGCGTTGACCGGCGCATTTATTCATGCCGCACAACGACGGTTGCCGGTTTTGGTCGATGGTTTCATCGCTACGGCAGCCGCTTTGTGCGCGGTCAAAATGAATATCGCCGTGAAAGAATGGCTTTTTTTTGCCCATTGTTCCCACGAGAAAGGTCACCGCCTGTTGTTGCGGGAATTGGCGGTTCGGCCGATACTGGATTTGGATATGCGTCTGGGCGAGGGTAGCGGTGCTGCCGCGGCTGTTCCGTTGATGCAAATAGCTTGTCGTCTGCATAACGAAATGGCGACATTTGAGCAAGCACATATAACAACAGAATAAAAGTGCTGTTAAGTAAAATAAGGTAATGAATTAATGATTGGACACATAGAGAGTTACGACCCGAAATTTCAGACAGGAATCATCAAGTTTGAAGACAAATTCTTTGAATTTCATATCGACCAATGGAGTTTGGATGTTTCGCCTCAAGTCGGTGACGATGTCGATTTCGATATCGATGAAGAGGATAAAGTGACCGAAGTCGCGCCGGTCGGTATTTATTTAAAAGATCTCCAGCCGGTAAAAAGAAAATGGATTGCTGTATTATTGGGGCTGGTTTTTGGCGCCATCGGCCTACACAGGATTTATCTGGGGTTTTACGGGATTGGTATTGCTCAGATTTTGGTCACGCTGGCGACCGGTGGTTACGGAGTCATGTGGGGATTTATCGAGGCGATTTTATTGTTTACCGGTCATATTTATAAGGATGCAAAAGGACGTTTGTTGAAGTAATTCAAAGTCCGGATGAACTCACTCGTTCTTGCGCTCCAGTTTCTTACCCGCATCCCGGTCCGTGTTTCCGTCGTTCCGACTGAAAGCGAATTGGGAAGATCTGTGTTGTATTATCCGTTGATAGGACTGCTGATCGGTCTGTTGACGATGTCTACGGCAATGCTTTTGCACTCTGTGTCGGTGCCGCTTCAGACCGCGTTGAGCTTGACTATATGGATATTATTGACCGGCGGCCTGCATCTTGACGGGTTGGCCGATTGTGCCGATGCTTGGGCCGGCGGTTTGGGCGATCGTGAGAAAACCGTGGCTATCATGAAGGATCCTGCAGCCGGACCGGCTGCCGTGGTCACATTGGTTATGCTTTTATTTTTGAAGTGGGCTGCTTTGCAGTCGATGACTTTCTCGCAGATGCTGTTGGCATTGGTTGTTGCCCCAGTGGTTGGGCGGACTGCTGTTCTGGCGCTAATGCTCTCAACGCCCTACGTTTCTAAGAACGGGCTGGCTGAAGTTTTGATAGCCTACCTGCCGACGAGAGAGGCAAAAATACAGGTGGTAGTGGTCGCTCTCGCACTAGTTTATCTGGTCGGTCCGGCTGCGTTACTGTTGGCCGCCGCCACTCTCTTTTGGATAAGAATGCGGGCATTGCTGCGGTTAGGTGGGGTTACCGGCGACGTCTATGGCGCAGCTGTCGAGTTGGCGGAACTGGCAGTTTTGCTGGGAGTTGCGTTAAATGAATAGACATCGTTTCGGAGCCGAAGAACTCGCTGGTGTTTATCGCGCAATTGCCGAGCGCAGGGATATGCGGCATTTTTTATCCGATCCCGTTGATTCCGAGGTTTTCTGTCGATTACTCCAAGCCGCTCATCAGGCCGGCAGTGTCGGTCTGATGCAGCCCTGGCGTTTTATACGCATTACCGACAAGGCACTCAGAAAACGTATCCACGACTTGGTCGAGACAGAGCGATTACAAACTGCTCGGGCGATGGGCGAACGCCGTGATGAATTTATGAAGTTGAAAGTGGAAGGCATTCTCGAATGCGGGGAACTATTGGTAGTCGCATTGGCCGATCAGCGCGAACGGCACGTGTTCGGACGCCGAACTCTGCCTGAAATGGATGTGGCGTCCGTTGCCTGTGCTATTCAGAACCTGTGGTTGGCCGCCCGCGCTGAAGGATTGGGGCTGGGTTGGGTCTCGCTGTTCGATCCGGCGGCTTTGGCTTGTTTGCTGTCGATGCCGGAAGGTAGCCGGCCGGTTGCGGTCCTGTGTTTGGGGCATGTCGAAGCCTTTTATCCGAAACCCATGTTAGAGATTGAAAACTGGACTACCGCGCAACCGTTAGAGGCGTTCGTTTCCGAAAACGCCTGGAAAGAATGATGTTGTAGCCGCAATTTTAGCTTTTCCTCATGATCTCAATGAATTGGTGCAAGTTTTTGTTGTTTTAGGTAAGCACTGAAACTCATATCGGAATCAATGATGTGTTTTCCCCAATAATCGATAAAAGAGCTAAGGCACTGCGGAGCCCAATTCTGGTGTTTGATGCGATGCTCGATATCCATGAGATTTTTCAGCATTAATTGGTGTTCGCTGATATGCTCGTTATAGTTATGATAATTTGCTCGTTTCATGTCCTCTTCCTCTGCGTTAAAGTGTTTTTTGACGTGCTGGTTGAGAACTTCTATTTTGCTTATCAGTTCTTCAGTCGATTCTGAATTGATTAGTTGGTTGGCCAGGACAAAAAAATCTTTGTGTTGGCTATCCATCAACTCATCGCCCATTCGATAGCTATCTTGCCAGATGAAATGCCCTAAACTTCCGGGTAAAACTGACTGAGCCAAGTGTTTCGATTGCCGATGAATTGCAATGTTTGCAGGAGTTTGAGTTTTTTTGCCGTTTTTATAAACAAATTCTTTTCGAGCAATGTGGTATTTTTCGTTACCGTAAAAATTGCCGTACATTTGCGTTAATTCAAATCGTCTGTAAGAGGATAAGGGTTTAACCGATTCGTCGAAACAGCGGATTTTCGCTTTTTCGGATAATAACTTATTGAAAACTTGAGGGTCGACACAAAAAGTTTTTGCCAGATTCTTCACCTGGGAATAAAAAATTTGATGCTTTTTATCGAGCACTTTATCGATCAAGCCTAGACGCCACGCTTTTTTGCTGCTGACAGGCAGGCGCTGTTCGGTTAGCGCCATCGCAGTTTCTAGTCCCACTCTTTTGGGTAGCAAGTACGTCCAATATTCCGAACCGTAGAGCCCCCCCATATTTTTATAATGCGGATTGAAAATGATACCCTCGCGGGCGAAAATACGGTCCGCTGCAATTGCGAGAATTGCTCCGCCAGCGCCGGCATTGCCGGCGACTGCGGAAATAGTCAGTTTATCCAAGGTCGTGATGATTTGATAAATCAAATCATCGATAGCGTTGATATTAGCCCAGGATTCGTCAGCCGGATTGGAAGCATTTTCTATTTGGTTGAGATGAATACCATTGGACCAAAACTCTTCTCCTCCCATCAGTACGACAACCTTTATGTCCAGGGTAATAATGTGCTGATAAACTGACAGCAGCAATTGGCATTGCTCTGTACTCATTCCTCCATTGTGGAAGGCGAAGTGCAGGTACGCAACGGGGCCTTCAATTTCGTACCAGACTTCTTGGAAAGGCAATTGTTTTCCGTTTTGTTTATAGTCAATATTGATTCTTCTTATGGGTTTCGACAACAATTGGCTTATTAAAGAAGGTCGTTCAGACGAACCGCTCAGGAAGTCTTTTAATGCTGCGGTTGCGGGCAGTTTTATTCCTTTGACGCCGGATTCCAAGAGAGGCTGAAGATGGCCAATCCAGATGGCGCCGTCGACGGTTGCTCTACAAACGGCATGGCCGGCGGTAGCGATAACTTCTCCGGGTTTACCGCTGAGTCCCGTCGCTTTCTGGACGTTAAAGAGATAAAACGGTTCGCCGTTAATTTCATCCAGTAAACCGGGGCTGCCGTCTGCAGCACGAATTCGTTGTAGAATTTCATCGGTTTTATGTTTTTTCCAATTAATGGCGCGATCGCTTTGTTTCATCAAAGGCAATAAACGTCCTTTTACCGTGGGTTTGCTATAGTCAAGCGGCTCGGGTTTAAAATCAGCCGTGTTGACATAAGATAACGCTTCCCATAAACATTCAATAGCTGCTTGGGTCACCTCCCTATTGAAGAGGCTGCTTTTTGTCGTATTACGCATTGGAAAGGTCTTGCTGACCCAAATGTCCCCGGCGTCCATTTCTTCTTTTGCTTCCAGTAAAGTAACGCCCCATTCCGATTCACCATTTTGGATTGCCCAATCTAACGAAGAAGGTCCCCTGTCGCCGCGAATTCCGGGATGCACAATTAAGCATTTAAAGTTTTTATATAAATCAAGGGGAAGGCGGTGTTTCAAAAAAGGACAAATGATTAAATCCGGTTGGAAGAGTGAAACGCCTTCGATCAATTGAGAAAGATCGCCCGAATGTAACTCGACCGATACGATGTAACCTGCTTCGACAAGCTCGGTATAAAAACGTTGAGTTAATCCCGAGAATGCCGATGAAACGAGTAAAATGCGCATAATTGACTCCTTTTTGTTATGTGTGATGCGACGGGAGTCTCAGACTCAGTTGATTGCATATAAAATTACGCTTTAACAATCGACGTACAAGAGAGATCCGGCCTTATTAATTCGGATCGCGGCCGGTGCTTGAAGCGTTCTCGATAATCTCTAGGATTTACGCCTAAATGCCGAAGAAAGGTTCGTCGCATGCGTTCCGAGTCGATAAAACCTGATTTGATCGCTACCGCTTCGACGGACAGGTCGGATTTTTCCAGATAATGGCGTGCGGCATCGATACGAGCCAGCTCCACAAACTTGGCCGGTGTGATGCCTGTTTCCATCAAAAAGGTTCTGGCGAAGTTTCTCGGACTCATAGCCATGCGTTGGGCCAATTCGTCAACATGATGGTTTTCAGCGGGGTTTTCTATGATCCAGACTTGTAATTTTCGAAAATCTGGGCGGCTGCTGGATTCGCTGGTCAAATAGGAGCTGAACTGGGATTGTCCGCCCGGTCTTTTCAGAAATACTACCAAATAACGAGCAACGAAAAGGGCTATTTCCTGTCCCCAATCTTCTTCAACCATGGCCAAAGCGAGATCTATTCCCGAGGTGATGCCTCCAGAGGTATAGATAAAATCCTCGCGAATAAAAATTTTGTCCGGTTCTAGTATGACGGATTGATAACGGTTTTTAAGTTGTAAGCAAAAATCCCAATGGGTGGTTGCGCGTTTATTGTCAAGCAACCCGCATTCCGCTAATAAGAAAGCGCCGCTGCAGACAGAGGCAAGGCGATTCACGCGATCTGCCAGAGCGTTGATCCAAGTCAGTAATACAGAATCTTTCAAAACTGATTCCACATCGGCCGTGCCGGGAATGATGAGGGTATCTACGGTGTCGTTGATCTCATCGAATCCATGAGTGGCGATAATTTCCAGACCGTTAAGCGTTTTCACCGGACCGGCTTTTTCTGCTACGATGTCGATCACATAGACGGGGTTTTCGATCAGCCCCGCTCTTTGCAGCCCGAGACTGGCGAATGAGAATACTTCCATGGGGCCGGTGATATCCAGAACTTCGGCCCCTGGATAGACAACGATACAAATGCGTCTTACGACCGGGGATTTTGTTAGAGTTTCGGGAGCAAGTAAGTTTCTAGTCATGTTACCTCCTCATACCGTCAAAGCTGAATTTGAAGAGTCTTTATTTTTTGATCGATACTCTAATGCTCTCCAAAATCATATCTCTGGACAATGACATTTTTCCCTCATTTTCTGCCAAATCTTCAGATTCTGGCTAATGCATAAAAAATTTTGTGCTGTGAAAAATTGTCCGAAAATGAGGGAAAAATGTCATTGTACCGACCCAATGATGGGGTGTAGTTTTGCCATGTGATCGTATGATTTCTTTAATGAGGAGGTTTGCTATGGCTTCATATAATGAACATTTCAAATTGTCAGTGAAAGAGATTGATTTGATCGAGTCAGCAATTCGTAACCAAATCAGCTCCCTAGCGCTAACAGAAACGTTTTTTCAATCCCCTGATTCAATTTCCAACCATTGCAAGATAATAGAGTTGATGGAGGTTTTAGGTGCGTTGCACAATCAGAAAATATGGTATGGACAAACCCGCCATACGGGTATTCCTTTAGGTTAAAACTGAATGGAGAAACTCACGGCACTGGAAAAATATCTTAGGATGTCTGATTGGCGAGATTACTAATATGGAGAGGCTAAGCTGGAAATACGTGTGGATTTAGGGTACAGTTCCTGACCTGCAAATTCTGCCAGCAATGGTGATAGGATTACTGTAAGGGCAACAGGGTAAAGCTAGAATCCATTTCCCGTTCAAATTTAAGTACAAGGTTTTTCGTGCTGAGTTATCAACACGGTTTTCATGCCGGTAATTTTGCTGACGTATTAAAACATTTGATTTTAGTCCGAACGTTACAGTATCTGACTAAAAAAGATAAGCCGATGTTTTATCTGGATACCCATGCCGCAGCGGGTAGCTACAGGTTGGATTCTCAAGCGGCACAGAAAACCGGAGAGTATAAAGCAGGCATCGGTCTTTTGTGGGAACGTACCGATTTGCCTTTTGCCGCGGCCGAATATGTGAAGCTGGTGAGGGCTTTTAACGGCGGCGGAAGGTTGCATCGTTATCCGGGGTCGCCACGAATAGCGCGGCAGTTGCTCAGAAAAGGTGATCGCTTGGGCTTATGCGAACTGCATGCTAACGAATTGGCTTTGCTCAAGGCGAATGTGGTCGGAGATCGGCGGGTCAGAGTGCTAAAAGAAGATGGCTTCAAAGCTTGTATTGATTTGTTACCGCCTAAAGAAAGGCGGGCATTGGTGATGATTGATCCCTCTTATGAAATTAAACGTGATTATGAGATCGTGGTGCAAACGGTGATCAAGGCATACCGGCGTTTTGCCACTGGGACTTATGCGTTGTGGTATCCGGTGGTCGAGCGCAATCGGATCGACGAAATGACGAACGCTTTGCAAGCGAGCGGTATACGGAATATCCAGCTATTCGAATTGGGCGTGCGGCCGGATAACAATCAGTTAGGAATGACAGCCAGTGGGATGATTGTTGTCAATCCCCCTTGGACGTTAATGTCGGAGATGGTTGAAGTCTTGCCTTATTTGGTTGAAATATTAAGTGAGCAGGGCTTTTACAGGATCGAGCAATTAGTGCCGGAATAAACGGTAGCTAGTTTGAAAAGCAAAAATCCGCCATTAACATTCGGCGGATTTTCGTGTTTTGGCCCAAAGAGCCCGATAATGCAGATCATTATTTTGAATTTTTGCTCAGTATCATTTTGACGAATCGTTACGGATAAACCGAACTTGCCTGCGGTCCGGCATCGGCTTGTTCTTCAACATATCGGACCTTGCTGCCAATTTCCAGCGCATCGAAACCTTTGCCGCGAACGCTGTTGCGGTGAAAATAGAGTTCATGACCGTCATCTGCTTGAATAAAGCCGTGCTCCTCTTCATGCAAAAGCTGGACAACAACACCGGTGTCTTGTAATCGGTGATTTTTTATATCGCCACGAATGATACTGGCATAGTCTTTGAGTTGGCGTTGAGCGGCGTTAAAGGCGTCGCGTATAGCCACATAAATATCTTCGTGGGCATGTTTGTCATGATGTTCCCGGCTAACGACTAGTTCTTTTTGAGGCGTGGTGATGTCGATGCGGATATGATAAAGGTTGCCATGATGATGGTTGCGATGTTCAGCTTCTACGGCTACCCGGCAACTCATAATGTGAGAACAGAACTTGTCTAGTTTTTCCGCTTTTTCCCGGATATTGGCCTCGACGGCTTCTGAGGGAGGAATGCCGCGAAATGTAATTTGTAGGGGTATTTGCATGAGCCCGCTCTCCCGGTGGTTGGGTTTAATTGAATCGAGAATCGACCATCAAACCGGATATAAACGCCGCATGCCCAAGGCACCCGGCAAAATGCTTAACTTTCCGTTTTGATGTACGCAAGGCTGTTTTTACTTGACTTCAATACTTTTACGCTTGCTTTTTTCGATTTTTGGTAGAGTAATATCTAAAATTCCGTCTTTGAATGAAGCTTTTGCCTGCTCACTATCTACATTGGCGGGTAATGGTAAAGTGCGTTGAAATTCTCCACGACTGATTTCCCGCCGGTAGTATTGTTTGCCTTCTTTTTTCTCATCCGTTTTGGTGGTTGCCCGAATCGTGATGGTGTTTTCACTGACGGAGACGTCCAGATCTTCTTTTTTGACTCCAGGCAATGCGGCTTGAATTTCGATTTCGTTATCATGATCAATAATGTCGACCTTGGGTAAACTGGCGGCTGAGAATGCCTTTTCCGGCCATTCGGGAAATTTGAATCCGAATGGTTGCGGCCAGCGTCGTGTTAAAAAGTCATCGAACCAGCGATCCAGATCATCAAAGGCAATCAAGCCACTGTCGGCAGGTGTTGCTTCATGGCTTACATTGACGATTTCCTTGCTTTTATCTTTTTTGGTCATAATTGACTCCTGTTGCTGACGATTGATAACAAAGAAATATCTTCTCTTTATATCTCATTGCGATGAGCAAGTAAATCAGTTCAGTTGGCATCTTCATCAAGGGTCAGATCCAGGGCTTTTTGCAGACGGCGCCACTGATTTTCATTTTTAGGCAAGCCGAGGCGTAGACTTGAAGGGGCCTTGAACAGGCGGGTCAGAATGCCTCGTTCGGCAAAGGAACGGTGCAAGATTTCCGCTTTATCCGTTTTTATCCATTGAAACAAATCACAACCGCCGGTGGGTGGCAGATCGCAGTTTGATAACATCTGCTGTAATCGTTGTCTCCGTATAGTCAGAGTTGTTCGTGTTTGTTGTTGCCATTCCCGATCCTTTAAAGCGGCGGCGGCAATATAGCGGCTGGGATGGCTGACGCTCCAAGGGCCGAGCTCTTCATTAAGACGATTCAGCAATTCCTCTGTACTAATGACAAAGCCGCAACGGATGCCAGCTAGCCCGAAGAATTTGCCGATTGAACGAAGAACGATTAACCCCTTTTCTGCGGGACGGTTTGACAAGCTATATTCCGGACGGCTATCGATGAATGCTTCGTCCACGATCAGCCAACCCTTGTTTCGTTGTAAAACCTGAAGCCATTCCTGTAATTGAGCAAGCGGGAAAGTATAACCAGTAGGATTGTTTGGGTTTACCAGAACCAGCACATCGAGTTCGGGCAGTTTGGCTTCGATTTCCCTCGTTTGTAGGGCCAAAACGTGATGACCGTGTTTTTGCCAGCTGAAAGCGTGTTCAGCGTATGTGGGAGATGCGACGCCGACGTATGAACGGGGCCGTAGCCTCGGTAAAGTCTGAATGGCGGCTTGCGAGCCGGCAACCGCAAGTATACTGGGGTTTTGGTAATATTCTCGAGCCACTGACAACAGTTCGTCCTCCTGTTCCGGCAGGCGCAGCCAGCAATCGGCGGGGATGGCTGGAACCGGCCACCCGTTAGGGTTGATGCCGGTCGACAAATCCAACCAGTTTGCCTGGGGAATTCCGTATTGTTGTGCTGCTATGCGTAAGCGGCCGCCGTGTTCAAGCAAGAAAATCTCCTATCGAAATAATGATAACCCATAACAACAAGGTTTTATTGATCAACCGATTGGCTCTCTGAATGTCCTCATTTTGCGCAGTCCTATCGGTACCAAAGAGAATTTTGTCTTTTAATTGCCCGTGATAGTACGCAGGGCCGCCTAATCGAATATTTAGCGCTCCGGCCCCGGCGGCCATAACGGGTCCGGCATTGGGGCTTTCCATATTTTTGGAATGCTTACGCCAACTGTCGATTCCCTGTTGAGTGTTGCCTAACAGACAGTAACTGAACGCTGTCAGTCTGGCTGGTAGCCAGTTGAGGATATCATCCAAACGTGCGGCTGTACGGCCGAAATACAGAAAGCGCGGAGTTTTGTAACCCCACATCGCATCCAGGGTGTTGCTCAAACGATAAAACAGCGCGCCGGCCGGTCCAGCGGCGACAAACCAGAACAACGGAGCAAACACGGCATCGGCACCGTTTTCCAATATCGATTCAATTGTGGCATTGCGCACAGCCAATGCGTCCATTTTGTCTGTTTCCCGGCTTACAATATACCCGACTGCAACGCGGGCGTTGGGTAGGTCACTTTGATCCAGGTGTTGTTTTACCCCATCGGCATGTTGTTTGAGGCTGTTAGCGGCGATGCAAAAGTATAGTGTCAACGGTGCCAAAATATTCTCGAATAAGGACTGCCGTGTCAGCAACGCTAGTAATACGGTAAACGGGGCAATGGCCAACAAAAGTGCGAGCAGTCCAGCGAGTAATTGTTGTAGGGCGGGCAAGCTGGTGTCGTTGAACTGTTTTTCCATCCGGTTCGCCAAATTTCCGAAGGCAACCAATGGATGGTGTTTTTTCGGCTCCCCTAGCCAGTGATCCAATAGAACCGCTAGAATAATGGCGCTTGATAGTGTCATGGCATATATTGTGTTTTCGGAAGCGCACAATGCCATATTCCAACGTTAAATTCAATGATAGCGGAGCGCATGAAAACAAATACGATTATGGTTCAGGGAACGACTTCCGATGCGGGAAAAAGTACATTGGTAACAGCTTTGTGCCGCTATTATCGACGCCGAGGCGTCAAGGTGGCTCCGTTTAAACCTCAGAATATGGCTTTAAATAGCGCTGTTACGGTAGATGGCGGCGAAATCGGAAGAGCCCAGGCCGTTCAGGCCGCCGCTTGCGGCCTGGAACCTCATAGCGACATGAATCCTGTCTTATTGAAACCCTCGACAGATCAGAATGCTCAGGTCATTGTGCAAGGTAAAGTTTTGAATAATCAATCGGCTGACCAATATCATCACTATAAAAAACGCGCAAAAAGCGCAGTGTTGGAATCCTATCAGCGACTCGCGGGGCATTATGGTAAGGTGGTTGTCGAAGGAGCGGGGAGTCCTGCGGAAATTAATTTAAGGGAAGGTGATATCGCCAACATGGGTTTTGCCGAATTGGTCGATTGTCCGGTGCTTTTGATTGCCGATATAGACCGCGGTGGTGTATTTGCCCATATTGTCGGTACATTGGAGCTGTTGTCTGAAAGTGAGCGGAACCGAATTCTCGGATTTGTCATTAATCGTTTTCGTGGAGATATCACCTTATTGCAACCGGGATTGGATTGGCTCGAGCGGAAAACGGGAAAGCCGGTGTTGGCGGTTCTGCCCTATTTACAGGATCTTTTTCTGGAGGCTGAAGATTCTCTAGCCGGTAAAACCCAAGCAAAAACTCATGAGGAAGCATTTAAGATCATTGTCCCGGTGTTGCCTAGAATCAGTAATCATGCCGATTTTGATCCGCTGTTATTGAATGATGGATTGAATGTAGACTTTATCAGAAAACCACCTCAGAATGGAGCGGATTTGATTATCTTGCCGGGCAGCAAATCTGTGAGAGACGATCTTGCCTGGTTGCTTGCAAATGACTGGCATTCGTATATCCATCGTCATCTGCGCTATGGTGGCAAAGTATTGGGAATTTGTGGCGGCTATCAAATGCTCGGTCGGAAAATACACGATCCTGATGGAGTTGAAGGGAAATCCGGTTCCAGTGCCGGCCTGGGGTTGCTCGAAATTGAAACCACTCTTCTGGCGGACAAATGCCTAAAGCGGGTGGAAGGCTTTTTGTATCCTTGTAAGACAGTAATAAAAGGATATGAAATTCATATGGGGGTGACAACGGGTGCTGATACGACTCGGGCGGTTGTGCAGTTGAGAGAAAAAAATGATGGTGCTCGATCGGCGGACGGTCAAGTGATGGGAACTTATTTGCACGGCTTGTTTGATCATGAGAAAGCTAGTGCCGCCCTTTTGACCTGGGCCGGATATCATGGAGAAAAAAGTGTCGATTTGGCACAACTTCGTGAACAGGGAATTGATCAGCTTGCCGACGTCTTGGAGCGTCATTTCGATTTTTCGAAACTGGAGTCGGCATTAAATCGGTGGGCAGCGACGTAAAGTTTCTTTTAGTCGATTAGTTTAATACATAACGTTGGAGGTGGGAATATGAATGAAAGAGTTGATTATCTGAATAAAATAAAACAGATTGATTATTTTGCAATCACAAAAAGTGCCGGCTGCTGGCTGGCAACAAAATTAAAGGATAACGACTACTGGAACAGTCGCTTCGATCGTTTTGCAAGACTGGCGTCACATTTATCCGGACGACCGCTGGCTTTCAATATTGCCTTATTGGTTATTTTTTCCTGGGTCGTGACCGGACCGTTATTCGGTTTTAGCGATACATGGCAATTGATAATCAACACGGCAACGACTATTGTGACTTTTCTGATGGTCTTTTTGATTCAGCATACGCAAAACCGAGATACTGAGGCGTTACAGGTTAAACTCGACGAATTGATTCGTTCAATCGATGGCGCTAATAATTCTTTGTTGGACCTGGAGGAAATGGAAGAGAAAGAGTTGGTCGTGATGCGGAAACAGTATGCCGAACTTGCGCGCTTGGCCAGAGGGGAAGCCGATCAGGCTAAAAAATAAAGATGGGTATCGTACTATAAAACGTCACTTGTGTTTTCAATACAGCTCCGGATGTAAAGATTAACAAGCGCCAGCGTCAGACACAAAAAAGGCCCACGTTAATAAGCGCATAGCTTTATTAAATAAAGGGCCTTTTAGATCTGCTAAATTAAAGCTTATTGAGGTTGAACGTTGGTGGCTGTTAAGCCTTTCGGACCTGATTCGATTTCGAACTCAACCGCTTGGCCAGGTGATAATGTTTTAAAACCTTCACCCAGAATTACTGAATGGTGAACGAATACGTCCTCATTACCTTCAGAAGGCTCAATAAAACCAAAACCTTTAGTGTTGTTAAACCACTTTACGGTACCTGTTGCCATTTGGAAAACTCCTACAAAATAAAACTTAAAGTTACACAGAACGACAATATTGATAACCTGAAAACCTGAACGGTATGCCTTACTATGGGTACTGCTCAGTCGGCAATGCAATGATCCGTAGTGGTTGTCGGCTTTTGAAACTCAACATCTGTATCTGATCGCGGGGTATTGTACTGCTATTTATCCGGGAATGCTATTGGAAGCCTTTAAAAATGCGGATTACCTCGGGTCATTGTGTCGTTCGGCAAATATTATATTGATTTGACAGATATTTTATGGACCAAAATCATTAAATTTTTCTAACGTTAAAAAAACGGCGCAATAATGATGGATGGCCATTGACTTCTTTCTAGCGTTTTCTACAGAAAAAACAAAAGCCCCTGAAATAGGGGCTTTTGTCATTGGTCAGCATCTTAAGGTTTAACAGAAATTTCGTTGCTAAAAGCGGAAATTCCATTATTGTTACGAGCTCTGACTTTATAGCGCACTGTGTTGCTGGTCAGGCCGGTATCGAAAGATGTATCGAGCGAAGTGGCGAAAGGTTTATCTGGATAAGTACAAGTGGTTATCCTGTTTTTGCGATTTCCTGTAGTGACTTCATCGCAACGCCAGATTTCGTAACTGTCGGTTGCATTGGCACTATCCCATTTCAATGAAACCGTGCCGACCACGGTTTTATACCGGCCTTTGCCACTGTAGATTTTACTTGCTGAATAAGTCAAGTTAGCAGGGTCGTCGGGTAGCACGTTATTTGGATCGTTGACCGAGGTGTTGAGCGTGACACTGTCTGAAAGCCCTCCTTTATCCGAAATAGTCAGTGTGACGTTATAGGTTCCGGCAGAAGCATAGCTATGGCTAGGATCTGAAGCAGTTGAGCTGCTGCCGTCGCCGAAATTCCAGTGGTAGCTCAGCGTATCGTTGGCATCAGGATCAAAACTTCCAACACTAGAGAAGTTGACCGTCAACGTTGAATTATTGGCGGGTGCTGACGCATTGGCTATTGGCGCGTCGTTGACCGGTGACACAGTCACTATGACAGTCGCATTGCTACTGCCACCGAAAGCATCGGTGACTTTATAGACGAAACTGTCATTGCCGTTAAAGTCGATAGCCGGAGTGTAAGTGACCGATCCGTTATTGAGATTCACAACTGTACCGTGAGCAGGTGAGGACTGAATGCTAAAGCTTAAAGCATCGCCGTCCGCATCGGAAACCAACGTTGACAAACTGATGTTGACACTGTTGTCCTCAGGTGTGGAAGCGTTACCGTTGCTGCTTTGTGGGACGTTGTTGGCAGCCGTTGTCGCACCAGCGGATGCTGAAGGATTGGTTTCGTTGCCAAAGCTATCACGAGCCAGCACCTGATAGCTGTATGCTGCGTTCGGTTGCAAGCCTGTTGCAGTGTATTGATTGGATGACTGCCAGCCGCTGTCGCTACAACCTGTTCCGCTGACGCAGACAAAATTATACTCGACACTGCCTGATTCATCGCTAGCTGTTGTCGCTTGCATGCTGATGCTGGTCCGTGACTGGCTGAATGGAGCGACTGCCCAGCCCATTGGGTTAGGCGATGGCGGCGTATTATCGGAAAATGGGGTAAACGGCGCCACTTGACCGGAAATATAATATTGTCCGAGGCTGCCGTAGTCGGAATAAGGGGTGACGCTATTACCGACGCCGCTCACCGCCAATAGATATTGGCCTCCGCTGACGGTCGTACTGATCTGCGCGTCGGTTTCGTCGATCGGCTCGCTACTGGCAATGACATTTCCATCCCAGTCATAAAGAACGGCTTGAATATCCAGGTTGGCGCCGCGACGGGAAGTACGGTAAAACGAATCCCAGGCCGGGGTCACGGTAATATCGACAGGGCCTGCACCGGCATCGAAAGCGAAGAAATCGACGTCATCGCGAGTTTCAATAATACCTTTGTTTTCCGGAGCCAGGTTATGCGGATCGGTTTCGGGGGATG
Organism: Methylococcaceae bacterium; assembly: GCA_050304855.1. Taxonomy (GTDB): domain Bacteria; phylum Pseudomonadota; class Gammaproteobacteria; order Methylococcales; family Methylomonadaceae; genus Methylomarinum. The sequence goes on from JBNLEI010000204.1 coordinate 19,939, forward strand.
TCACCGGTATATTGCCTTGCGAGTCTATGTATAATGCGGACGGCGTAAAAATATCGTCACCGTGGTCGTCGCTACGCAGATTCAAACGACTGGTGATCAGGCTGATGTCGTCTTGAGTCTGCGATGCGTCGGCATATTCCCCTTTACTCCATTGGGTCACGTTAGTGTAATACCCCACCCCCATTATCGGTCCCCAAGAAACGAAGCCGCTGCCGTGTCCTTTATAGTAGGATTGAGTGGATGTGCCGTCATGGGATAAGCTTAGATTGTGACCCATTTCATGCGAGGCGGCTTCGGCGATATACGGGGCGAAAGAGGCTAAGTTGTTGTAGTAAACCAAAGCGGGGGAGTAATAACTGGCGTAATTGCTTCTGCCCCAAACATTGACATAAGCGACGCCGCCTGCCGTTGAATAGGGCATGTCGGCGCCCGAAACGTCTTTATTATGAGTAATCAGGATTCTACCTGTGGTGGGACCGAAACTGGCGGGTTCTTCAGTGGTAACATCGACATCGAAGGGTGCGAAATCTTCAGCGACGCGGTGCCAGATTTCGGCAATCTGTGCTAATTCGCTGGCCCCAAATTCAGCAGCGTTGCCGTCGGTATCAAACGGTCGGGCTTGAATGGTGGATGAACTCCAGGCTGTGTTGCTGAAGGAATGGCCGTTAAAATCGATATAGATGACGTTGGTTGAACCAGGCTTGCTGTGCAACTTAAATGTGTCCGCAGCGCTAACTGCCTGAGGCTGCTCGACGCTTTCCGTAGCGATTTCCGTTAATTCAGTCATGTCGAACGAATCGCCATAAAGAACCCCGCCTTCATCGTCAACTTCCAGATGTTTTAAGTCATGATCGCTGAAAGAGAAAGTATGCAGCCAACTCATTGCTCTTTGGCGCTTTTGGTATTGCAACCGTTTCAGTTTGGCTTTAAGTCGGCTTTCAGGAAGATCGTCGACCCGAAACGGGGCGTTTTTGCCGAAATGCTTACTATGCTTAGGGCTGGCTGTTGATCCGGCCGGAGACAATAATAGGGTTAGTGCAGTTGCTGCAATACTGGTGTGAAGTACAAATTTTTTCATTCGGGACCTCTGTGTTCATAATCGAATTTGTTATGAACTTTAGTAAGTTTCTGCCATGGTTTTTGTCTGCGAGGTCTCATTTTGACAAAGGCAGATTAAGTCCCAGTTAACTCTGAGAACCAGTTGACAAATTGGAGGTCCGAAATATCGGTCGTCGTTGCAGTTATTGCCTTTTTAATGTTTTCCAGATGCCATAACGGTAATTGGCAATGCTATGGTCTGCAAAAGCCCTAAAAGTCACTTTTTTACTGAAAAAGGGAACCGGCAATTGCATAAATGGATACAAAAGGCGGGCTTTTAAACTGTCCCGGCGAATAAATTCGATGCTAGGATTTTCGACTAACTCGCCATCGGCATTAAAGTATTGGATAGTATCGATATGTTGATAACCTATATCGTCCTTAAGTGGGATGCGGGTAATGACATCGCTGCAGTTGACGAACCGATGACTATTGCTGTCTTTAAAGGTTGCGCAGAAAACCCCATCACCGACCCGGGGCGAAGCGAATGTATAAAGACCGTGCGGTTTTAGATAAGCGGCGGCAATTGTGGCTAGCGCTGCGCCGAGACTATGGCCGGTGAGCCATAACGGTTTGCTTCGTAGATCGGGACGAGCGAGGACGGTTTGAATTTTTTCCCAGCAATGGCCGCTCAACGCGCCGAAAAAACCGCTATGGACCATCCCTTTGCCTGGAAATTCGGTGGGGAACAGGTAGGCATCGGCGAGAAAATCTTTATAGCTATCCGGTTCTGTTCCCCGGAATGCCAATATCACCGCTGAGTCTGAGGACACGATATAGGCTTGGGTATCTTTGATCAATTTACCTTGACTGTCGGATTCCTTGCGATCGTCGATAAAAGCTTCCAGCGTTAGTCCCGTTTGTTGCAGAATCAATTTACCGTCGTCTTCGTCGTGATAGGCCAGATGAGACAGATTGCACAGCCACCAGGCATTGGGCAGCGATAACGAGGTCGTTTCGGCATTAAATGTCCAGTGAGGATCATGTTCGTCAAAAACCGGTAATCTTTCGGCGTGGTAAAGTGCATCGCGAGTAAAATTGTGTTGCATGGACTGAATCTCCAATAAAAGGCGGTTCGCTTTTCTGCAGTCTAATCTAAATTGAGGATCGAATCATCTAGCTTGAAAATTATTCGGCTTCTCCCCATGTTAAGGGTAACTATACAATTTCATGAGGTACGCACATGCGAATGGATAAATTAACCAGCAAATTTCAGCAGGCGCTGGCCGATGCACAAAGTTTGGCTCTGGGTAAAGATCATCAGTTTATAGAGCCGGTGCATGTGATGAGCGCACTGTTGGATCAGGAAGGCGGTAGCGTCCGGCCTTTATTGGCCCAGGCCGGAGCGAATATCAATGCAATACAGGCGGAAATCAAGCAGGAACTCGGGCGTTTGCCGACCGTGTCGGGTACCGGCGGCGATGTTCAGTTGTCCAACGAATTATCTCGGATGTTGAATTTAACCGATAAATTGGCACAAAAGCGCAAGGATGCATACATTTCCAGTGAACTGTTCTTGCTCGCCGCTGCTGAAACCAGCGGATTTTTGCAAAACTTGCTCAAGCGCCAAGGAATCAGCAAGGAAATTCTGGAGAAAACCATCGAAGACATTCGGGGCGGCCAGGCAGTCGACGATCCGAATGCCGAAGACCAGCGCCAGGCACTGAAAAAATACACGATTAATCTGACCGAGCGGGCTGAGCAGGGTAAACTCGATCCGGTGATCGGCCGCGACGACGAAATCCGCCGCACTATTCAGGTTTTGCAGCGTCGCACCAAAAACAATCCAGTGCTGATCGGTGAACCGGGCGTCGGTAAAACCGCCATTGTCGAAGGGTTGGCGCAACGCATTGTCAATGGCGAAGTACCGGAAGGCATTAAAGGCAAACAACTATTGGCATTGGATATGGCGGCGTTGATTGCCGGCGCCAAATTTCGCGGCGAGTTCGAAGAACGATTGAAAGCGGTGCTAAATGATATCTCAAAGCAGGAAGGCCATATCATTTTGTTTATAGACGAATTGCACACCATGGTCGGAGCGGGTAAGGCGGAAGGTGCTCTGGATGCCGGCAATATGCTGAAACCGGCGCTGGCTCGCGGCGAATTGCACTGTGTCGGGGCGACCACGTTGGACGAGTATCGTCAGTATATCGAGAAGGACGCAGCGCTGGAACGCCGATTTCAAAAGGTATTGGTTGAAGAACCGAACGTCGAAGACACCGTGGCGATACTACGCGGCCTGAAAGAACGTTACGAAGTTCATCATGGCGTCGACATTACCGACCCGGCTATTGTTGCAGCCGCTTCTCTGTCGAATCGTTATATTACCGATCGCCAACTGCCGGATAAAGCCATCGATTTGGTTGACGAAGCGGCTAGCCGCATTCGTATGGAAATCGATTCCAAGCCGGAAGCGATGGATAAATTGGACCGTAAGCTGATACAGTTGAAAATCGAACGCGAGGCTTTGAAAAACGAAACCGACCAGGCTTCTCAAAAAAGGTTGGGCTTGTTGCAAGAAGAAATCGCTAGTCTGGAAAAGGAATTCGCCGATCTGGAAGAGATTTGGAAAGCGGAAAAAGCTGCCGTACAAGGCTCTGCAGCGGTCAAGGAAAAATTGGAACAGGCACGACAAGAGTTGGAACAGGCCAGCCGGGCCGGTGATTTGACCCGAATGTCGGAACTGAAATATTCAACGATTCCGTCGTTGGAAAAACAGTTGGACCTGGCTTCGCAAGCGGAAATGCAGGATATGCGTCTATTACGCAACAAGGTAACGGACGAGGAGATTGCCGAAGTGGTGTCGAAATGGACCGGGATTCCTGTCGCCAAGATGATGGAAGGTGAGAAAGACAAACTGTTGCATATGGAGGAAATGCTTAGCAAACGGGTGATCGGCCAACAGGAAGCGCTGAAAGCGGTAAGTAACGCGATTCGCCGTTCCCGTGCCGGTCTGGCCGATCCCAACAGGCCCAACGGATCGTTCATGTTCTTGGGACCCACCGGAGTTGGTAAAACCGAGCTTTGTAAAGCGTTGGCCGAATTTTTGTTCGATACGGAAGAAGCCATGGTGCGCATCGATATGTCCGAGTTTATGGAGAAACATTCCGTCGCCCGTTTGATAGGTGCTCCACCGGGCTATGTCGGTTACGAGGAAGGCGGTTATCTGACCGAAGCGGTGCGGCGCAAGCCTTATTCGGTCATTCTGCTGGACGAAATCGAAAAGGCGCATCCCGATGTTTTCAACGTGCTGCTGCAAGTGTTGGATGACGGTCGCTTGACCGATGGTCATGGCCGGACTGTCGATTTCAGAAACTCGGTGATCGTCATGACTTCCAATTTGGGTTCCGATCGCATTCAGGAATTGGCTGGCGAAGAAAATTACGCCGCGATGAAAGAGGCGGTGATGGAAATCGTCGCGATGAATTTCCGTCCCGAATTCATCAACCGGGTTGACGAAGCCGTGGTATTTCATCCTTTAGGTCACGGCCAGATCAGGGCGATCGCCAAAATTCAGCTCGATTACCTGCGCGAGCGTTTGCAGGAAAGGGAAATCGGTTTGGTGGTTTCCGATCAGGCGCTGGATTTATTGGGTGAAGCCGGATTTGATCCGGTTTACGGAGCAAGGCCGTTAAAGCGCGCCATTCAACACCAATTGGAAAATCCGTTGGCCAATGAAATCCTGTCCGGCCGTTTTGTCGCCGGCGATACCATAATGGTTGATGTGGAAGAGGGTGGATTACGTTTCAGCAAATAAGCCGTCGATTGAACAAGGCTAATAAATGTTCCGGACTTGATGCGATAACATTGCAGACAAGTCCGGCCTGATTTTGGCCGTTAACTTCCCTCGCAAACCGGTTAATCGTAGTCTGTTCGGGAAAAATTGAACGAGCTGGCGTTCATTCTTCCAGATCGGTTAAATCCTCCACTCCCGCCATATCGGCCAACATTCTTGTGTAAACCAACAGTACGGATTGCAAAGCAAGCAGTTCCTTGCGAAAGTTTTGGCATTCCTGTTCTTCCGAAAAAGCGCCTTTTAAGGAATTCTTGTGCCATTTTGCAGTAAAGGGACGTATTTTTTGGTTGAGGATGACAATTGCCAGCTTGGTGAATGCGATGCATTCCGGACCGTTGGCTTTAATGATGTCGCGCGTCAAAGGGAACAATGCATGGATACTGTCAAGGGCGGTCTTTTCATCGCCCTGACCGGAGGGTAGGGGTTGCGTTGCGATCCGTGTCAATAACTCGACATACAAATCCCATGCGGCCTTCTTGTCCATTGTTCCCGGCTTCCATTCCATATCCAGAAACGGGGCTTTGATTTTCAAAGAAGTTATATGCCATTGTGCCAGCCAATCACGCCATTTCATAGTCGCGCTCCGATCATCACCAGTGTAGTTTCATTTCAGTTGATGTCATCGCTAATGTCAATGCTTGTCGTATTTTCTATTAAAAAAATTATAGCTAACGTGTAGAATCAATACACTGTTAGGAGTCGCTATTGATGGGATAAACTTAGATCGATTTGTTGATGCTAAAAATATTGATGTTACTTAATGTCAAAATAAACTTGGCTGAATTGATATGGACCATGAAGAAAGAACGAATCCAAATTTATTGAATGATAAAGATTGGCAGAAGTTGCTCAGGAATATTGAACGTGGAAAATGCATATTAATGCTAGGATCGGATATCCCTTTGGATATCAACAATACCACTCAGCCGCCATTGACCAAATTATTTGCGCAATACCTGACTGAGCAGATTGCCGATCGAGCTAAAATTTGTGACCCGGAAGATCTTCCCCATGTTGCTCAAAACTTCATAGCATATAGAGTCGGCGACCGTGACGATTTGGAAATCGAAGCCGAAAACTTTTATAGCGACTTTCAACAACAAACAACAAATTTACATCGCCAGTTAGCGGAATTGCCTTTTAGCTACTGTATAGCCACTACGCCGGACAATTTAATGTTCAATGCTTTCAATGTAGCGGGTAAAACACCGTCTGAGGCTTTTTATCATTTTCAATCCGGCAATAAAGCATTGGCGGACGAAGCGAATGTCCATTCGCCGTTAGTTTATAAACTCTATGGCACAATTACCGATAGCCGATCCTTGGTTCTAACCGAAAACGACCTGCTCGATTTTCTCGCCAATATCATTTCCGGATGCCCGGAGTTGCCGCCGATGTTAAGAAAACTCATTTGCGATAAAGAAACTTCGTTTTTGTTCATCGGTTTCGGTTTTCATCGCTGGTATCTTCGCATTCTGTTACATTTTTTTCGTAACCAGTTAAATCACACTCCGCCGTGGTCGTTGGCGTTGGAAGACGCCCGTTTTTTTTCTTCTCCCGGGCACGAACAAACGGCTTTGTTTTATGACCATACGCATTCAATTGAATTTAAAAATTGTTCCTGGAGCGAATTCGCAGGTGAGTTATTGAATCGTTATCAACAGAAAAATCTATCTTTCAAGAAACCACCCGCGATAGTGCCTCCATCGGATGCGCCGCGGGTATTTCTTTGCCACAGTTCCAAAGATAGCGAAGCCGTCGGATTATTGGGCGAAAAGCTCAGGGAGCGAGGGCTAAATACCTGGCGAGATCGGGATAATCTTCGCGGCGGAGAAGATTGGAGCCGTCGAATCAAGCACTTGATTAACAACAATCAAATCGACTATTTTCTGGTTTTGCAGACGCCGAACATGCTGGCTGAAACCCAGAGTTATTTTATTCTGGAAATCAAATATGCACTGGAACGACAAGAAAAAAACTGGAAAGAGTTCCTATTCATTATTCCGGTATTTCTTTCTGGAAATTCTGAGCAAAAACTAGGAGCGCTTCAACATCTTAATTATTTGGATCTTCGAAATGACAGTGATCTAGATCGATTAATACAGGATATTTTGGACGACAAGCAAAAGCGCCTCGAGAGGACGGAGGCCGTTGATGTCAATTGAAATATCGACAGCGGTTCCTAAGGGTTTAGACTCGAGCGCAAAATCCGTAAACGAGCATACGGAGATCAGTACGATAACTAAACATTACCGTTATCCTGGCCCGAATTCCTTTACTGATGACGAAACCGACAGCCGTATTTTTTTTGGCAGGGACACCGAAGTAACTGAGTTGTTGAATAGATTGTTGTCAAATAAATTACTGGTAATGTATGCGAAATCGGGTTTAGGAAAAACCTCGTTATTACAGGCCGGTTTGTTTCCGAAACTTAGAGACCGTGATTTTCTACCGATCCGTTTGCGCTATAACCACAGGGATATTGACCTGATTGAGGAATTGCAGCTTGCGGTAAGCAAGGTTTGCAAGGAACACGATATCGTTTTTTCGGAAGAGGGTGGTAAGACTTACTGGGAATTCTTTCAAACGGCCTTATTCTCTAAAGACGGTCATTTTTTGACGCCGGCATTGATATTGGATCAATTCGAAGAAATCTTTACCTTGCAGACCGAGGCTTTTCGGAACCGATTGGGTGAAGAACTCTGTTTTCTCGTTAGCGGACAAATGCCGGATTCAACCAGAGAACGAATCCGGAAGGGTGAAATTGCTCGCTTTTCCAGCAAAGCACCTAATGTTCGGTTATTGATTAGCTTGCGGGAAGACTCAGTCGGCTCATTGCAAGAACTTTCTCAATTTTTACCCGGCATCTTGTCACAGCGTTTCCGTTTGACCCAGTTGAATAGAGAACGAGCCCGGAAAGCCATTGTTAACCCGGCCAAGTTAGCGGATGGTGATCTTTCGTTTATTTCCCGGCCTTTTTCCTTTCAGCTCACAAGAGGAAACCAAGCGGATACCGTCGATGCGATGCTTGATTACTTGCAAGATAAACACGGTAATATTGAACCTTTTCAACTGCAATTATTGTGTCGTCATATTGAACTCAAAGTTATCGAAAACCAGAAGCGGTCAATGGTACCGGTTGTTGTTGATTTGCAGAGTTACTTAGGCGGTCCGGAAGGCATGGACCAGGTGATCAATCGGTTTTATCAAAATGCCATTTTGGCGCTTTCGGGGTGGAGAGTGCGGCGCAAAGCGCGTTTTTTATGCGAAACCGGTTTGATTAACCTGGAAGGCCGGCGCGAAAGTTTGAGTCGCAGCCAAATCAGGCAGCGTTTCGAACTCAGCGAAAAAATATTGAATGAACTTGTCGATAAAAAGGTATTGCGGCGGGAAGAACGATTAGACAACTATGCTTACGAGCTGAGTCACGATAGTTTAGCCCAGGCCGTCTTCAATAGTCGGCGTTCTAAAATAAAGCTAAAATGGCTGAGTTCATTCGTACTGGGAGTCGGTTTGTTTGCAGGGGTTGCCTTTTGGCAATGGATGCAAACGCAACATGTCCAGTCGACGGCAAACGCCAATTTGGAAGCCTATAAACAGCAGGTGATTGAGTTGGTGGATTTGGGCAAAATTAAAGAACCCATCATGAAACCGTTAGCGGGAGGCCGCTTCCAAATGGGGAGTAAAGACGGGCCTAGCGATGAACAACCCTTACATGAGGTTACCCTCAGGTCTTTTTCCATGGGCGTTTACGAAATCACGTTCGAGGAATACGATCAATTCGCGGCTACATCAGAAGGTCATGCGCTGCCGGATGATAGAGGATGGGGACGTGGCAAGCGACCGGTCATCGATGTTAGTTGGGAAGACGCTTTCGCTTATGCCGATTGGCTTTCCAAGAAGACCGGTAAACACTATCGGTTGCCCACCGAAGCCGAGTGGGAATATGCTGTCCGTGCCGGATCGGTCGGCGATTATCATTGGGGTGATCAGAGCCTAGCTGAAGAGTTTGCTTGGTTTGCCGTCAATTCAGGCGGTAAAACTTATCCAGTCGGTGAAAAAAAGCCGAATGCGTTCGGGCTTCATGACATGTCTGGCAATGTCTGGGAATGGGTGCAGGACTGCTGGCATGACGATTATCAACATGCACCGGCAGACGGTTCGCCCTGGGAAGAGCAGAATAACGGCAATTGTTCCTTCCGTGTACTACGCGGCGGCTCCTGGTATGGCAGATCGGGTAATCTGCGTTCGGCAGACCGTCTCCGGGACATTCCGGATGGCCGCGACGACGGTATCGGCTTCCGTCTCGCCCGGGACTGACCTTCGGCGCCTTATTATTTAACTTTTTTCTCGATCAGTCGAGCGGCTAGTCCTGAATTGGGAGAGCTGTTATGAAAGAGACGATGACACAGGCGATTCACGCCTGTTATGGACTAAGTTGCCTAAGAGTTGCTGAACACTTAGTGTAGGCGCTTTATACGTGGATAGTTTAAAACCCGCGGCTTGCGCTGCCGAATTTTTTCCGAGATACTTTTTAACCGGCACGGATGTTGTTTGTTGCGCGGCGGTTCAAGGAACAACAAAGCTGAGAGCCCGCGTTCGGCGGGCCGGCCGTAACCACAAATTAACTCAGCCAATGCCTGGAGCTGTTCGGTTTAAGGAGAGAACGGGCGTACCGTCGGGAGTCAGTGTGGCTGTTTCTTTGTGTCGCAAGGAAGGGAAAGTAGAATCGCGTATTCAGGGGTGATGGGTGTGAGTTTGGTAGGTTTAGCCGAAAACTCTGTGCCCATTCGTGCAACGATAAAATTAACACGAGGATCGTTTGGCCGATATTTTTTTGAGTTACGCGCGCGAAGATCTGGCGAAAGCCGAACGACTGGCGAACGCTTTGGAAAAACTAGGTTGGTCTGTATTCTGGGACCGTTCGTCCATTCTTGCCGGAGAGGATTTCGAGGAAGTCATTGAGGTCGCGATTGATGCAGCGAGCTGTATGATTGTCGCTTGGTCCGAAGCTTCAAAAAGATCGGATTGGGTTCGCGGTGAGGCTCAGTTAGGACGAGAACAGAAAAAGTTGGTACCCATTCTATTGGAGCCGGTCAAACCTCCGATCGCTTTTCGTGCGCTTCATACCGAGAATTTTGCCGAATGGAATGGTCAGCAGCACAGTGAGGAATTTCAAAAATTGCAACGCGCCGTGGAGCGGTTGGTCGGCCAGGAAAGTGGAAAGTCTCGAACAAACGATGTAACGCCACTGAAACCTAACATCTTATCCTCGACAAAACGGCTCTCTCCCGTAGTAGAGACTTCGAACGAATCGGGCCAAAGGTTCATCGAGCCGGGAATGGTTACAATCCCCGCCGGCTCTTTTCAAATGGGGAGCATAAAAGATAAATATGCGCAACCCGTCCGTACAGTCACTTTCATCAAGCCTTTCATGTTAGGTGGGTCTCCGGTTACTTTTGCGGAATATGACCTATTCGTAGGCGCAACAGGCCAGCGCAACCCCGGCGATGAAGGCTGGGGACGAGGAAAACGTCCGGTCATTAATGTGAGTTGGGACGATGCTATTGCATATAGTCAGTGGTTATCAGCCGAAACGGGTAAGCGCTACCGCTTGCCCAGCGAAGCCGAATGGGAATATGCCGCGCGGGCGGGGACGACGGGCGATTATTACTGGGACGATCGAGACAATGCGGAAGACTTTGCTTGGTTTGATATTAATTCTAAAGGTAAAAGCCATCCCGTCGGAGAAAAACAACCGAGTTCATTCGGCCTTTACGATATGTCCGGCAATGTAGGTGAATGGGTGCAGGATTGTTGGCACGATAATTATCAAAATGCGCCAACGGACGGAACGGCCTGGGAAGAAAAAAATAGCGGCAATTGTTCTCGCCGTGTGTTACGCGGGGGGTCCTGGTTCGGTGATGCGGACTACTTGCGCTCGGCAAGTCGATCCAGGCTCAACCCGGACTCTCGCGATTTCGACATTGGCTTCCGTCTCGCTCAAGATTTGTCCTAGCCGCTTTGTACATTTACTCTTTTTTCCACTTTTTTGTCCGGCTGATGGCCTCACTTTTTGGAGAACACCGCATCGTTATCGGGCAGCAGATTGTTCGCCAGGGCCTGGAACCAGTCTTCCAGGTTGTCGGGTAGAGAATCGCCGACGATTTCGCGCCGAAACAGGCTTTTTGCCGCGCATTCGCCTAGCATTCGATAGGCTTCGAATTGCGCTTCGTCGAAAAATTGGAGCGGAAAGGCCGGCTGGGTTCTTTGGTAAATTTTGACATAGGCTGGCTCGGCGTCGGTCATCGCCAGTTTGAGATAGACCATCCAGCCCAATTGTGTGCTGGACTCATCAGCGCTCGCGTCTGAAGGCGAGCCGGTATAAATAATTTTGACCAAAATGACATGGGCGTGGGAGAGTCGGTTATCGTCGAATTGAAGATCGGCGGTATCGTATTCCATGCGAACGCCCAAATCGATTTCGGGGCTTGAGACTATCCCGCTTTTATACAGCTTCCGAATCGCGCTTTGGATGCGTCAACAACATCAAACTGGACAATGGATTTTTAGATTTCTTGCGGAATTTCGTTGCCGTCGGCAAGAAGCGCCTTGAGCGCGACCAAATAAACCGAGAGGTCTTGTTGTAGATCGCTGAGTGCGGTTCTGAACAGCCGGCGTGCCTGTTCGTCTTTAAATATTGATACTTCTTAATTTTTTTACTCGTCGTCATCCAGCGATGCCTGCGCGCGGTATAAGGCCTTAGGGTTTTATTGAATAGGTCTAGCGACAGTGAGTTGAATAAAGAGGCATCGGAGTATTGTTTCATCAACTCTCGCGTTGTGCCATAAAGTTGATAAATGCTGGACGCTGCGGTTTCCTCTTCGCCCGAGCGATAATGAAGCGGTTGCGTGCTGATTCGGGTTGTTAATTCGACCCAGAGAATATGGGTAGGTTTCTGATCAGGATTTGCGGCCTTAGCGTTCATAAGGATTCTCACAGAGTAGGGGCGTCTATTCGAATTGCCGACTATGATCAGTGGCTTTTGTCGAACGTGAACGAATCTCGGTCAACGGAGGCGTTAACTATTTTGAGCAAGAGTTATGTTTCCGAAGCTAGTTTTACCTCTTCGTGAACAAGTTCTCTTTTCTCATATTTTAGCCGGTTTGTTTTTTGAAAAGCGCATAATCCGCTGCTAGGCTAATCATACTGATTCGAATCAGTTGATCATTAATAGTTAATGGAGTCGAGAGTTTTGCTGCAAATCAAGAAATTAGAGTGATGGAAAGTAAAGTCACTTAGTTCCCGGTGAGCTCGGCATCGGGTGTTATCCAAAATTTTTGGATGATGAGCAAGGCATCATGCCTCAAAGAAGAAATTGCAGAACGCTTGTAATTTTGTCAGGAATTTTTTAACTGGGAATAGAGGCTATGGCTATAAATATCGATGTCGGATTGATTGGTTTTTCTCAAAGGGAGCTTGAGAAATTTGCAAAAATATTTGAGGTTTCTCAGAGCAGAGACCGGTCATATTTTGTTAAAGACAACGAAAAAGTCGATTTATTTATTGTCAATTCCGATTCTGGAGCTTTAACGCACAAGGATAGTGTCCTTTCTAAATATCCCAATATTCCTTTCGTAACAGCCGGGAAAACGACTGCGGCCGAGACAGATCATCATATACAAGGCGTGTTAATTGCAAGTCGGGTATTAAAAGTGCTTGATGAAGTGGCGCTGGCGAGCAATGACGTAACACCCGTACTGAACGAACATGCCGTTGCTGAGAACCGGGATTACTCGGTTTTAGTTGTCGACGATAGCGAAGTGATGCAAAAGACACTTGAATTAGAGTTATTGAAGTCGCGTGTACCACTGCAAGTGGATTTCGCCAATAGCGGAGAAGAAGCGTTAGATCTTGTCGCCGATAAAAAATATGATTTTGTTTTCCTGGACGTCATGATGGCAGGCATTGATGGCTTCGAAACGTGTTCAAGAATCCGCCAGTTAGCAGATATGAAGAAAACGCCCATTATTATGCTGACATCGAAAACATCTCCATTGGATGAGGTGAAAGGAGTGATTGCCGGCTGCACAACTTATTTAACTAAACCTTACGACCATGACGAGTTTCAGAAACTGCTGGAAAGAATCATGAATTGGTTAAAAGAATTCAATTAAACAGACGAACAAGGGATTCAAATGGCTATAAATAAAGTGCTGGTTGTTGACGACATATTAATGTCTCTGGAGCAAATTAAACAAATTGTCGAAGAAGCCGGGTTGGAAACGATATCCGCCACATCGGGCAAAGAGGCTGTGGAAAAAGCGATTACTAGCAGTCCGGATCTGATTTTTATGGATATTGTGATGCCGGAAATGGATGGGTTTGCCGCTTGCAGGGAACTGACTAAAAACGAAAAGACCCGAGCGATTCCCATCGTATTTGTTTCCAGCAAAGACCAGGAGGCCGATAAAGTATGGGCTGAGTTGCAGGGCGCTAAAGCCTATATCACAAAGCCCTACACCGCCGAACAAATTTTGGCTCAAATTAAAGCTTTCGAATAGGCAGGGCCGGGGCAGGATGGAAACGGAAAACGTCTTAACAAATCGCTTATTTAGCACGATGCCAAATGAGGAAAACGAATTATCGTCTGTCGAGGATGGGTTTTCGCTTTCCGAGATTGGAGAGGTTCGTTATGGTTTCCGTGTCGGCAGTGTCGGGCTTCTCTGCAATGAGGCGCTTTACAGTGAGGTGGTCAAGTCGGTTTTCGTTTTTCCGATTCCTAATACACCATCTTGGATGCTCGGACTCATTAATCTCAGGGGCAGTTTGGTTCCAGTTTTCGATCTTGCACGCTATTTACAACTTGAACTCGGTAATGACGGGATTGAGATGTTGCTTGTTTTGGATAAGGGTGAACATGCCGTTGCAGTGAAGATCGTTGAGTACCCAAAATTACTGAACCAATTAACCGAATTACCGACAGAGTCTGCATCAATACCGGCTGGGCTCAAAGATAGTGTTGTTTCTGTTTTTGAAGAGAACGGGCAGTTTTGGTACGAAATAGATAAAACCGTATTTTTTACGGCGATGTGTAAAACGATAGGCTTTTAGGGTTTTGTTTACTTGTTATCGTCAATACGGCGATGCGTGATTGATGCCGGTTACGGACGAAAACAATTGGGTTGGATGCTGTTATGGTTAATGGACTATTGATACCGATAGCCATAAAGAGTTGGTCATAAAAATCGACGGGAATGATTCATGAATGTTTTTCAGCAAATTAAAAAAGCTTTTCTTAATATAAAACTCGGTTATAAGTTTCTTTTCGTTCTTATGGTTTTTGTCGGCGGAATTGTGGTAATCGGATTTACCTTTTTAGGGGCACTGACAATTGGTGATGAATCGCTTGTCGACGCGCAAAGGCAAGCCAGTTTTTCCAGGATTATCGGCCGAATTCAAATTGAAGCCTTGAATGCCAGGCGCTATCAGAAAGATTTTCGGTTGACAAACAATCAGTCTAATTTCCAAGCTTTTAAGACCAGTGTCGAGAATGCGAGAACGCAGATTAAGCTGTTACGGCCGTTGCTCGAGACCGACGCCGAAATATTGGCGTTGAATCGGATTAACTACATCTTCGATGAATATTGGGATGTTTTCTCTAAAACAAGCGAGTCGCATGGTGAAGTTGGACCGGAAGAAATTAACGGACTTCAAGAAAAATTGCAAAAGGCGGCTGCCGATATTTCCGCCGAGTTAGAGAAAATCAATAATCTTTCGTTCAAGAAAACTTTTTTAAGAATGACGGAAGCGCAAGATCGTTTCATTCTTAAAGCCGATGTATCCGAAGCGCAGAGTATAGAAAAAGAATTGTCTACGTTGTTGAACAATAGTGGAGATTCATCCGTAACATCGAAGAACAACGTATTAGTCGATAGCCTCGAGAAATATCAACAGCTTTTCAGGCGATTAACGACGGTTTTTCAGTCAAATGGCGATCAGTCTTTCGAACTCGAGGGTATCGCGGAAAAGATGGAGCCCGCACTGGATAAGCTGGTTTCCATTGCGGATCGATATGCAGCTCAAAATGCGGAACAATTTAAATTGTCCCGAGAACAAATACAAAAAACCTTTATTCTCAGTATCGTCATTATTCCGCTTGTGATTGTTGCGGTTTTGCTTTTT